>NZ_JAMPKD010000038.1:0-48139 GCF_039961915.1 Trichocoleus sp. DQ-A2
GTCATCCCGTAAGGCATAGCGACGTGTCATGATAGCACTCCTGTTGTGTGACTTAATAGAATCCAGTTATCGATTTTAAGCCCGTTGCAGACCTAATTGATGACACGCCCTAGGTAATCTCCAACTTGAGTTAGACACCAAGTAGGCGCTCCAGCCCTAACATTTGGGTTAAGTAGTATTAAGGCTGAGCAGATGTCGTCCCAATTGAACCGCGATTCAGAAGAGCTTAAGGCACAAGAAACCACATTGTTCGATCGTACCTTTCGAGACAGCTCTGGCAAGATTGTCATTGCCCAGCCACCCAATCTACCGCTTTTGGTTGGGTTGGCAGCGACCCTACTTCAACTTGTTCTGCCTAGCGGCAATCTTCAGGCAGGAGTTGATTTAGTAGGGTTCGGCGCGTTATTCACCTGGGCATGGCTGGAGTTGTTTGAGGGGGTCAACTACTTCCGCCGGGCGCTTGGTTTGGTGGCGTTGGGGGGCCTTCTAGCGTTCAGACTCCACATCGGTTGAGCTAGGAAACTCCAGAAGCGATCGCATTCTTACCAACCAATAGACCTCTTGCAAATTAGGCGTTAGCACTATTGCGAAGTTCTCTGAAAATCAGAAAAATCAGGACGTCTGAATTCTTAAGTGTTCTGTGGATGAACTATAAAATAGCGCAAACCTTCTGTTGTCAACACTTCAAACGCCGCTTTGGGTTACGTTGCCATCTGATTGCTGCTCTGTACAACTATGAGCATTCCCACTCCGCCTCATCCTGTTTAATTTGCAAGAGGTCGATTCATCAAGCTGTATCGCAGATAAAGTTAAGCGCTGGGCAATCGCCTGCTAAGAGCATTGCGAATTAAAATGATGAGAATGCCTAAACCTGTAAACACTAACGCCAAAATGTGACTTTCACGAGAGGCAAAGGCAATCAGAACTAAGTTGGAAATTAGTGCTAAAGCCGGAATCGCAGCAGGAACCTGAAACCCAGTGGTTCGGGGTTCTTGCCGTTTAATGACTAGCAGTGAGAGGTTGACGAGAGAGAACATTGCCAGAATCAAGGTTGCAGTTGTTCCGGCTAGGAATTGAAGTGTACCTGAAAGCGCGAGAAAAATCACGAGCGGGAGAATGACAACCAGCGTTCGGTAAGGAGTTGCGCGGCGTGGATGTAATTTTCCTAACCAAGCTGGAAGCAGTCCTTCCCGCGACATTCCGTAAAGCAGCCGCGATGCCGTGACAAAATTCAGCAAAGCAGTATTGAGAACGGCGAACAGCGCAATCAGTGAAAAGATGACTGCTGGAAAATTTGGCTGCGATCTCTGAACGACTTCGAGAAGAGGAGCTTTCGAGGCGGCAAGTTCCGCCGAACTGATTACCTGAACGGCAAGCCAGGAAACGAGAACATAAATGATACCGGCAATCCCCAGGGAAAGCAGAATTGCTCTGGGAACATTGCGCTGGGGATCTTTCACTTCTTCGGAAACATTGACAATATCCTCAAACCCAATGAAGGCGTAGAAGGCGAGTGCTGCTCCCTGAACGACGGCTATCCAACCAATCGGTGATGCGTTGGGGACGGGAATGGGAACCGGATTCGCTGCGCCTGCTGGGTTCCCGATGAGGAAAACGGTGGCGACAAAGATAACAATCAGAAGACCTGAAACTTCAAGAGACGTGCAAAAAATATTTAAGGCTGAGGACTCCTGCATTCCCCTAAAATTGACAAATGCAAGACCCGCAAATAGCGCCAGGATAATCAACCAATCTGGAATCGCTGGAGCAAAAGCATTGAGATAGCCTGCAAACGCTTTTGAGAGCGTCGCCATCGAAACAAGACAGGTACAAAACATCAACCAGCCTACCAAGATTGAGAGCCAATCCCGGCGAAATGCTCTGTGGATGAAACTAGCGACTCCGCCGCTTTGGGGAACTCGATTACCGAGTTCTGCATAACTTAATGCAGTGAGAGCGGCAACAGTCATAGATACCAGGAAAGAAACCCAAACCAAAGAGCCGGAAAGTCCGGCAATTTTTCCAACCACTGCATATATTCCGGCACCGAGAATATCACCAACCCCATAAATCACCAGCGTCGGCAATCCAAACACTCGTTTGAGTGAATCCGCTTCTGCATTCGGTTCCATAAAATTTTTCTTATCCTTGTATTTACCCAATCTTGCAATCTTTCTGCTCGTCAGTATAGGGGGTAGGAGGTGGAAGCGCGATCGCAAATTGCTAAGACACAAGCCACTATTAAACAAGGCTTGCAAATAAGGACTGTTTCACCCCATTTAGGCGATCGAGAATGGCTTGGCTAGCAGCTTCATCCAGAATAATTAGTGCAGCAGCAGCAGATCCGGCATCTGAAATAATGATTCATAAACCAGTACTGCACCACCAATCGCCGCCGAATCTTCTCCAAATTGGGAAATCTCTAACCGGAATCGAGCTGCACTGTCAAAGCCATATCCGCTTCTATCGGGCAGACAATTTTGCAACATCTCATCCAATTGCTCTTGCACGTAGGGCACCAGCACCGCCAGCGATCCTCCAAAGACAATCCGTTCCGGGTTGAGTACACCCACTAACCCTCGTACACCCCAACTCAGATACATTCCCCACTGTTTCACAACCGCTTGCGCGATCGCATCCGCTTGTTCCAACCGAGACAGTAGCGTATTCAGGTCGATCGTCTCTCCACTTTGTTGATGATAGGCACTCAATAGCCCAACCTTGCTGCATAAAGCTTCTAGCGTCCCTGCACGCCCCCCTACGGATGTCTGAGAACTATGCGGGTCAATCATCAGTTCGCGAACTTCGCTCGCAGTGCCTCCCGCCCCCCGTAACAAACGATTATTCAGTACCATTCCCGCCCCCACCCCGACACCCAGAAACAGGTAGAGCAAGCTATGGCTGAGCATCGAGCCACTCAAATACGTCTCGACAAGCGCACCTGCATTCGCATCATTCTCGATAAACAACGGCACATCCAGATAGGGATTTAAATAAGGTCGCAAGTCCACATTCTGCCAATGCAATCTAGGGGCACGAAGGATAATTCCTTCCCGATTTAAGGAGCCTGGAACCGTGATGCCAATTCCCCGATATTTCGCTTCGCCGTCTGGATTTGCCTGCCAGACTTGTTGAATCAACTCGACTAATTGCCTGGTAACGGTTGCTGGATCGGTGTCTGCGGTCATGGATGCTTCTACTCGACGAGTCACTTGTGCTGCCAGGTTGAGTTCAATGACGCGGATATTTTCATCCCCAAGGGCAACTCCGATAAAAAAGGCTCCCTCTGGATCGAGTTCTAACTCCACCCCAGGACGCCCCCCTTCTTTTCCAGATGCAGTTTCCTTTCCTTCTCGCAGGAGTCCAGTTGCAATCAGTTCTGCCGTAATTACGGTGACGGTTGAACGAGTTAAGCCCGTTCTTCGTGCAATCTCGGCGCGGCTGAGGCGCGGGTGATAGCGTAGCAAACTGAGAATCCGAGCGAAGTTGATTTGCTTGAGCAGGCTGGCATCAGTCGTGAGTTTTTTCTGGTTGGCATTTGTCTTCATAAGAAACTATCGGCCCTGTTGTTTGTTGTAATGACAAACTATCATAAGTTAGTTTGTTCGTTAAACAAACAATCTAAGATGAAATTATTGAAGTTAATCGGTCTCAGTTATGCGAACCTTCCAACAAAAACGGAATTACAACCAGCTTGAACAACTCTCTCTCCAAGTGAGTAAGTTAGTCAGCTTAAAGCTACAGGGGATGTGGCAGGCTTTTGTCAATGACTGGTACACACCCGCTAGCGAACCGCGAATCCAGCAAAAAAGCGATCGCGCTGGCAACAAATACTGGCGAGTTTGCGATCCGGCAAGCGATCGCACTATCCGCTTTGACGACAGGCAAGAATTGACGATTTGGCTGGATGAACGACATTATCGCAGATCGCAAACGAATCTCTGGAACATCAGCGACTAAGCCCATACGGTAAGCGATGTTCTTGAGAACATGAAAACTCAATTTTGCTGTGTCAAGGTTATTACCCCATCATCTCAACCCCAATTGCACTGTGCTAACCCCTGTGTAACTTCCCGCGCAAGCAGGATAGGGGTTCTAGATTTCAACCTGTGCAGCACTCGACAAACCCATTGATGAAGGAAATATCCATGAACTCCACAAAGAATATGATGACCTCTCTGTTCTCAAAAGCTCTCACCAGCCTACCGGAGCAACCCTCCTCGGCAAAAAGCCTAGGTCGCGTGCTACTGGTGGCTTCTAGCACGAACACACTGCAACTGAAAAATTATCGCGTCGTTCCCACAGGGTACTCCCTAGAAGACCTTACCGTGCCAGTCCAGCAGTTCATTGAAGCTGGCTACGAGGTGGTCATTGCCACACCCGATGGCAAAAAACCCGTCATTCTTGCTCATGCCAAGGACTCCCGCTTCGACAACGATCCCGAAGCGCTACAACACGCGATCGCATTCCTTGACAGCTACCCCAGTATGCAGAACCCGAAGACATTAAAAGCGGTTTTGTCAGAGGGATTGGATCGCTACATCGGTGTCTACGTTCCCGGTGGTTATGCACCGATGAATGACTTAATGCAAGATCCCGACCTCGGACAGATACTGCGCTACTTCCATAAAACGTCGAAGCCAAGCGCCTTCTTGTGCCACGGCTCAGTTGCAACGCTAGCCGCTTTGCCGAACGCCACCGCCTACCGGAAGGCTCTCGTAGATGGCGATCGAGAGGCGGCGAAGGCGGCGGCTGCGGGTTGGCAATATGCTGGCTACCGCATGACCAGCTTCTCGAACGAAGAAGAGTATCCGATTGAACGGGAGATACTCGACGGTCAGGTGCCGTTCTACGTCGCCGATGCGCTAGCCAGCGCTGGCGGTCGGGTTGAGCATGGTTCGAGCGACCAAAGCTTTGTTGTGCAGGACAGAGAGCTGATCTCCGGTCAGAATCTTGCCTCGGATCGCGCGATCGCCCAAGAGTTCGTCGAAGCGCTCGACGAGGCGCGAGTTATCCCCATCTGGGTCAGAAAGCATTTTTTGGGAAAGGCTTAATGTAAATTTCCCAAGACACTGACGTTTGTCTCTTGCACCCCAACCGTTCCGCAATCGTCTTTGTCTGTAACCCTCATCTCACAGGAGCATAATGGCTGTTCGTTTTAAGATCCGAGCAGCCATTCTTGCCTTTGGTCGTGATGTCCAATAACGGTTGACGTTGCTTGTGGTTGAAGTCCCTAATCGCTACTCAGCGCTTTAACTTTCAGAAAGGTTTGATCGCTGGATTTTGCCTGTACTTGTTGTTACATTTTTGGCAACGGAGATATCAATAAGCTAAATTTAGCTGAAATTAGCAGAAAATACTCCTTTATCCAGCAATTAAAAAATCTATGCAGAAAATAACTCGGATTTTATTCGCTACAGCCCTAACCTTAAGCATTCTATGTTTTCCCACCAAAGCATTTGCTAAAGCTAAGATTCAGATCGCCATCCTTTTAGATTCTAGTAATAGTATGGATGGACTCATAGACCAAACTCGTACCCAACTTTGGCAAATTGTCAACTCTTTAACTAAAGTAACCAAAGATGGCGAAGTCCCAGAATTAGAAGTTGCTTTATACCATTATGGAAATGATAATTTACCCTCAGAAGAAGGTTTTGTCAGACTTTTAACTGGATTTACTCCAGAATTAGATTTAGTTTCAGAAAAGCTATTTAGTATTCAGACCAACGGCGGTCAAGAATATGCTGGCTGGGTAATCCGCTCAGCCGTAAAAGAATTAAACTGGAGTAAAGATAAAGAAGATTTTCGGGTTATTTTTATTGCGGGTAATGAATCATTCGATCAAGGCCCGATCGTTTGGCGTGAAGCAGTCGATCTCGCTGCTAAGGGAAATACTTTAGTGAATACTATCTACTGTGGTTTATCAGAAGATCGGGAGCGACAACTTTGGGCTTCAGGAGCTGATTTAGCACAAGGTAGCCACTTCAATATTAATCAAGACGAAAAAACTGAATTTATTAAATCTCCTTACGATGAGCAAATTGCTACTTGGAATGATAAGCTCAATCAAACTTACATTCCCTATGGTGCAGAAGGAGAAGTTGGACAACAGCGTCAGACGATTGAAGATAGTAACTCCGGCATGAATTTGGCTATGCGCGGTAACTCCAAAGCTTCTGCCTATTACAACAATGCTTCTTGGGATTTGATTGATGCTCTCGATAAGAGAATCGTTAGCCTTGAGAAATTACCGAATAATGCTTTGCCGAAAGCTATGCAAGGGATGACTTTAGCTAAAAAGCAAGAATATGTATCAGCGAAGAAGGCCGAAAGAGAGACAATTCAAAAAACGATCCGCGACTTATATCAAAAACGTAGCGAATATGTTGAAAAACAGCGCCAGGTTAGTGCTAGTAGTAGCAAAAATACCCTTGATTCTGTAATTATTCAAAGTCTCCGCAAGCAATTAGCAGCTAAAGGATTTAAGCTTCAATAGTTCCTGGAGTACTCTAGAGTTAATTCAAACTTGGTTTGAGATATACAGGACTTACGCAGAAGCCGAAAAGTAAACAAAGATGCAACTGTAACGGGTTGGTGCGTAAGCCCTGTTTTGTATTAGCGATAGGGCGAGAGCGGGATACAATTTTCTTGTCCCAAAAACAGTTTGTAGGCGGGATTCTTGCTTTCATCCCAATAGCGATAACCGAGGGTATCGAGGAATGCCTGCCACTCTTCCATCTCGCGGGGAGGGACTTGCATCCCTACGACAATTCGCCCGTAGTCTGCGCCATTGTTGCGATAGTGGAACATACTAATATTCCAGTTGGGACTCATAGAACCGACGAACTTCATTAATGCGCCGGGACGTTCGGGAAACTCGAAGCGATAAAGCAATTCATCGCAAGCAAGGAGAGAACGTCCGCCAACCATGTGACGTAAGTGCAATTTGGTCAGTTCGTCATCGGTTAAATCAAGGGTTTTGAACCCGCAAGCTTCAAAACTTTCTGCCATCTTTGCAGCATCGGCACGGTTTTGAATTTGCACGCCGACAAAAATCTGGGCTTCTTTTTCATCGGCAATGCGATAGCTAAACTCAGTAAGATTGCGTCTGCCAAGACATTCGCAAAACTTGCGGAGACTGCCCGGTTGTTCGGGAATTGTAACGGCATAAATAGCTTCGCGGCGTTCGCCAAACTCAGCTCGTTCTGCGACAAAGCGGAGGCGATCGAAGTTCATGTTAGCACCGCAAGCAACGGCAACTAGCGTTTGTCCTTCGATTTGCTCCCGTTCGGCGTAGGCTTTCGCACCTGCGATCGCTAATGCACCCGCGGGTTCTAAAATCGATCGCGTATCCTCAAACACGTCTTTAATTGCAGCACAAGTGTCATCTGTACCCACCAGAATGATTTCATCGACGTACTCTTGACACAGCCGGAAGGTTTCTTCCCCCACTTCCCGCACTGCAACCCCATCGGCAAATAACCCCACATTCGACAAGCGCACTCGTTTCCCGGCTTTCAGGGATTGAGACATCGCATCGGCATCAACGGGTTCAACGCCAATAATCTTAATATCGGGACGCAACCGTTTTACATACGCCGCAATACCAGCGATTAATCCACCACCGCCAATCGCCACAAAAATAGCATGAATGGGTTGCTGACATTGCCGCAGAATTTCCATCCCAATTGTCCCCTGTCCGGCAATTACGTGCGGATCGTCAAAGGGGTGAATAAAGGTTAAGCCTTTTTCGGCTTCCATCTGACGGGCAAAAGCATAAGCATCGTCGTAAGTATCTCCATGCAATACAACTTCTCCCCCTCGCGCTTTGACGGCATCCACCTTCACTTGCGGCGTGGTGACTGGCATGACGATAAGCGATCGCGTTCCTAGCTGACGCGCAGCCAGGGCGACTCCTTGGGCATGGTTCCCTGCGGATGCAGCAATGACACCCTGCGCCAGCATATCCGGCGACAGGTGCGCCATCTTGTTGTAAGCACCCCGCAACTTGAAGGAAAAGACTGATTGCATATCCTCCCGTTTGAGCAGGAGTTTATTATTCAGCCGTGCGGAGAGATTTGGGGCGTATTCTAGGGGCGTTTCTTGGGCGACATCATAGACACGAGCCGTCAGGATTTGTACCAGGTAGTCGCAAAGCATGGGGTGAAGGGGGTTACAGATGGCGGATGGAAGACAATTTTACTTCACTGGTGATCCTGTGGTGTGGAAGTGAGAAGCGATCGCACTTCATGACTCAACAGAGCGATCGCTCAGATTAGTTCTAGCTGTAAGTGCGAAGTGCGATCGCTCACTTTCATGCAGATGATCAAGTAGCTCTACCATTAGTGGTACACACCTGATAAGGAGCGAAGAAGATTTCATAATCATAAATTCAGTCAAGTTTTAGGGAACCCTAGAACTAGCTCCTAAGCAGTTGAGGGATGATATAGCCATGCAACCACTTTCTGAAGAACAACTCCGCCATCAATACGAAAAACTGACTGATTTTGTTGAAAATGGTGCAATCTGCCTGCATTGGGTTGGCTCGGATGGCACAATTTTGTGGGCAAATAAATCTGAGTTGCAATCTCTGGGCTACTCTCCTGAAGACTATATCGGTCAACACATCGCCGAGTTCCATGCTGATGAAGATATCATCAACGACATCCTCTGTCGGTTGACTGCAAACGAAACCCTCCATAATTACGAAGCCAAAATGGTGTGCAAGGACGGATCGATCAAGCACGTCCTGATTGATTCCAGCGTCTATCGAGATGAGAAAGGTCAGTTTATTCACACGCGCTGCTTTACTAGAGACAATACAGCCCGCAAGCTGGCAGAAGAAGCATTAAAACAAAAAACTCAACAGCTAGAACAAATTCTGCAAGCTCTGCAACAAACCCAATCGCAACTCGAACAAACCAACAAAGACTTGGAATACCGAGTTGAGGAGCGCACAATTGAACTGCAACAAGCCAAAGAACTTGCTGATAGCGCCAACAAAGCCAAAAGTGAATTTTTGGCAAACATGAGCCACGAACTCCGCACCCCGTTAAACGGCATTCTGGGCTATGCTCAAATTCTTCTGCGCGATAAAGCGACAAACCCCAAACAAAAAGATGGTGTCGGCATCATTCACCAGTGCGGCTCCCATCTCCTGACGTTAATTAACGATATTCTGGATCTCTCCAAAATAGAAGCCCGCAAGCTAGAATTTTTCTCCAAAAATTTCCACCTTGACTCCTTCCTAAATAGCATTGTGGAAATGTGCCGCATCAAAGCCGAACAGAAGGAAATTCACTTTACCTACGAAGCTCTCAACCATCTGCCTAATGCCATTTTTGCTGATGAAAAACGACTGCGGCAAGTGCTGATTAACCTGCTAGGCAATGCGATTAAATTCACTGACCGAGGAGGCGTGACCTTTAAAGTTGGCATTATTGCACAGTCTCCTGCTATAGAGGCGCAACCATCCGCCGTTGCGACAAACTCACCCCTCACCAAGATTCGTTTCCAAATCGAAGACACTGGCGTAGGCATGACCTCAGAGCAGGTCGAGAAGATATTCATGCCGTTTGAACAGGTTGGGGACAAAGAACGGATGGCAGAAGGAACTGGCTTGGGACTGGCGATTAGCCTGCAAATCGTCCAGATGATGGGCAGCGAAATCAAGGTTGAAAGTCTTCCTGGCAAAGGCAGCAAGTTTTGGTTTGATGTAGAACTGCCAGAATCCAAGGAGTGGATAGAGTCAAACAATGGTAATGCAGCGAATCTGATCGTTGGCTATGAGGGCAAGAAACGCAAAGTCCTGATGGTCGATGACCGTTGGGAAAATCGTGCTGTTATTGTCAACCTGCTGGAACCATTGGGATTTGAACTGATGGAAGCGGTGAACGGACAAGAGGGCTACGAAAAAGCGGTGGAGTGGCAGCCTGACTTGATTATTACTGACTTGGTGATGCCTGTTCTGGGTGGGCTGGAGATGACCCAAAAGGTGCGATCGCTCCCGGAATTCCAAAACACTGCGATTATTGCCTCTTCTGCTAGCGTGTTCAACTTTGATCGCCAGCAAAGTCAGCAAGCAGGCTGCAACGATTTTCTCCCCAAACCCGTACAATCCAATGAATTGCTTGAACAATGCCGCCAATATCTGGGTTTAACTTGGATTTACGAGATGAATCATACGCAAGCACAACGATCGGGGAACACTCCAGCCTCTGCTTCGTCTGCGCTGATTGCACCGACCTTTGAGGAACTGAAAGCATTGTACGCAGCAGCTCGCATCGGCGACATCGACAGCGTTGAGCAGGAAGCTCACCGACTCGCACAACTCAACGTTCAATATCAGCCCTTTGCCCAGCAGTTGCTTCAGTTTGTGCAAGCAATGGATGATGAAGCCATATTTAAATTTGTGAAGCAACACGTTGAACCAGCTGAGTAATTCTAACTATGAGTGCTCATCAAACCAGTCTAATTATGATTGTCGATGACAATCCGAACAATACAAAGGTCTTGTTTGAGTTGCTCAAAGAGGCAGGGTATCGAGTGTTAGTCGCTAAGAGTGGAGAAAGCGCGCTGGAGAGGTTGCAATCAGTCTCTCCAGACCTGATCCTGCTAGATGTGATGATGCCGGGAATCGATGGCTTTGAAACTTGTCGTCGTCTCAAAGCCTCGCCAGCTACTCAAGAAATTCCGGTAATCTTTATGACCGCTCTTTCTGACACCTTAGATAAGGTGAAAGGATTGACACTAGGGGCAGTAGATTACATTACTAAACCTTTTCAACAGGAGGAAGTGCTTGCGCGTGTGAAAATTCACCTCAAGCTCTATCACCTCAACCAAGAACTAGAGAATCGAGTATTGGAGAGAACAGCAGCGCTATCAACTGCACTAACCCAACTGCAACAGTCGCAATTGCTGTTGGTGCAAAATGAAAAAATGTCTGCACTGGGTCAGCTTGTGGCAGGAATTGCCCACGAAATTCACAACCCGATTAATTTTGTGGATGGTAATGTAGTCCACGTTGATAAATATATGCAAGATATCCTGAGTTTACTTCAGGTTTATCAGCAACACTATCCCAATCCTGTGCCAGCAGTGCAAGCGAAAGCACAAGAAATCGATCTCGAATTTCTTCTATCCGATCTGCCGAAAAGTTTATCTTCTATAAAAGTAGGAACGCGCAGAATTTTTGAGATTGTCCAAGGCTTACGCAATTTTTCTCGACTCGACGAAGCTAGCGTGAAAACCGTAGATATCCATGCAGGCATTGAGAGTACTCTTCTGATTCTGCAACATCGCTTGAAACCAAATCCAGAGCATACGGGTATTCAGGTAATAAAGGAGTATAGTGTTTTGCCTGAAATTGAGTGTTATCCAGCTCAACTGAACCAAGTGTTTATGAACTTAATTGTTAATGCCATTGATGCCTTAGAGGAGTCAATGCTGAATAGTTCGCTTTCGGAGGAAAATAGCCAAAAAAACAACGGTGCCACAATCCGGATTCGCACTGAAATGTTAGATCAACGTCATGTTTGTATCCGAATTAGTGACAACGGAACGGGAGTTAAGGAGGAAGTCAAACATAAGGTGTTCGATCCATTCTTTACGACCAAGCCTATTGGCAAAGGTACAGGTTTGGGGTTGCCGATTAGCTATCAAATTATTACCGAGAAACATGGCGGTCAACTTGAGTGCATTTCAGCACCAGGTCAGGGTACAGAGTTTAAGATCGCCATACCAATCCGGCTAGCCACTCTAGCAGCAGCTAGGGTCACGTAGAACTCACTGCTGCTATTAAATACCTCATACGGTGAAAGTTCTGAGTTGAGCAATGAAGCTATTTAGGGTGTGTCTAACCCTGCCATAAGAGCGCGATCGCAAGCAGGAATGAAGAAAGCGATCGCTCGTGGAGGTTGGTTTTGGCTGTATGTAGAAGTGCGATCACAGTTGCAACCGTGTCAAGTTACCGCTAGGTTATCTGTGGAACGACCAAGATTACATTGCCTCGTCAAGTTCGGTTATAAGTGAGTTTCAGGCTCTTGGATTAGAACAGAACAGTACAATGATTACAGAGTATTTTCTGCAACAATGCAACAACCATGACCAAGCTACTTGAACAGGCGATCGCAAGAGTCATGCAGCTTCCTGAAACCGAACAAGATGCAATCGCAGCATTTATCCTTGAAGAGCTTGAAGATGAAGCTTGTTGGGATAGAGCGTTTTCACAGTCTCAGGATATGCTTGCCAAACTTGCAGCAGAGGCATTAGCTGAAGATCGGGCAGGCAAAACCCAAGAGTTAGATCCAGAAACCCTGTGAAATCTAGAACAACATCTCAGTTTCGCAAAGCATTTGCCACTATTCCTCAACAGGTTCAGCAACAAGCACGCGACGCATATTGGCAGTTCAAGCAAGATCCTTGGCATCCTAGTCTTCGCTTCAAGCAAGTCCATCCCACCCTTCCTATCTATTCTGCTCGTGTTAGTAAAAGTTATCGTGCTGTCGGCGTGAGAAACGAGAATGGTATTGTGTGGTTTTGGATTGGTACACATACAGACTACGACAAGTTGCTCTCCCAGTTATAGCGATCGCGCACATTGGTTTCGGCTGTATATACAAAATGCGATCGCCTTTGGTACGCTACGCGATCGCTTTTCATGAGTGAACAATTCAGAGAATCTCTTAGCCGCCCATTTCATTGCGTAGTAAAGGCCGTAGGCAATACATCTGAGATATGTGGCTTTGCAGAACACGATGAATTTTAACCAAGACTGAACCATCCTTAACCTTGCCAGGTCTAAGGTAATACAACAATCGAATGCGTTGTTGCTGCACACTAACAACCTGGAATTCTCACACTTATGAAGATGAAATCTTTGTTCTTCTTGCCAGGAGCGATCGCGTTGATGCTTGCCGCTTCCCCAATGATTCCCGCTTTCACCAACGTTGCCTTTGCAGGTCCTGGTCGTGGCGGTGGTGCAGGAATGAAGTACGACCAGCTGAATTTGACTGATGCTCAAAAAGCCCAAATGCAGCAAATTAAAGAGTCTACGCGGCAGCAAATGGATGCTATTTTCACCGCAGAGCAAAAGGAACAAATGCGCCTTGCTAAAGAGCAACGGCAAAGACCGAATCTAAACCTGACTGAAGACCAGAAAACAAGACTCCAAGCGGTTCGCCAAAGTAGCAAGAGCCAGATGGAAGCAGTGTTGACTGCTGAGCAAAAACAACAACTTGAGCAATTGCGCCAGCAATGGCGTCAACGCCGTCAACAACCACAGTCCTAACGGGGGCGTTGCTATTGCTTTGTAAGAAAAAGTAGCTCGAAAAGAGTTTACCTAACAAGTACACAGCATCAAGGGCCATGGGAATAATCACTTCCCATGCCCTCTTGTTTTCATCAAACGCAGACTGTATTTGGTCTAGCAAAACATCTGTTTCAATTTCCAATAATATTGAACAATAATTTTATAAATATTCTTTCATAGCTATTAATTATAGGCTTGTTCTGCCTCTAAAAGTTAATTGATCCACAAGAGTTATGAAATATAAATAAATCCAAGGCTCAAAATTTTATCGAGTACAATTCAAGAAAAACCTTAGTTTTTAAGGAAGCAACGTATGGAAAAATCAATTATTCAGTTGGTTGATGAACTACCAACTGATAATATCACGGTTAAAGTTTTAAAGGCTCTTGATTATGTAGTGCCAAGTCAGTGGAATAACTTAGTAGGGTTTGATAATAGTATCCGTAGTATTACTGGAGAAACTGATGCCAAGGTAATTCAAAAAATCCGCGATCGCGCTGTTGCTTTATATCACGATCCTCAACAAGGCCATCAGACCGCAATCAAACTTTATCAAACAATTGATAAAGCAGATACAGCGATGGCAGCGGCGGCTTTAGCCAATAAAGTTAGTGAAAAAATAAGCTTTCTCTCTTTTTTGGGCAACATCACTCCCAAAGCAGACGTAACTCAAAGTATTGACCTTGTTCTAAAAATCGCTATCGAAATTATCGCCTTCTGTAAACTGAATGGCATTCCCCAACCGAATCCACAAGAATTTGCTACTTCTCTCGCTAACAACTATAAAGATGCATCCCTAACGCGGATGATGGCTTTAGTTTGTATAGATGGACTTCTGCCATTGGGTCCTGACTTTCTCAACAAGATTCAGGGAGCGATTAGTGGCGCTGATGCTGGCGTATTAGCTCAAAATCCGGTTTTTTTAGCCGTCCAGAACTTTCTACCAGGGAATAATCCCTCCGATAAACTTGGTTTTCTCACTCAGGGTTTCAACTCTGTGCAAGGCTGGATGCAAAATTTAGTATTCAAGACAGGCGTCACCCCGCAATCTATTTCTAATAGTTTGGGTAATTTTATCCAGATTGCTGATGATAACTTAGACTTTGTCGCAGCTTTTTTGGATCAAACCACCAATTACTACGAGCATACAGGGGTTCAAAGTGTGGCTCGCAGTTTAATTTTAAAGGCCCATACTTTAGTAAAAGAGGAAGTTACGGAAGAGGAGCCAAAGCTCCATCAAGATGTTTCCTCAACTGTAATATCAGATACCTATCAGTATGCAGTAGGTCAAACAGTAGAAGTCTGGGATAGTGAGGAAGAAGATTGGTATCAAGCAACGCTTCAGAAAATTAAAGATAACCAATACTTTGTTCATTACATCGGTTACGGTTCATCCCATGATGAGTGGATTGACGAAGATGACATTCGTATTCCCAATAGTGGCTCATCCGATGACAACGGATATACGGTGGGTCAAAAGGTAAAAGGTTGGGATGATGAAGAAGAAGATTGGTATTCTGCAACGATTGAGAAGATCCAAGGCCAGCAATACTTTATTCATTACATTGGTTACGATTCATCCTATGACAAGTGGGTCGATCTGGACGAGATTTGCTAACTTCTGAATGAGCAAGGAGTCAAATCAGCGATCGCTCTCACGGTTCATTTCAACCAGTAGAGCGATCGCTCTGTTTTTCAGGCGGGCAACAAAGGCGTAATCCTATAATGTAATTTAGAGGTATTTCATCCACAAGCTTATCTGTGAATCAGGAAGCATAAAATACTTAAAAGTCAATGGTTGAAATAATTATTATTTTTCTGATCGTTGGACTGATTATCACTGGGATTTTAGTCAATCCTGTCCTAGTTAAACGGCGACGGAACCGCCTGCAACAGCGCCCTTTTTTACCTCTATGGAATGCGATTGTTGAGAATAATCTTCCTGTTTACCTTTTTCTTTCTCCCGCTGAACGAAAACGGCTTCAGGGACACATTCAAGTGTTTTTAGCAGAAAAACAATTTATTGGTTGTGGAGGATTAGCGGTAACGGAAGAAATGAAGGTGATTATTGCGGCTGTCGCCTGCTTACTCTTACTCAACGAGCGAGAAACCTACTTTCCTAAACTTCGTTCGATTCTGGTTTACCCTAGCACATATCTTGTTAATGAAACCGCTTACACCGGGAATTATATTGTTGAAGAAAGACGTGTAGCAAGATTGGGGGAATCGTGGACAAATGATCAACTGGTACTGTCTTGGGAACAGGTGAAGCAAGACACCTACAATTGGCGGGATGGACATAACGTGGTGCTTCATGAATTTGCCCATCAGTTAGATCAAGAAGATGGTAAAGCTGAGGGTGTTCCTATTTTGCAGCGAGATTCAGACTATGACCTTTGGGCAAAGGTGATGACAGAAGAATATCAACAACTCTGCAATGATATTCAACGAGGCGTAAAAACCGTAATGAATAGTTATGGCGCAACGAATCCCGCCGAATTTTTTGCTGTAGCAACAGAGACTTTTTTTGAAAAGCCCCGCCAATTGCTGAAACAGCATCCAGCACTTTATGACCAACTGCAACGCTACTATCAACTAGATCCAGTGCAATGGGTTTAAATAGTTTCAATTTCATCGAAGGTTAGCGCGATCGCCCAACTACACCGATCGCAAGCGAGGCTGCTTAATCGCAGACTGCAACAAAACCACGCAATTCTCCCAAAGGCTTAAGCTGCGATCGCTCTCGTTTAAGCCTTTCTACTGAAACTTAAGCTCAAATGATGTTTCTAAAGTAGATTCGGGAACTATAAGGTAAGATTCCATACTTTTGTGTACTTCCTTGAAACCTTCTGCTGAGCGACCCCCTTGAATATCAAAACAGCTCGTCCTGCTAAGTCTACGCACCAGTTTCCCTTGCGTCTGATTCTTATCGTTCCCTTTGTATTACAAATATTTGCAGCGGTAGGGTTAGTTGGCTATCTGTCATTTAGAAACGGACAGAAAGCAGTCAATGACCTAGCCAATCAACTGATTGACAAAGCGAGTCAACAGGTTGATGAACACTTGGATACATATCTGGCGCTCCCACAGCAATTAAACCAAGTCAATGCAGATGCGATCGCTTCTGGACGATTGAATCTGAATGACCCTAAAGCTAGCGAACAGTATTTCTGGAGTCAAGCTAGAGCATTTGAAACAATCAGCTACATTGGCTATGCTCTACCGAATGGTGGGGAATCAGGTGCTGGGCGTTGGGTGAATGGCGTGAATCTCCTGGTTTTTGAAAATCTCCCTGGAAACGGTGTGGCATCGGATTACATCGCCGATCAACGGGGCAACCGGAAAAGCCTTTTGCAGAGTTATCAGGCCGATCCTTTTTTACCACCAGGAGTGAAAGACATCATTAAAGCAGGTAAGCCAGCCTGGGCTGGTATCTACACATACGCATTTGAGAACACGGTACAGATTACTGAAGCAGGTAAGGCAATAAAAAGCCACAGCGGCACTTCTGACATTGGTCTTAATTACTATGTTGCAGTCCCTGCTAGATACCCAATTTATGACCAGAAGGGCAAGCTACGCAGCCTTCTGATGGTAGATTTGCTACTCACGAATGTGAGTGAATTCTTGAGGAACTTGAAAGTTAGCCCTTCCGGACAAGTCTTTATCATGGAACGGGATGGCTTGCTGATTGGCAGTTCCAGCACTCAACCCGTTGTACACAAAGTCAAGGATGAGACAAAACGCCACAGTGCCCTAGACAGCCCAGATCCCTTGATTCGCACCGTAGCAGAAAAACTCAAACAACAATTCCAGAATTTCACAACCTTTCAAAATACTCAAGAACTTGAGGTGACTTTCAACGGGCAGCGTCAGTTTATTCAGGTCACGCCCTGGCGCGATCGCTTTGGCTTAGACTGGCTGGTGGTTGTGACCGTGCCGGAATCTGATTTCACTTCTCAAATTAATGCCAACACTCGCACAACTATCCTCCTGTGTCTGGGAGCATTGGCAGCGGCAACGATTTTAGGAATCTATACATCACGCTGGATTACTCGTCCGATCTTAAAGTTGAGCCAAGCATCGGAAGCGATCGCGACTGGACAGTTAGACCAAACCGTTGAAACGACCAACATCAAAGAACTAGATGCCGTGGCACAGTCCTTCAATCACATGGCTTCTCAGTTACAAGATTCCTTTAACGAACTGGCGCAGACGAACGCCGAATTGGAAAATCGAGTCGAAGTCAGGACAGCAGAACTCTCACAAACCCTGGTTGATTTACGGCGCACTCAAGCACAAGTGATCCAGACCGAAAAAATGTCCAGTTTGGGACAATTGGTGGCTGGAGTAGCCCATGAAATTAACAATCCGGTCAACTTTATTCATGGCAATGTCACTTTTGTCGATGAATATGCTCAGAATCTTCTAGAGTTAGTGCAGCTTTACCAGCAAGAATATCCCCTTCCCACACCTGCAATTGAAGCCAAAATTGATGAGATGGATTTAGAGTTTCTCAACGAAGATATGTTGAAGTTGCTCTCATCCATGAAACTAGGGACTGAACGGATTCGAGAAATTGTTAAATCGTTAAGGACGTTCTCTCGATTGGATGAAGCGGACATGAAGGAAGTAGATATCCATGAAGGAATTGAAAGTACGCTGCTAATCTTGCAACATCGCCTGAAACCCAAACCAGACCGCCCAGCGATCGCAGTGATTAGAGACTATGGAAAGTTGCCCCTTGTGGAGTGTTATCCGGGACAACTCAACCAAGTCTTAATGAATATCGTGGTAAACGCGATTGATGCACTCGAAGAAACCAAAGCCAATTGCACGTATCAGGAGAAAAAAGACCATCCCGATCAAATCACTATCTCCACTTCAGTGATTGATTCGCAATGGGTGCAAATAGCGATCGCGGATAATGGCGTTGGTATTCCCAAAGACATTCAGCAACGGATATTCAATCCCTTCTTCACAACTAAGCCGGTTGGGAAAGGAACGGGGATGGGGATGTCCATCAGCTATCAAATTGTCACAGAAAAGCATGGCGGTAAATTGGAATGCTTCTCCACTCCTGGTGAGGGAACCGAGTTTGTGATTCAGATTCCCATCCGTCAACAACTCAGCACTGCTATCTAACGGTATTCAGGGGATGCGAGGCGGACTGAGCAAGCTGAGCGGTATAACATATGAGTAAATGTGAGTGCGATCGCAAGCTTTCCAACAACGATCTAGCCGATGCGAGCGCCTATACTAAAATTTAGACAATGACAGTACGGCACAAGTGCTAGAAGAGAGTGCATGAACCAAGACTCTACCAAAAAAAATGCTGTCTTACAGGTTGTGCCGCGATTGCCAATGTTGCGAAGTCAAGACATTGTCTCAGATATTCTTCAGGTTGAACACCATCATCAACCTGCTAATAGGGAGTCTGAGTGTTGCCTTCCGAATTATCTCCTCAGTATTCATCTTGGTCAACCGATTCAGTTAGAACGAACGATAGATGGGCGACGCAGCAGCAATCGTCTGGCTGAAGGTGACATTATGATTACACCTCCCTATCTACATCGCAAACTGTTTTGGGATACTGATGCGGAATTCTTGTTACTTCGCCTTGAACCGAAGCTGTTTACTTCTGCCCTATACGAATCGGTTGATGCAGACGATGCTCAAGTTGCGCCACAGCTTAAGATTTGCGATCCTTTGATCCAGCAAATTGGTTTGGCACTCAAAACCGAACTAGAAATAGACGGGTTAAGCGATCGCCTTTATGCAGAATCGATGGCAAATGCATTAGCTGTTCATCTATTACGGCACTATTCAACTCGAAGGCGAGAAATACGATCTTACTCAGGTCGTTTGCCTAGCCATAAATTGCAACAGGCGATCGACTATATCCAGGCTCATCTAGCTGAAGATGTTTCCTTAGAAGCGATCGCCACAGAACTTGGTATGAGTCAGTATTACTTTGCCCGACTGTTTAAGCAGTCTACAGGTTACTCTCCTTACCAATATGTGATTAAACGTCGGATTGAACGCGCTCAGGAATTAATGATGCAGGAGCAGCACAGTATTGCAAATATTGCCTTGAAAGTTGGTTTTACCAGTCAGAGTCAATTTGGCAGACACTTTAAGCACCTCACTGGAGTTACACCCAAACAATTTCTTAAGAAATAGCAAGAATCTTCTAAAGCTGCAAAAATCGACTATACGCCAGTAAGCAGACTCTGTATTATTGGTTGGACAATTCGCTGCGTTTTGGTTTGACCAATCATCACATAGTCAGCACAGAGGAATCATCTAAATGCTTACCGTATTCAAGGACAACCCAGTTCTGGCAGAACTAGATATTTTTGTTACCCAGCCCGACCAACAATGGTTATTGATAGATAGTTTGATAGCCTACACTCACGACATCCTTAAACAGCAACCTGGATACATTGCAAATGCAATTCATCGCAGCTTGGATGGGTTGCGTGTTGTCAATTATGTGCAGTGGCAAAATCTAGCTACTTATGAAGCCTATATCAATAACCGCGATATCGCTTTGGCGACTAAGATTACTGGTTTCTTTGCTCCAGACTCTCATCTTTACGACATTTTTATGAGTGAGCCAGCAGACAGTCAGATGCAAATCACAGCGAACATGGGGGAACTCATCAACTTTGGAATGTTTAGATTGAAAGATCCTGCTAATCAGCCCCGCTTTCTAGAAGCGACCGCAGAAGCAATACGGCAAATCTCAGGACAAGCCGGATTAATCACCACACACTTTCATCGAAGTCTTGATGGTGCCCGCGCTATCAATTATGGGCTGTGGAGTTCCCAACAATTGTATGCCAAGATGAACGCGAATCCTCCGATGGCTGAGCCTCTCATGGTGATGCGCTCGCTTGCCAACAATGAGTTTCAAATGTCGCTTCACGAGGTAGTCTTCACCGAATCAACTAACTCATAGCAGTGAAGCAAAATCATCATGTAATGAATGGTTTAAGAGCATAGAACTATGGTGCAGATTGACCGGACTAATACTGCGATCGTTGGGCTAGACCTGTACACTGTTGCAGAGCGCCATCAGTCAACCTTGATTGAGGCAGTTATCCAAGAGCAAATCAAATCTTGGATTGACAATCCTTACTTCGTATCAGCCAGCGTGCATCGTAGTTTAGATGGAGTGCGAGTTTTTACTTATAGCCAATGGAATCCCAAATTTGATTACCGCAGCTTGCCTCGTCCAACAGTGTTCAGTGAATTCTTCCCGCCTGATTCACGCTTACTGGAAGTAACTGCTAGTCGATCTCTATCGGCAGAAGTTGAAATTGCTGAAGGCGAACGAGTGACGCACCTTGCTGAATTTCGGATGATGCCAATTAATCAACCTGAGATGGTTAGACGAACCTCTGCTGAATTAGAACGTGCGATGAGTAACTCAACGGGGTTACTCTCAGCTACCTTTCATCGAAGTCTAGATGGTACTCGGATGTTTAATTACGGTCAATGGGAGAGCAAGGAAGCGTTTGAAGCAATTCTCAAGCAACCTGGTTTCAACCCAGAGCAACCGTATTGGGAAGGTTTAGCCCGAAACGAATTTCATCTGTACAATGTCGTACACACCCAGACTACAGCCTAATAGATAGCTGCTGTAGGTTGGTTATTAGCTGCACGTAGGCACCAGCGCGATCGCTCTTCGGAATGAACAAAGCGATCGCAAACTTTTCTTGCCATCACAGTTTGAGAATTTAGATCCCCCAACCTCTAGTCGGGTAATGCCAGCCCAGTTCGAGGATCGCGGATATAAAGCCCTAGCACTAACGATTCCATAACCGTATCCCAGACAGGAATTAGGCGATCTGCATCGTCCACCCAGTAGTCAAAAGTAATCAGACACTGAACACCAGAACCTAGCCCAATACAGGTTCGGGAATAAGCTTCGCGGTGTTCTTCTGGGTCAATAAATTTGAACTGAGTCCAAACAA
The DNA here is from genome assembly GCF_039961915.1 of Trichocoleus sp. DQ-A2. Classification (NCBI taxonomy): domain Bacteria; kingdom Bacillati; phylum Cyanobacteriota; class Cyanophyceae; order Leptolyngbyales; family Trichocoleusaceae; genus Trichocoleus; species Trichocoleus sp. DQ-A2. Next base: position 21,292 of record NZ_JAMPKD010000038.1, read on the forward strand.
TGCGGGCAGTTTGACGCTTGAGTTGAATAATTTCCCCTTGCTCGATCGGCTGACGTTCATCATCTTTAACTACCTTCTTTAATAAGGGAACCAAGGGAAAATCTTTCCAGTTTCCAGGCGGGAGTAAATTAAAAGAAGCTTCTAAGCGAGCATCATCGTTGGGTGGCTTTTTGTCTAAAAACCGGAATGACTTCTCATCCGGTTCAAAATGCCAATCCTCAGGGACATCGAAGCGCAAGGCTCCTCGTCCTGCTACGAAGATCCGAGTTCCTGGCTTTGATTTCCAGTTATGGTCTTCTTTTAGCTCTAAGGTTTCTTTGAGCCATTTGAGATTGTGCTTTTTGCTTTTAGACATAGCCGCGACCGTATTAACCTCCCTCTTATTTTGCCGTAGGTTGCTTTTAATAGTAGGTGTCTGTTAGTGCGATCGCCCATATTGATGCATTCATCACGCATCAATCTACTTTAAGCCATCCACAGACCTGCTCAACGGTGAGGAATTTGGGGATTGGTGGCGATTCGCAACCATGAATAAAGAAAGCGATCGCTTTTTTTGGGTGTGAAGTCAGGGCGATTGATACTGCTAGCGAACGGGGGTCAGAAACGCTGAGAATTCTCCACAAACTGTTTCCCACATTCCTTACAGCGATAGCACTGCTTCCCCCTTCGATACCCGTTTTTAGATAGCTGCTCCGATTGACAATGGAGACACTTCATTACTTTCATTACATTGTCCAACTGAGCGTTCCCTACATACGGCTCTAAATATGACACCAACAAGTCCTCAATCTGCTGCACCAACTCTTGACGATGTTGTTGATCTGGGTTCCGAAGTGCCGACAGAATGACAGCATTACTGCTGTGGACGCAAACCTCTGCCAATAGACTACATTGCGCCTTACTTAATGCCGAATTTCTTTGCTTTAAGAGACCAGCCATAAAGTCAATTGCTTCCTGGGTCATGCTTTCATCGATCGACTGGAAAATTTCGCGGGATATAAAAAACTGCACAAACACCACCCGTGAAACAGGCTGTTCAAACATCTCTGCGATCGCGCTGACCAATCCATGAATCATCTGTCGGAGTGGTAATCGAACCATCTCTGGCGTATCTGCCCTCGACCACATGGCCTTAACGCGCTCGGTATGGCGTAATTCCATCGCCTTAAAAATGGCAGCTTTATCGGGAAAAAACTGATACAAAGACCCAATTGCCGTCCCCGCTTTGGCTGCAATCAGATGGGTGGTTGCCGCTTCATAGCCCACTTCGTCAAACACTGCCGCTGCTGCATCCAAGATTTTTTCGACCCGTTCTTTACCTCGCTGCTGTTTGGGTTGACGGCGCAGACTTCTTGACGAATGTGAATATTCTGTCATATTCTGAAAACACGACGGATTATTCACAATTTTATCTCTACCGGAGAACATTATGCAGTCTATGCTTTTCGGTGCGCCTTGGTTGTTGGCGCACAAGTCGATGTTGGTAGTGAACCAACCTCGGAAGATTTCTCTGTATGGTAATGATTATGTGATGTGGAAAGACGCTGCTGGAAGAATCCATGCCCTGCCCAATGCCTGTCCTCACATGGGAGCAATGTTGTCAGAAGGATGGTGCGAAGCACACACGGATGGTACGAGTACTGTCGTCTGCCCGTTTCATGCCTTGCCGTTTGATTCAGAAGGATGCACCGTTTTGCCGGGAACGGAAAAGAAAACGTTGCCTCAACTGAAACCGTTAGAGTTAACAATTCAAGGAGATTTCATCTGGTCTTACGGCGGATACGAGCCAAAAGTGCCGATTCCCGCAGTCCTGAATGACATTGCAGATACCTACTACTTTGTCGGGCATACCGCAGATACAAGTGTAGAGACCGATTTGCTGACTATGTTGCTGAATATGCACGACTATAATCACCAAAACGGTACTCACCAGGAATTATTCCGAGTTACCAATGTGGAATTTCATCAATTCATTGACAATGGGTATCATTCCCATGCCTTTTATGATATGCCCACCGCCCCTTACAGCTTGGCAGAAAAGCTGAGAAAACTCGATTTATTCCTACTCCCGACAAGCATCAAAGCCCACCTGGAAAACTACTTCCCATCTCTGGTGATTTTTCATGGTGAAATGCCATTAGGTAAAGTAGTCCAGTGTCACATCTTTATCCCAGAAGCCGAGAACCGCACAAGGACTTACATTTTGCTATTTGGTCAAGCTAAGCACCCTGCCTTTAAGCTATTTGGCAGGACATATCTCAAGTTTGGCAAGGTGGTAGTTGATCAAGATGCTGATATTTTGGGTAAAATTTATCCGAATACGCCTCAGAAAATTAAACTCAATAATGAAGTGGGTATGGACTGGGTGCGGCGCAATTTTCAAAATTTTCCAAATGTTGTGGAACCTAATCTTTCAAAGTAGACGGCGCATAGCTCTTCAATATTATGGTAGCTGTTCGTTTCAGCATCACCCCATTGCGCTCGCAATCGGAAGCTAGAAGCGATCGCGCTTATGTATAGTGTCAATTGAGTATGATGCAGAGTTCAGTACCAATCAACCAACTCTAAGCCATCCAAAGACTCGATCAACGGTTAAATCCAAAGCGAGGAATTTTGGGATTGGTAGGCGATCGCTTCCTGCTAACTCGACAGGTTCCTGTCCTGGAATAAATGCCAAAATTAACCGCTCATCTGGATCGATTAACCATCCTAACTGAGTGCCATATTTAAGGCAGTGCAAAATGTTACTAATGACTTTAGTAGCTCTCTGTTCGGGTGAGAGAATTTCTATCGTCCAATCCGGGTAAATTTCAAAAGCATTCGGTACTTCGCCATCCGCTTCAAAAGGAATTCGTTCCCAAAGGAATACAGAAGCATCTGGAACAATCGAGCGCCCACCAAATGTACAGCGTAATTCTGGAAACGCTAAGGCAATTCGTGGAGTTTCTGCAACTGCATTGACAGCATCACAAAATTTAAGTTGTAGGCGAGAGTGTTTGCCTTGAGGCATCGGTTTTTGGTGAATTCGACCGCCAATAAATTCACTGGCAGGTTTAGTTTCTGGCAGTTTTAGGAATTCTTCGAGGGTAAGGGATGAAGGAATCGCTGTTGTCATCACCTTGAGTTCGGTATCGTTGCCGCTATGACAGAATTTTATCGTCTTTGCCATCGATAAGCTCCACAGCGCGATCGCAACCATGAAGAAAAAGCAATCGCGCTTTGGAGATTGCGATCGCTTCCTACTAAAGTTCCAACACCCTATTTTCTTAGGGATTTGCTGCTGCAAAGGTGTTGCATTGTGCAGGTTCCCCTGTCTGAATCCCCCGCTTGAACCAGCGGACTCGCTGCGCTGAACTACCGTGAGTAAAAGAATCCGGGACAACATGCCCTTTGGACTGACTCTGCAAGCGATCATCGCCAATACTGCTGGCAGCATTCAGCGCCTCTTCAACGTCGCCTTCCTCCAGAATTTGCCGGGAACGATTCGCATGATGCGCCCAGATGCCAGCAAAACAGTCTGCTTGTAACTCCAACCTGACTGAAAGTTGATTCGCCTCTGCGCGACTAGCTTGACGCTGTAATGTACGAACTTTACTAGAAATTCCCATTAAGTTTTGCACATGATGCCCAACCTCGTGAGCAATTACATACGCTTGGGCAAAGTCTCCGGGTGCGTTGAGCTTATACTTCAAATCCTGATAGAAACTTAAGTCAATGTAAACTTTTTGATCGGCGGGGCAATAAAACGGCCCAACTGCCGAACTTGCAGAACCACAAGCTGACTGTACCGAATTTGAGAAGAGAACTAACTTCGGCTCGACATAGTTCTCTCCGTTTTGACGAAACAGCGTACCCCATGTATCTTCCGTATCCGCCAAGACAACCGAAACGAAATCAGCCATGCGATCGTTCGCAGCAGATGATTGTGTTTGAGGAGACTGGGAAGAAGTGCGATCGCTTGGCGCTGGTTCTTGTCCTTGTTGCAACACTGCACCGGGATCGCCCCCCAAGAGAGCAACAATGACCGCCAGAAGGATTGTCCCAATACCACCCCCAACTAGAGGGCCAGAAACCCCACCCCCGCGTCTGTCCTCAACGTTGCTGCTTTTACGACCGAATTCCCAGCGCATAGCTTCAAGTCTCCAAACTACTCAATCCAGCAGAAGTAAGTAAAGTGCTATTTCACCTAACCCAGACTTTCCACAACCCACTACAAATATTAGCGATCGCCTTCATCTAGATCCTCTGCCAGAGGGACGGCGCTGATTTATAGACGATCCTTCTTAGGGAAGGCTATCTCAGGGTCAAACAGTAGAAGAATGGCACAAGAAAAGCCCCTACGCAAAAAATCGGAGGTTAATCAACCTCCGATCCTTAGTTAACCCGACCCTTTCTACCACTACTCATGTAGAGATTCAGACTGCTCAAAACCAGTGCTTAGGATACGTCCTGTCTTGAGCAAGATTGTTAAAAACTACTGCACAGAGTACCAAAATAATAGAACCTTCAAGTGCCGGGGTTAGCAGAAACTGCCACTGTGCCTTCGTCATCATTACGACTAATGCAACAGCTCCCGAAGGTGGATGCAATGTCCCTGTGAACTGCATCATGCCAATAGCAGTTGCCACAGCCATTCCCATCGCCCAGGGTTCCGCACCAAAAAGATGCAAAATCGTCAAGCTAACTAGAGCCGCGATAAAATTACCGCCGATTACATTACGCGGTTGTGCTAAGGGACTATCAGGTACACCAAAAATCAAGACGCTGGTAGCACCAAAGGGAGCCATTAGTAGAGGAGCGCCAGTTTTCACCGATAAATAAGCTGTGGCTGCAATGCCGATGAAACTACCCAGCGAACTCCACAGAATATGCCTATGATCGGGTTTCTCTAAAGGAACTGCACGTTTACTACCGCGTATTTTTAAGCAGTAATTGTCTACTCTCAAACGAATACTTTTGTAATTTAACTGAGGCAGAATGGTACGATAATTTCGCCCTTTAGGCAGATAACTTCTCATTGTTTTTTTGTTTTAAAAAGGAAGTAAGTTCAGTAAAATTAGTTATGAAAAAGCACTCCGAGTGGCTTGCAAATTTATCTAAAATTTGCAAGCTATGATTCAGATAAATATGTAAATTCTGCAATTTAACTGTATTGCTATAGCAAACTTAAATGCTGTTATTCAATCTACGGAAAGAGGCTATTGATGTCATAATTCGCTTTCATAGGAGCAGAAGGATGACAAAGAACCTCATCTAACATGAAAAATATTCTCCTGCGTTAACAAATGTCATGAAATCTTAACATTCCATCAACCTTATCTTTTCCGCAATCAAAATGGAACCTCTAATTCATAAGAATAAGCAATTTAAGTAATCAGTTTTATTGATACCTTGACAGCAAAAAACGATCGCTTGCTTCATTCACGCAAGCGATCGCTCGGATAGATGAATTTTTAGTGCATAGAGGAGAAGCACGCGTTCGCCCTTGGCGCAAGCGAAGCTATCGCTTTGTTAAAGATCCCCAAGTTATCTGATCGCAAAGCGGGAAGCCGGGAAGTTGAAGAGATTTTGAAAATTAGATTGCCGTTCTGCTCTGGGTTCTGGTGCATCGTCCCAAAGGCTTTCATAATAGAAGAAAGTTACGCCTAAGCCGCGATCGCGAGCTGCCCGTACTTTAGATTGAATCAGTCGCATCGAAACAGGCTTATTTCTCAAGCCTGTGAGAACACCGACTCCAGTTGGAATTTTTTGTTGCACTTCTTGAATTTCCGGGCGGGTCAGCTGGTCGAGAAAACTTTGCAGATTGGGACGATAAACTTGCACAATTAACTCGTCCACAATATCTTTTCGCACCCAATTCAACCAATCTTGCAGATAAGTATTGTAAGCAGTGACGTAGGGATTAGGAGCAACGGAGAAAATTGCGTTGGTTTTTCTCTCTTTTACAGCTTTATTGAGTTGTGTCATGAATGCCGTAATTTTATCTGCACGCCAGCGCACCCATGCAGGATCTTTGGGATTGGAAGGCGCATCTTTCTTGGTTTCCTGTTTGTACAAGGCAAGCGTGTAGCGATCGTAGCCAAATTCATTGGGCAAACTGGTGTGATCGTCAAACTGAATACCATCGGCATCATATTTAGTGACGACTTCCAGCACCAGATCGGTGATAAATTGCTGCACCTCTGGATGGAAGGGATTAAGCCACACAACCTCACCCGCAGCGCCAATCCAAGTTTGGCTACCATCCCGCCGTTGCGTAATCCAATTCGGATGATTTGATGTCAATTCCGATAGCGGGGGAGCCATGAAACCGAACTCAAACCAGGGAATCACTAGCAAGCCTTGGCGATGGGCTTGGGCAATCAGGTCAGCGATGATATCTTGGCCCTGTAAGCCTTTGCTGACAGAAGATTGAATACCTTCCCGTTGTGCTATAGCACTTTCGTAAAGCGTATAGCCAGAATTCCACACTACAGGATAGATCGTGTTGAAGTTTAGCTGCGCCAGTTGACTGACAGCATTTTGCAGCTTGGGGCGATCTCTGAGGATTTTATTGTCATTGTTGGTCATCCAAACCCCGCGAATTTCCTGAAAACGTTTCTGAGGGGTGGCTTCTGGTGTTGGGATTTGCTCGATTGCTTCTGGTGGCATTGGGCTTTGCGCGATCGCAGAGATGGGGTTGCCAGCCAGCAATACTGTGATGAATGATGCCAGAAACAGTAACAAGAGATACTTGAGCGATCGCCACCAACCTCTAGGGATGAAATGCAATTTCATAAGTTTGAATGATAAGTTAGCTATCCGATCGCTTAGCCTAGTGATGAAATGAACGATTAATAGTTTACAGGTATTTATATCTACTGAAAAATTGATTGTTAACAGGAATCATTCAATCAGTAATCTTGAATTGTTGTATTAGAAAAGCTGAAGCGTCGGGGTATTCTAAGTAGAATTACGGCCTACGCTCTATCAAACATTATTAGCGATCGCCTTCATCTCAATCCTTTCCCAGAGGCAGTTGGATCTATCATTTTTATTCCAACTCGCTCCGTCAGTGCAATCGCGCCTGCTATTCACCTCACCCTTGTCTCACACGCTCCCCCTAGAAAGGCGAGTGAGGGATATTTAATGTACAAATACCCTCGCACTCCTCATATTGAAGGTTCCCGGCTCCAACCAGGGGATGAAGATTTGGATAGCGTACCTTTCAGAGCGATCGCGTCTCAATATGTAGCAGTCGAAGAAAAAGTCGATGGAGCCAATGCTGCCATAAGTTTTAGTTCTGATGGCCAAATTCTGTTGCGAAGCCGGGGACATTATTTAACTGGAGGAGAGCGAGAAAAGCACTTTAACTTGTTCAAACAATGGGCGTACAGGCATGCAGGAACGTTCTGGGAGGTGCTGGGCGATCGTTACATACTCTATGGTGAATGGCTCTATGCCAAACACACCGTCTTTTAAGACTCCTTACCCCATTATTTCTTGGAATTTGATGTGCTAGACGTTGACAGCAGCAGTTTCTCAGTACTCAACGTCGCAAGGAATTATTAGCTTACCAGCTTGGCGGGAGTTACCACCCATCGAGCGATCGCTTCTGTTTGCGGCTGCCCTACTGCATGATGTGGCAAAACCTGCTGCAACTGAAATTGAAGCGGATGGCAGCATCACCTCCCAGGGTCATGTCCCCCAAGGGGCAAAGATGGCGCGGCAAATCCTCTGGTCGCTCAACGTGCCATTTCATCAACGGGAGGCGATTGTCTCGCTGGTGCAGCATGGCAGTCTTCCCCTCTGGTTTTGGGACAAACCCAACCCGCAACGCGCTGTCATTAAAGCCAGTCAAGTCATTCGCTGCGACCTGCTGGCACTGCTGGCAGAAGCTGATGTTCGGGGTCGCGAGTGTGACGACCAGCTAGAACTGCTGGAGCGCGCTCAGTTCTTTCGGGAATTTTGTCAAGAGAATAATTGCTTATTTTATCCCCGACCGTTCCCCTCAGATCATAGTCGATTTGTCTATTTCCAAAAAGACAATCGCGATCCAAACTATGCTGCCTTTGATGAAACTCGATTCGAGGTTCTCCTGATGTCAGGATTACCGGGTGCTGGCAAAGACTATTGGATTCGGGAGTACCTTCCAGATTGGGCGGTAATCTCCCTCGATGAACTGCGACAAGCAATGAACATCTCTCCTAAAGATGACCAAGGTGCTGTAGGGGAACGAGCAAGGGCGATCGCTAAACAATACATGAGAGCCGAAAAATCCTTTGTTTGGAATGCGACAAATCTCTCTCGGCAACTGCGTTCGTCGCTAATTAATCTATTTTCTGCTTACCAGGCACGAATTTGCATTGTCTACCTGGAAGTTTCTGAGAAGAATTGCTGCGGCGCAATCATTCTCGTGCTGCAAATGTACCGGAAGCGGTGATTGGGCGAATGCGCGATCGCTTAGAAGTTCCTGACCTTACTGAAGCCCATCAGGTAGATTGGGTTGTGGATAGTTGAGTGCATAGTAGCGCGATCGCTGTAGTCTACCGACAATACACCAGTCCATCTAGAATCTTCCGACGAAGCCCCTACTCTTCCAGAGCTATCCCAGGCATTAGCTAACTAGTCCCTCTAGAATCTGCCGAACTCGTCCTAGAATTCATCAGGTGAGCGATCGCCATATCCCGAATCAATTGGGGGTTACAAGCTTTCCCAGTCAAGCAGTAAGCTACTTGCTTAAAAAGACCACAGAACGTTTCCGAGGTAAAAGGTTTGCCATTTTCCTGAAAAAACACCACTACTTTTATCAAAGTCGAACTCTATGTCCTACGCTCGATAAAACTAGATGATCGATCGGGATAGGATGAGTGCGATCTGCGCTAGCCTTCGGCTTCTCCAACGGAGTACGCAGCAGCGCTTCGCTATCGCTAGCAAGAAGCTTCGCTATCGCTAGCAAGAAATAGATACGTGCTAGTAAACTATGGCAACCGACCCTCTCCACCTGCCTCCGTTTGACTCAGATGATGCCGAAACGCTCAACGTCATCATTGACACGCCCAAGGGCAGCCGTAACAAATTTGAGTGGGACAAGAAGCACGGGTTGTACAAGTTGGGCGGCGTACTGGCAGCAGGCGCATTTTTCCCATACGACTTCGGTTTCGTGCCCTCGACTCTAGCCGACGACGGCGACGCTATCGACGTGCTGGTATTGATGGAGGAACCTGCCTTCGTCGGCTGCCTTGTCCCATCGCGGCTCATCGGCGGCTTTGGCGCTTTTCAAACCGAGGAGGGGAAAACTGATCGCAATGACCGCTTGCTCGCTGTTGCCGCCAACTCCCGCAACCAGCATGACGTGAAAACGCTCGACGACCTGAATCAGAACCTCATCCACGAGATTGAACACTTCTTCGTGTCGTACAACGCGGCTAAGGGCAAAACGTTCGAGCCACAAGGTCGCTTTGGACCGGAGCAAGCCCGCCAACTGGTTATTGAGGCTGCGGAACGTTTTGGTGAGTGTTAGCAAGTTGTCGGATTCATCAAAATCGTTGAGGCAGTTTAGGCGGCGTAATAGAAACGCTCGTGAATCACTTTGCCATCTTTCCATCTCTGTACAGAAACTTGATCGCGCGTGACGTTGCCCCATTCAGAATGGGTGTAATCGACAAACCACTCAGAAATAATCACGTCTTCGCCATAAGCAACCGCTTTCAGTTCTGCTGCCCGAAATTCGGTGACTTTAGAAAAGAACTCCACTTCTCTAGCGCGATTCGCTGCTTTCCCCACAGTTGCAGGTGTTTCATTTTCCTGCATCACCACATCATCGCCGTAGTATTTTTCAAAGGCTTCCATCGCTTTCCCTTGTAAAACCAGGGTCTTGATGTCTTCAAAGTTGGCTTTCAGGTCTGTTGCTGTAATCATGATTTTTGTTCTATTTGTTAGCTCAACGTTGTCAGGTGAGAAACTTGATTTGGCTCACTACATTAATGATGTTTCATTCCTTATGGTTTGAGAAGACCGCAAAATGGAATATGACTTATTCCGTTTGAGAATCAATTCCCATGTCAGACCTGATCGCCTGCATCAAGAGTTATGTACGAACAGTAGAAACGGGCAGTTTCTCCGCCGTTGCTAGAGAGATGGGTACCACTCAACCCACGATTAGCAAACAGATTGCTGCACTAGAAGACTATCTGGACGTGCAATTACTGGTGCGCTCGACGCGTCAAGTGAGTTTGACGGAGGAGGGAATGCGCTTTTATGAGCGTTGCCAATCCGTTCTCGAAGCACTATCTGAGGCAGAGTCTAGTGTGGGAAAGCGGCAGAACCCGTCTGGACTATTACGGCTCAATTGCTCGGTTGCGTTTGGGCAGATGCAGGTACTCCCTCGCCTGAAACGATTTCTCGATCGCTATGGGGATATCAAGATTGACCTGACGATGTCTGACCACTTTGTCGATTTAGTTGGAGAGGGTATCGATTTAGCAATCAGAATTGGCAAATTTGTCGATCCCAACTTAATCTCACAGCCACTCGGCACATACCGATTTGTCGCAGCCGCATCGGCAGCCTATTTGGAGAAGTTTGGTGAGCCACAAGTACCAGCCGACCTTTTGCACCACAACTGCATTGTTTATACCAGGCAGTCTACGGGTAATGAATGGCATTTTCGAGGCACGACAGTAACAGTGAGTGGAAATCTACAAGTCAATAACTCGATGGCGCTACGTGAAGCCGTGTTGGCAAACATTGGCATTGGCACCTCCCCCATATGGGCGTTTACTGATGAACTCCGAAATCAATCGGTCAAAGTCATCCTTGCAGAATACGAACCTGACCCAATACCGATTCAGGTCGTTTACCGTCGAGGACGCTTTCAGTCAGCGAAGATTAAATGCTTTATTGACTTTCTCATAGATGAGTTTAAGGCTGGACTGTCTTGATACAATAGACCTCTTGCTCTCATTCGCTGCTGGGATACTATGGGGTCTGAAATTAGGCGATAGCGAAGCGAGAAGAGCGAAGCGCAACTTGATTGATGCGTCGGCACAGATGCCTTCACCGCTGATGCCAAGGTTAGAAGCTGCTTATATAGATTCAATGACCCTAAGAATATCTTCATCAGTAGCCGGACTATTATTATCAATAACCGCATCCCATTGATGATTAATGCTTGCTGCTATCTTATTATGTTCTTCTACTTTCTCATCTGATACGGGTATGTGTTCTGAATTGTCTCTGTTTCTCACTCTTCTCAAACACTCTTCTAAATCAGCATAGACTTTTATTAACTTGACTTCGTATTTATTTCTTAATGACGAATGCATCTGATTGAATCCGTCTCCTGCCCCTAAACTTTCAATCATCACCTTACTATGCTGCTGAAACTCCTTATCGATTTCTTTCTCAACTCTTTCCCACCCATTCTCACCAGGGGCTAATTTCAGCCAGAGCGGCTCTACTCTTAAGAACTTTATGTCTGTATTTTTATTGACTTGACTTCCAATATAGGTTTTTCCTGAGCCTTTTGGACCAATGAGTATGTATAGTATTTTCCTCATCTTGTTATTACCTGTAACGGCTCTACTGGTATTGCAAACATGACGACAGGAGTTTACCCCCTAGTTCACACCGTTAACTGTATCTGCGTTACCCCTTGGCGCAACTGGCGCTGCCTAGAGAGCCAAGAGAGCCTCACGAGCTTGCCTAGCAGGGGTGCTAGTTGACTTGCTCCCCATCGCAGCAGTGCGCTTTTACGCAATAGCTCAGCCTGAGCCGCTTCCTGATGTTGAAGCTGCTGCGCTCGAATAATCTCCGGCTCCCGTTCAGCTTGAATCTTTGGCAATACTGCATCAATTACCGCATCTGTTGCCCCTTCACAAAACAGGGGAACTAGATGATTTGCTGCAACAATTACATCTCGTAAAGCCATATTGATGCCTTGGGCGCGAATCGGTGACATCGGGTGAACAGCATCGCCTAGCAACAGTAATCCTGGTGCATACCAACGCGGACAACGCCCGACGACAACAGATAACAGAACAGGCCGTTCAATAGTTTCTACATGAGTCCGGATATGCTCGGCTAACCACGGGGGCGATGCAGAAGCCAAAATCTCCGGCCAATCGGCTTGCTTCCAGTCTATAGGCGCATCGTCATGGAGTGCCCAGCCTATCTGAAGATTCCCGGACGTAGAGCGAAACAGCCCAAATGCATTGCGATCGCGCACAATCGAATAAAATACGTTCTCGGATTCAAAGCGATCGCTATCAGCCAATTTAAACCAAAGAATATCAAAGCTTCCGGACTGTTGTTCTAGAGGCAAGTTAGCTCGCTGCCGAACAACAGAATTCCGACCATCTGCCCCTATGACTAGATTCGCAGAAATAGAGCGATCGTTACCCAGCTTTACGCCCGAAACCCGGCGATCGCTCCACTGCAAATCTTGCACAGGCTCACCCTGCACAAACTCAAAGTTGGGATAAGTATTTGCCTTGTCAATTACTGCTTCTAGGAAAGCTGGCTGTGAGACGAGGGTGCAGGGCTTACCACCCGGTTCGATTGGCTCATCAACTCGAAACAAAAACCGATTCTCAATCAGAACTTCCCAGGCATCCAAAGGTCGATGAGGGATGCTCTCTAGCACAGACGACAATCCCATCTGCTCTAGAGCATCTAGCCCACTAGTCATCAGTCCCTCACCGCGAAAAACTCTCCGGAAGTTACGGGAGGATTCAATCAGTTTGACGGCGATGCCACGTTTCACGAGAAGCAGTGCAAGCGTTGCACCAGCAGGCCCAGCTCCGACAATTACAACCTGAGTCATCACTTTAAAACTGCTTTGAATGATTTGAGAATACCAAAGTTATCTGTGCCATCTAACTCCTAGCAATAGCGTGGCACAGCCAAAATGAGGTAAGCAGCTCCAGGCTGTAGAGAAGATGCGATCAACAATCTGTATCCCTAATCAAAAGGAAGAAGCTGATATAGCTCTAAGATTAGAAAATTAATCAGGCTTTGGTCAGAATTACGGGGTAATCTTTGCTATGTCCAACAGCATTGGTGATGTTCTTGAACCCGAAGTTAAAGATTTGGGCGGATTTGAGGCGAGGCGCATCTTGCCTCACGCAACTCGGCAGATGGTTGGACCATTCATCTTTTTCGACCATCTCGGCCCAGCTACCTTTGCACCGGGTCAAGGGATGGATGTGCGACCGCATCCGCATATCAATTTAGCAACACTGACTTACTTGTTTGAAGGGGTGCTGCTCCATAGCGATAGTCTCAAGGTTGTTCAAGAAATTCATCCCGGAGCAGTGAACTGGATGACTGCGGGTCGTGGCATTGTCCATTCGGAGCGAACGCCCAATGCGGTTCGGAGTCGCGAAAGACGGCTACATGGTATCCAGACGTGGCTCGCACTTCCTTCGGAACATGAGGAGACCGAACCTTGGTTTCGTCACTACCCAGCGACTGACATCCCCGCTTGGCAAGATGGGGGTGTCTCAATCACACTAATTGCAGGGCAGGCCTATGGTCGCACATCACCCGTTCAAACGTTCTCGCCGATGATTTACCTCGATGTCCAACTGCCGAGTGGAACCCAGTTCACGCTGCCTCCGGACTATAGTGAGCAAGCCGTCTACAGCGTTACAAACGGTCTGAGCATAGATGGCGAACCGCTGGAGCCACAACGAATGATCGTACTGAAACCTAAGCAGACTGTGAGCATTAGTGCGAAAGCTGACGCTCGTTGCATTGTGGTAGGTGGTGAACCTGTCGGTGAGCGGCACAAGTGGTGGAATTTTGTTTCTAGTCGCCTCGATCGCATTGAGCAAGCGAAAGCGGACTGGAAGAACGGACGGTTTGAGCAGGTTCCACATGAAACCGAGTTTATCCCGCTGCCTGAAGAACCCCTCTCGCGACCTGAACAACCTCTTTAAAAGGCTACCTCAAACTTGTTTTAACGCTGTTCAGCCCTACCTGTTTAAAATTATCTTTCTTAGGTACAGGAGCTTATTCCTATTGAGGCGTGGCGGCAGCTTGTTGCATCCAAAAATCATTCCATCAGCGCTATGCTCGCTTATGCGGGATTGTTTAGCTCCGTGCAGGGAAGGAAGAAGATATGCGAAAACTCTTGCAAACAACGGCTGAATTGGCGATTCGCTATCTTGAAGGCTTAGACGCTCGTAACGTTGAGCCAACGGAGGCAGCGATCGCTAATCTCATCCAGTTTGATGAACCTCTTCCCAATCAGCCTGTCGAAGCTGAACTCGTCTTGCAACTACTCGATGAAATTGGTTCACCCGCATCAATAGCACAGGCAGGCTCCCGCTTCTTCGGGTTTGTTACGGGTGGTTCCCTGCCTGCCGCCTTGGCAGCTAACTGGCTAGCTGCCGCGTGGGATCAAAATTGTGGACTCTATCGCATCACTCCAGCCACAGCCTTACTAGAACAGGTAGCTCTGCGCTGGCTCCTCGACGTACTGCATCTTCCCGCCGACTGCGGTGGTGCCTTCGTTACGGGAGCAACCGTTGCTAACTTTACCGCATTAGCCGCTGCCCGCCACACGGTACTCGAACGAGAGGGTTGGAATGTAGAAGCAGACGGGTTGTTTGGTGCGCCACCGATTACGGTTGCCGTCAGCGAGGAAGTACACCCAAGCTTGTTGAAAGCGTTAGGATTGCTGGGATTAGGTCGAAGCCGAGTAGTGAAAGTCCCCGTTGACGGACAGGGGCGGATGCGCCCGGAAGCTATTCCCACCCTGATTCGTCCTGCGATTATCTGTACCCAAGTTGGAAATGTGAACACCGGCGCGTGCGATCCAGTTGGAGCAATTTGCGCTCGCGCCAAGGAAGTGGGAGCCTGGGTGCATGTAGACGGCGCATTCGGACTCTGGGCCGCCGCCGCTCCATCGTTGGCGCACCTCACCGCAGGTATGGAAGAGGCAGATTCTTGGGCGACAGATGCTCACAAGTGGTTGAACGTGCCGTATGATAGCGGGTTGGCGTTTGTTCGCGATGCCCAGGCGTTGCAAGCGGCAATGGCGATTACTGCGGAGTATTTACCCACCGTCAGCGAGCAGCGCAACCCGTCAGACTATACTCCTGAATTGTCAAGGCGTGCGCGTGGTGTTGAAGTGTGGGCAGCTTTGCGCTCATTGGGTCGTTCTGGTTTGGCAGACTTAATTGAGCGTACCTGTCGCCATGCTAGACATTTTGCCAAGGAGTTGAAAGCTGCGGGTTATCCCATTCTCAACGATGTGGTGTTGAATCAAGTCTTAGTGTCGTTTGGGGATGCAGAAACGACCCATCGAGCGATCGCCGATATTCAAGCCGAGGGGACTTGTTGGTGTGGCAGTACGCTTTGGCAAGGGCAGACGGCGATGCGAATTAGTGTTTCGTCTTGGGCAACAACGGATGCTGATGTAGAAAAAAGTTTGGCAGCTATGCTGCGAGTAGCTGGGAAATATTGTTCTCCTTACGAGAAGAACCGCTCATAATCGTCATGGCTACCGATCCAGAACCATGTAACTGTATCACCATCTAATATCCCAAGTGCCCGATAACCTCGCGTTACTCGAACAGACCAAATATCCTCTTGGCTATTGATGCACTTGAAATGTAAAGACGGGTGAAATGGATTGTTTGCCCACAGCCGATAAGCTTTCCTGGCACTCTGCCTGACATCATTGCTTAACTGTCGGTACTCAACCCAAAATGAGGGAAGAACTGCCGACTTCATAGTTGCTCGTAGTCCATTGCAGTAGCTTGCTCCTCAGCAATTTCCTGTTTGGCTCGTTTGGCAGCAGCAATAAGGTTTTGTTGTGTTCTCTGGAAAGATTCATTCCATCGAATTTCATCTTGCAACTCGTCAATGTAGTCTCGAAGATGCTCTGCAACTTGCGCCTGTACATCAACAGGCAAAGACTCCATCATCTTTACTACTGTGGCAATCGCTGCTGATGACATGGTGTACTGCTCTCATGCGACATTCTGTATTCTAGTATGAGCGATCGCACAGCATATCAGAGGTGATCGCTCGATAAATCCTCTTAGCACTCGCATCGGATACTGGCAAGATAGCAACTGTAGTCATGTCCTTACCTGAGAGCCTCTTGCTCACCAATTATAGTTGGCTTAACTCTAGATATAGATTCTAGGAGCTTGCCTTTACCTCACCTCATCACCTCATCTGAAATAATTAGGTGAATTAGGTAATCTTATAATCCCAATACCTCATTGCAAAGTTTACGATTTTGCTCTGCCGCTCAATAAGGGATGTTTCATCCCACGCACCAGTATTCGAGTTAGTAAATTTGCTCAGTTCTTGCTGACAGCGAAATTTTGAATGCTGATAGAAGCTATGATATTTCATATTAAAAGGTAGATTTGATTTGGCGGAATTTTCCCAAGATATATCAATCACCAAATTTCCAATACTATGGATATAAGTACTCCGGAAACGTGCATCCATCCACGGATGAATTTCCCTAGGAGTCTGGGAAATGATATGCTCAATCGAGAGACCTCTGTACTGACGAAACCCTATCTGTGCATCTTCCTGGAACTCAGTTCGTCGAAGGTAATTTTCATACTGCCAAAATAGATAGTTCAAATCATTTAATGAAATAGCGTCATAAAACTCTGATGAAATAAGTCGGTTCTGAAACTCACGATCACTACAGAACTCACCAACAATATCCTTAAGAGCTGATATTAAAATCTCAAAGTCTCCTCTGAAGTTTTGTGCTAACTCATATAGCCGCTTTAGGATTACAGTATTTTTTAGTTTTCGCTTTCGTATTCCATACACTCGGAAACTTATAATTTCCATAAGTTTCGTTACTCGCTCAAAATTATGGTACTCTTGGCTATCGTCATACTTCAAAGATACGAGGAGTAATGGCCAGAAATTTGCAACTCGATTTAGATGAAAAAGATTTAGTAAGTTTCCCCTGAGATTTTTGGAGATTTGGTTAACTATTGCAAAACTTTCTCTCAATTCACATGAGTACTCATCTATAAATTTTGTTGCTTCAGCAAAAGTAGCAGGATTCGCTGTAAGTGAGTTAATTCTTTCCTTTATCAACCCTAAATGGATTGAATAATCCTTTTGAGTGTCTGTTCTTACATTAGCCTCAAAAGCTATATAGTGATTTCGCAAGATAACATCTTCGCTAATTAAAAGGTTAGGAGTAGTCTCTTCGTAATGCCTGTATATCTCACCAAACCGATTCTGTATTGTTTTCAGATAGCTATCTGGATCATCAGCTGCAAGATAAACCTTATACATCAAAAAACTTTTGATTTTTTCAAGACTTGTGAGGGGTTTACCCCGGTCGTTAGTTGTCTCAAAAATCAGTGTTGCTTCTGCATTATTGAGAACTGCATATGTTAGCACTTTCGCATTCTCAATCTTCTCACGAAGCTCACGCAAGTTTTCAAGATTACGCTTTTGTAATTCTTTAGTAAAGAAGTTTTTTGCCTCGAGTAAACGACGTTGTGAAGGGGTACCAATTAAGCTTTCGGCGTTATCATAATCTTCTAATATACACTTACAAAAAAACTGTTGATCATATTCCAGCACTCGTAACTTATATTCATTTCGGTACTGTACGTATGTTTCGCGCAGAATTGATACATCGTCACCCAAAAACTCAAGTTGCTCAAGCAACAGCCGCATAAAAATTGTGAGTGTTGTCAGCCTTTGTTGACCATCTACAATGTCGATTATCTTGAAATACCCCTCACTATCTCCTATTTGCAGTAGGATTGTGCCAAAGAAGTAATCTTTGCCTAAAGCCTGGTTATCGAGATCGCTAATAAAATCTTGCAGCTGCTTTGTTTCCCATGCGTATGCACGTTGATACTTCGGAATGTTGAAAATTCTGCGGCTCTCAAAGAGATCACTGATAGCCTTCTGTCCGTTTTCCATCGTGCTTTTTCTCTAGCTCAAAGAAGCCGTATATGAAAGATTCTTGTCCATTTAATCTTAACGCAGACCTAATTACTAGGATATTTGTACTGATTAGAGTCAATATTAGGACGGTAGGTGCGATCGCACAGTCTGGATGTAAAGGATGAGCGGTAGGAGCGATCGCATCTTCCCCCCTTTTCCACCACCAATCCTCAAACTGGCTTTAGTTCCAAACTGCGCCACAAGTACCACGAAGCGATACTGCAATAAGGCTTCCACTTTTGTCCGAAACGTTCTGTAGTCTTGCGGTCAGGAAGTGCCTCAAGATTGTAGAGTTTCCGAATGCCTGCACGTACACCCAAGTCATCCACGGGCAAGACATCCAACCGCTTGAGACGGAAAATCAAGAGCATCTGCACAGTCCAACGTCCGACACCTTTCACCCGCGTCAGAGTCTTGATAATCGACTCATCCTCCATGACTTCCAACTCCTCAATCGTGGGCAATCCATCAAGCGCATGATGCGCCAAGTCCTTGATATAAGAGATTTTGGGACGCGAAATTCCCACGCTGCGAAGGACTTCATCCGGCGTGTCGAGGACATCTTGCGCTGAAGGAAACAGAGTGTCCGGGTAAAGCTGGAGAAACCTTTCGTGGATGACTTTAGCCACCTTGGTAGAAAGTTGTTGGTGGAGAATTGACCGGGATAGGCAAAAGAACAAGTCTCCTTCCAGTTCGTACTGATTCAGTTGACACGCACCAATTTGGTCAATGAGTCGTCCCAGGATAGGGTCGGAATCCTTAAGAAAGTCAATGGCGATCGCGTACATCAATACAAAAAGATTGAAACTGAAATTTAGTTTTCCGCTAATAGAACGATCGTATCTTGCGGGGCAAACGTAATCAGTTGATCTTTTTTGGGATTGATCGTCACCCCATAAGCTCTACCTGAATTATTAGCATCCGCTTTACAACGATAGCCAATTGCCGATTCACCACGTTGCTTGGCGGCTTCAACAACTGTGTAAAAATTAACGGGATGATCGAGCGCAACATACTCACCGACAGGCTTAAGATAAATTTCTGAGCCTTCAGGACTAAAGAGATCGGCAAACACAGCATTGAGGCTTTTCTGTTCGGAAACTTGAGCCAGCAGCCGACTAACAATTTGCTCACTGATGACAAAATCATCCGGGCGAGCCACTTGTGCCAAGGCTTGATTTCGCAAATCTAAAATTTCCGTGACAACCTGAAAATTGCACTTATAGCGATCGGCAATATCCCGCAGATAAAGCAATGTAATCAAGATTTGAGCATCCGCTTGCTCTGGTTCTAAGTCAGTATTGCAGAGTACAAGAACATGATTGTATTTAGTTAAGTCGAGGCTTTCTAATACCTGACGCTCGGTAGGATTTCCCTGAGAATACCGCACAGTCTGTTGTTGTAAGTTGAGCGATTCAGTTGATACGACCTCAGCCTCTGGAAACTCAGCAACGACTGTAACGGTGGAGCCGGGAGCAACGTAACGATCGAGTAGTTGAATAATGGTAGAAATCCGGTCATTCCATCCCAAAATTAAGGTGTTTTCTGCGGCAGCGATCGCATTTTTCTCTTTAACTTGAATCGCTTGACGATCGATAGGGATATTAGATAGTTGAGACAGATGAATGGTACTGTCATCTTCGCTAATCAAAACAAGTTGTTCGTTGGGTTGTAACGACCTGTCGATCGGTGGATTAAGCTGGATCGTCTCATCAGCGTGTTTAATTCCCAGTACCGCAGAATCGTTGTAGGCTAAAAGCGCATCGCCGTAGGTTTTTCCTTGTAAAGTTGGTTCTGCTTTGATATAGATTTCATTCCCACTAAAGTCAAGTAGCTCCATGTAAACCGTTGATAAGCCTGATTGACGACAAGTTTGCACGACGATCCGCGAGATGAGATCGTTCGTCAGTAAAACCTCTATGTCGTTGCGTCCGATTAGACTAACAACGTCGGAACTCTTGGGGTCTTGAACTTGAGCAACGATGTGATAAGGCTGGGACACGCTGCGCGGAATACTGGTAATTGCCAGCAGAGTTTTTATGAGTTGAATATCAGCATGGGCATTGGATGAGCTTAGAATCACGATTGAGCGTGCCGTTTGGACGTTAACCATCCCTAAGTCAGTAATATTGCTGGGACTACCCGTGCGACAAACTAAGCGAATTTTGGAACGTTTACCCAAGATATTAGAAAGGGTATCTTCCATCTGTACTTTGTCCTCTTCACTGAGAATGACAATGCAAGTACCGGGTCGATTGGCATTAGCAAGGGTGAGTTCTGAGATGAGGGTAAATACTTGCAGCGACCAACCCAAAATTACAATGTGATCGGTTTCAACGACACGGGAACGTCCTTTCCGTAAGTCTTCTAGCTTCGTATCGATGCCGCTACTGAGAATGCCGATTAGGGTACTGATGATGAAGATACCGCCAAAGGTGACAAAGAGCATCGCAAACCGAAATAGCCAGCCTGTATCGCCGCCCATTGCGCCTGAGTCTAGAGTCCGCATGAAAACGCTCCAAATCGCTTCTAGAGGATGAAGGCGATCGCTTCCTTCCGGCGCAACTCCGGTGATGCTGACCAAGAACCCCATTAAAAAGATAAAGGCTAGAGAGGTCAAGGCTAATCCGCCAATCAGAGCAACAGTACCTCTAGCCATGAAATTATCGAACCCGTAGCGGACGCGCTCTGAAAGCGTAATTTTACTCATCTTGATGGAAGTTTCCTTGCTGCGATGACAAATAGTTTTAGGTGAGGGAGCGGAACTCCTAATTTTGGATGAATTTCAGGTTCCCTAGTACCTTTCGGTAATCTATATAAGTATTCCCAGATTTACTGGCACTACAGCTATTTTTTGAAAGTTTGTTACGAAGGGCTGAGCTGCGTACCTTTTTAGTAGAAGCGATCGCACGTTGCAAAGAATCAATTATTGACCGGATGAAACCCAGGAATATTATGAGGAGTTACTGTCGCTCGAAGACAAAATAGATAGCTTAGTGTACCGTCACAACTCACAAATGAAGCAAGCTAATTGCCTACGGAAACCAACTTCTAGTACACGATCAGATGCTGGGCGATCGCTCTCAGTTTAGGTACCGAACTGGGCGAGAGGTGTGAAAATGCGGCTAGCCTTCACTTTGTGAATGGGAGTGCGATCGCCCCATAACACCCTTATTAGGGGAGATAGATAACTGCGATCGCCACTAGCTGTCTCATTATTAGCGGATTCCAATCGCCCTTAGGATCTCGATATTCAGCTCTAGCTTCTCTCCCAACCACAGAGAACGATCGGTGTGGTCTCCCACATCATCGCCTGTTGAGGGGTGGACGAGAATATCCAATCCCTCACGATTGAGCATTAACCAAGGGACAACCTTGCCAAATTGCTCTGGTAAGAATGCAACTTGATACATCGCCTTTGGGTGTGGACCAATGGGCTTGTCATGCCAACGTCCGAGTTGCACTTCAAAAGACGCGCCCAATCCTTCACGTACACGCGCCGCCGCATCACGACTGGAAGTATCGAAGTAGATATGAGCATGAAAACCCGTAATCTGGGCAGTATCTTTCATAGCGCTTAGCTCCACTTTATCTGGGCGTCAACTAATCGTAACGGTTGAGTTCCTCTGTGGCAGCCAATACTTGCATCATAACTGACACTCTTGTCCGTCTAGTGCGATCGCCCCTTGCCGTAGGTTGGGTTGACAGAAGGAAACTCAACCTACGGCAAAGTTTGATCCAATTCCATAATGAACAATCAGTGCGATCGCAATCAGTACGCTGTGGTAGTAACTTAACTAATCGGGTTGCAATCTGCGCGACGCTTCGGTAACACCTGCCGTAGGATGCAAGGGAGAGCCGTAGGGCGAATGCAGCGCTGGAGTACGTCCCGCTTCGCTAACGCGATCGCACTCTTGGTTTATTGCTAATTAACTAATTGTTGCAAATCACAAATTCATTGTTTCAAATCATAACGTTGATTATATTTCTCTTCGATTATTTGTTCATCGATTATTCCAGTAATTACTATGTGCTATTTGTTGGCAATACCCGCAGTACATCAAAAAATCGACCCACACATCTTGATAGGAAAATAGTATGAGTAGCGGAAGCGGATGCCCATTTACGGGCGGCGGTCAGAAATCTCAGCCTCGTCATATGCCGTCGAACCGAGACTGGTGGCCGAATTATTTGAATCTGAGCATCCTCCACCAGCACACCCCCCAAGCCAATCCTATGGGTGAGGAATTCAACTACGCTGAGGAATTCAAGAGTCTTGACTTAGCTGCCTTGAGGGCAGATATCTACGAGCTGATGACCACCTCCCAGGACTGGTGGCCAGCCGACTACGGTCATTATGGGCCGCTCTTCATCCGGATGGCTTGGCACAGCGCCGGCACATATCGGATTGGCGATGGTCGCGGCGGCGCGGGTTCGGGTAGCCAGCGGTTTGAGCCGCTCAACAGTTGGCCGGACAATGCCAACCTCGACAAGGCGCGTATGTTGCTTTGGCCAATCAAGCAGAAATACGGCAAGAAAATCTCGTGGGCAGACCTCATGATCTTCGCTGGCAACTGCGCGCTTGAGTCGATGGGTTTCAAGACGTTGGGTTTTGCCGGTGGGCGCGTGGATGTCTGGCAGCCAGAGGAAGACATCTACTGGGGTTCTGAGAAAGCCTGGCTCAGCAATGAGCGTTACGAAGGCGATCGGGTGCTCCTGAATCCTCTCGCCGCCGTTCAGATGGGACTGATCTACGTGAACCCGGAAGGGCCAGACGGCGAGCCCGATCCGGTCGGCTCAGGGCGCGATATTCGCGACACCTTTGGTCGGATGGCGATGAACGACGAGGAGACAGTCGCGCTCACCGCCGGTGGCCACACGTTCGGCAAATGTCACGGTGCGGGCGAGGCGACGCACGTAGGGGCTGATCCTGGGGGTGCCACCATCATCGATCAGGGTCTCGGCTGGAAGAACGCCTTTAACACGGGTGTCGGCGTCGATGCGATCACCAGCGGTATCGAAGGCGCATGGACTCCCACTCCGACGCAGTGGGACAACAGCTATCTCGAAACCCTGTTTAAATATGACTGGGAGCTGACGAAAAGCCCCGCTGGCGCGTGGCAATGGAAGCCCAAGGGCGACGCTGGTGCGGGTACGGTACCCGACGCGCACGATCCGTCGAAACGGCACGCCCCCATGATGACCACGGCGGACATGGCGATGAAGATGGACCCCATCTACAACCAGATTGCGCGACGTTACCACGACAACCCGGATGAGTTTGCCGAGGCGTTCGCCAAGGCGTGGTTCAAGCTGACGCACCGCGACATGGGTCCCCGCTCGCGGTATCTCGGTTCAGAGGTTCCCCAGGAAGAGTTCTTGTGGCAAGATCCCATTCCCGCAGTCGATCATGAATTGATTGATGAGCAGGACATCGCTGCCCTCAAGGGCAAGATTCTTGCTTCGGGACTGTCTGTCTCCCAACTCGTTTCGACTGCTTGGGCGTCGGCGTCAACGTTCCGCTGCTCCGATATGCGCGGTGGAGCGAACGGGGGGCGCATTCGTCTCGCGCCGCAGAAGGATTGGGAAGTCAACCAGCCAGAGCAGTTGGCAACAGTGCTGCAAACCCTGGAGGGAATTCAACAGGAGTTTAACAGCTCGCAGTCTGGCGGCAAGCGGGTTTCGCTCGCTGACCTGATCGTTCTGGGCGGATGCGCGGGCATTGAGCAAGCGGCGAAAAATGCCGGTCACGATGTGACGGTTCCCTTCAAGCCGGGACGCACGGATGCGCTGCAAGAGAAAACGGATGTCGAGTCCTTCGCCGTGCTTGAGCCGACTGCGGACGGGTTCCGCAACTACAAAGGCGGCAAACATAGCGAATCGCTCGAAGAGCTACTGGTCGATCGGGCGCAGTTGCTGTCCCTGTCAGCCCCTCAGATGACGGCTCTCGTGGGCGGCTTGCGCGTTCTGGGTGCAAACTTTGGAGGGTCTAAACACGGCGTCTTCACCGATCGTCCAGAGACGTTGACCAATGACTTCTTCGTGAACCTGCTCGACCTGGGTACGACGTGGAAGGCGACCTCTGAAGATGAGTATGAGTTCGAGGGGAGCGATCGCAAAACAGGCGACCTGAAGTGGACTGCTACCCGTGTTGACCTGATCTTCGGCTCAAACTCTCAGCTCCGCGCCCTGGCGGAAGTCTATGGATGTGTGGACTCGCAGCAGAAGTTTGTCAATGACTTTGTGGCGGCGTGGGACAAGGTGATGAACTGCGATCGCTATGACCTTCGCTCAGTCTTAGCGAAAACCTCTGCGAGGAGTTTTTAAGCCTAGTATCAGCTACGCTAACTTGCAGTAATTTTGAACGCGAGTAGAAGCCAGAGACAAAAATGAGAGCGGCGTTTCAACTTTTCTTGAAACGCCGCTCTCGGCTTTATACCTTGATGCAAAGCTGCTTAAAAACTGCAATTAGGTTCTTGTTGGTGCCTAATTGTGCGATCGTTAACATGACCCAAAGCACACAGAAAATCCAATATATAAAATAGCTGCCCACAACGTTATGTGCGGCTGCATGCAGAGTAAATCTAACCTCTTGATGTACGTCGCTACTTGTTCCGAAGCATAACGTTCCCAATCACCCGCCGCAGATATCCCTAAAGGCTCACAGATATACTCGCGGCGGTCGAGTGCATTGGGGTTGTTATGCGGGTTAGGCACTGTACAAGAGTACCAACTCTTCAATTTTCGCTACTAATAGTCTGTTGACACCTATAGTCTGTCTACTTATAGTCATCATTGTTTGACATTGCCTTATGCATGGACATCGTAGAACTCTTTGGAAGCAAGGTCAGGCATTTTCGTAAACTTAGGCAGCTTTCACAGGATGAACTGGCTGAGCTCTGTGGACTGCATCGAACCTATATCGGTTCTGTTGAGCGGGGTGAAAGAAATATCACCCTAGTTAATGCGGAAAAAATAGCTCATGCTCTTTCAGTAAGTTTGTGTGACTTAGTTAAGAATAATGACTGAACAATCTTTGGAAAGTATTTTAATAAAATATCAAAATTCTTTTGTCGAAAAAGTTTATATTGATGAAAATGATGATCACGATCCCTTAATGGATGTATTCAGTTTGTCACCTCAACTAAAGAGGGAGAACAGACAATACTGGGGACGAGAACTCGGCATGTGCTGGCAATCGTTAGTCATTGAGGTGTGTCGAACCCATTGTAATGACTTTCAACCAGCCCTTAGATTTAAAAATGATGAACCTTGCGACTTGGTAGTTGGGAATCGCGCGATTGATACCAAGTACAGAATCGGTTCTGGTGATTCAGGAACTTTAAAGAAGTTTAAATCTTATGGTTCCTTACTTAGGGAAAATGGATATGAGCCGATTTTCCTGATTCTCAGGAAAGATAATTTAGCTGCTGCCATTACAGCATGTCACGTAGGAACTTGGGGTGTTTATATTGGCGACGACTCGTTTGGATTTTTGAGAAATTTAACCGGGTTTGATCTTAAAGCTTTTCTTATAGAGAGAGCGGGAGCCTACCCTGTAAACCGCTAACATTGTCGAGCCGTGACTTGATGATGTCAACATAATCAGGCACTATTTCAATGCCGACATAGTTGATATTCAGTTCTTTTGCTGCAACTAAAGTAGTTCCTGAACCTGCAAAGGGATCTAGCAGAATCGAACTATCAGTTCTAGGCACAAATATTTCAACCAACTTTCTCATAAGCGCCAAAGGCTTGACAGTGCAATGGATATTAAAGTCTTCATTTTTCTCTCTCGGAACATTCTCTAGGATGTTTGACTGAAACCCCCCTAAGTCGTTCTTAGTAAAGAAAAGACCTGTGCCATGTTCCATTAAAGTTTCCAAGTAATTATTAATAAGAGGTTTTTGTAGTACACAAATAGCTTCCCACTCATTTCTCAGGCAGCTATGCCAACCATCCCATGATTCAGGATTTTTATACCCCCTCTTCTCAAGTTGCTTTTTAATGTTCACTCCTTTTGGAATGCCACTTGATCTTCTATAAACAACTATGTCTCTTGCATAAAAACCAGCACTTTCAAGAGCTACCTGCACGTGTGCAACTGTACGTGTGCTATTAAAAACAAGAACTGTTGCACCTGGCTTACAAATACGAAAAAGTTCTGTGCCCCAATCAAAGCACCACTTTTCATAATCCAGAATATTCTCACGATTTCGCTGATACCACCTTTCGTTTCTAACTCCGCCAGCTAAACCACTACCGTAAGGAATATTTTTCACCAGGGTTTTACTATCTTTGGTGCTGACTCTATCTATTCGCCTTTGTATCTCTGAGTCGTCCCACTTGTGCCCTATGAACTCATAGTTATAGGGAGGATCAGTTATGCAAGCCGATATGTAATCACTGGGGATGTTCCCCATCACTTCGCGGCAGTCACCAAGCAGTACTTCGTTAAGTGGCAATGCTGTCACAGGTCATTAAAGTATCATCAATATGATACTTATAGAGTGCATTTTGTCTTTTGTCAATGATATTACGGACAGATATACCAAGGAATCTGGGAGGAATGCCGCATAACTATTTATTATACGGAAAGCTTCCGTATAATCTTTTTCTCAATCCTAATACATCAAGCATTATAACGGATTCTTGCCTGAATCTACGGAAAACTTCTTTTTTACCCGCTTATTTAGGTAATATACAGAATTTTTCCGTATAACTACCTTTTACAGGAGGATTATATGGAATTTTTCCTTGTAAGTGCTTAAGCAAAATTAATTACATATTCGGTTCCGACTTTTTTTAGCACATTTTTGACATACTTTACTAAACTTTTCCAGTCCCGATAAGCCTCTATCTCTATCCATTCATATTTCATAAACTTCCATAAGATTTCAATTAAGTT
>NZ_JAMPKD010000039.1:0-47279 GCF_039961915.1 Trichocoleus sp. DQ-A2
CGCTTTTATAGGCTTTTCTAGTCATAGCCGCAGTTTTAGGCAACATCCACTTATGGTATTGGCGGCATTGCTATCCACTCCCTGTCTTCAGATTTACTTTATAAATCAGCTCTTAGAGGCTGTTTGTAAACATCGGTTAGCAGATAGCCTTGATAGAGCCGTCCTATATGATTCCGAAAGGCGAAATCCCCGACTTCTTTAAGAAGTCGGGGACTTGAACTCTAAGGATATCGCAACTTAAATAGGCTTGCCCTATTAAGCTTGATTCACTATTTAAAAAGGTTACTTCCCGGACAACAGTAACTCTATCACTTCAAACGCCCAGAACGTAGGATGCTCACAATTAACCACAAACCCAGGAAGCTAGCAGCAGCAAATAGACCATTGCTTAATAAAGATAGCCCCCCTCCTGTTTGAGCATTGCTGGAGATAATCGCCGCTCCGATAATTAGGGAACCCACGACAACACTAAAGGAAAGGCGGTTAGCAGAGTTCTCCAAACTGCGACGAAATGGAACGATGTCTGGCATCTTGATATTCCACTTCAACGTTTCAGAAGTGATTCTTTCGAGCAGCAACTCCACTTGGCGGGGAGATTCCAAAGACAAACTTTTAATATCTAAAGCTGTTCTCAGCAAAGCTTGTAACGGGTCATCCCCGAATAATTGACGCCGGAATAAATCGGTCATCAAAGGCTTAATTTCCTCGATGAGATTTAAGTCTGGGTCAAATAAATGCCCTGTTCCCTCTAAATTTGCTAGCGTTTTTGAATATAATCCCATATTGCTAGGCAACCGGATTTTATTGTCGCGGGCGACTTGCAACACTTCATAAAAAACTTGACTCAAATTGATTTGTGACAGACTCAGGTTGTAATACTTTCGCAACAGCTTTTCAAAGTCACTTTCTAACTTTGCTAAATTTGCTGGTTGAGCCGATTCAGCTAATTGCAAAGTCAACTGACTACAGCGACGGGCATCAATATTTGCGATCGCTAACAGCATCTCCGTTAAAATCTGCTGAGTCCGGGGGTCTAGTCGCCCGATCATCCCAAAGTCAAGCAGCGCTACGCGACCATCTCTCAGATAAAAAATATTGCCTGGATGCGGGTCAGCGTGAAAGAAGCCGTCAAGATACAACTGTTGAAAGAAAACGCGACACAGTAGCCGAGTGATGTCTCGCCGCTGGTCGCTGGGGCTTTTACCGTCGTTGATTTGCTCGAAATTTGCCTCTAGCAACGGTACCCCATCTAGCCATTCCAGTACCAATAGCTTTTGGGTGGTTAACTGCCAAATAATTTCCGGAATCACCACCTGCTTCGGGTCAAACCAGCGGCTGGTCGATAAATTGCGGCGTAGCTGGTTGGTGAAATTGGCTTCTTGGGTAAAATCAAGCTCAGCCAGCAAAGCATTAGAAAATTCGTTCGCTAAAGCGACAATATCGATATCTGGCCCAATATCGGTGCGAGCAACTAAATCGGCTAAACCTTTAATGATGGAAATATCTTGAGAGATAATCGCATCAATTCCCGGTCGCTGCACCTTCAGAGCCACTTCCCGCCCATCTGCTAAGGTGGCGCGATGCGTCTGAGCAATTGAACCAGCAGCAACCGCCACCGGGTTGATGGTGCTGAAAACCTCCTCCATCGGACGATCCAATTGCTTCCGAATCACCACTTCAACCTCTGACCAAGGCACGGGCGGTACCTCAGATTGAAGCGTTGACAGTTTTTCAATGTAGTCCGCCGAGAGTAAGTCAGGGCGAGTCGAGAGCAGTTGCCCCAGCTTGACATAGACTGGCCCCAAATCCACTAAGATGTTGCGAAGGACGGCGGGAGTCGGCAGCCTCGGTTCATCAGCTTTGCCGCCGGTCAAGAGCCGTCTCATGTAGTCCCAACCGTTGCGGAAGACGACCTCAAGGATTTCTCTTTGGCGAGAAGTGGTTTGGGTTAAGGAAAACACGGGTTTTAAGGGATAGCTAATGGAATCATGGAAGTCTGGCTAATGGGTCTTGAACAATTCGCAATTCGCCATTAGCCATCATCCCTCTTATTAATACTTCATACTTCCAACTTCTGCCTTCCGTTGGAGGGTAGATTACAGCAACTTTTCAAGCTTCGGATCGGTTCGTAGCAACTCAAGAACCTTTTTGATTTCTTGGGTGCGGTCTTTTTTGACAATCAGCGTGACATTGCGATCGCGTACAATCACCACATCCTCCATCCCAATCGTCACGATTACCTCATCCTCACCCTCGGCGTAGAGAATCGCCCCTTGGGTATCCATTCCCACGTGAGTCGCCAGTTCTACATTGGGCTTATCGCCTTTCAGCAACCGTTCGATGGCGTTCCAATCTCCCAAATCGTCCCACCCGAAGGACACTGGCAGCACATAAGCCAGCTGAGTCTTCTCCATCAGCGCATAGTCGATACTCTTCTTCGGCATCTGAGAGTAAGCTGCAACCCCTTTTTCTTCGAGAAGATCCATCATTTCCGGCGCGTAAGTGCGAAGTTCATCTAGCACGACCCCAGCTTGGAAGATGAACATTCCGCTATTCCAGCTGAATCGACCCGTTGCCAAAAACTCCTCTGCCGTCGGGCGGTCGGGTTTTTCGGTGAATCGGCTGACGCGGTAGGTGGGAAACTCCCCAACCTTGCCAGTTTCTTCTCCTTGCTCAATGTAACCGTAGCCCGTAGATGGATAATTCGGCTTAATCCCCAATGTCACAATCGACGGCTGAGTTGCTGCCAAAGTAGCACCGGCTTCCAGCGTTTGTTGAAAAGCCTTCTCGTCTGCAATCCAATGGTCGGCGGGGAAAAAGCCCACAACCGCGTTTTCTCCATACCGCTTAGCAATTTCCAGCGTTGTCCAGGCGACCGCTGGGGCAGTATCGCGTCCTTCTGGTTCAACGAGCAAATTTTCCACGGGTAGCTGGGGCAGTTGTTCTTTCACCCCATCTGCCAGCAAAGCCGAAGTAACGACCCATAGCTTCTCCCAGCCTCCAGCCAGAGATAACAGCCGGTCAGCCGTCGCTTGCAGCAAACTCTTGCCGCTGCCATCCAAACTTAAAAACTGCTTAGGTCGGTGCTTGCGGCTGAGGGGCCAGAAGCGTTCCCCTTTACCACCGGCGAGAATTACAGGGATTAGCGATTGATTCATTTTTGGCTTTAGCCTATTGTTTTCGGCTCTATGTTAACCTTGACGCGATCGCGATCGCTGTTTAACCTTTGTGCTTGCTCCCGATCAAACGCCTCGTGCAACTTCTCCCAAATTTCTGTAGAAACCAACCTGTAGAAACAAGCTTAAGGCACCGCTGCAATGTCATTTCCTTTGGGAGATGGAGAACCTAAAGTTATAATCCACCTTGGAAATAAGTCTCCAGAAAGATACATATAGTCTGCGGTTGTGGTGATGAGGTAAACGTGGAAGAAGGTATCAAACAGTCTCAAACCAGTCCAGACCACGAAACGTCTAAAGGTTCTAGCAATCAGCAGGCACCCCGTACAGATGCCGTTGATGACGATTCCGACACCTCACCCCAATCGCAGACAAGCGATGTGGCAAATGAGGTTTCGCCCCAAAAAAACAACTTGGGGCGGCGCTTGTTATGGATCGCTGTCTTTATCATCACAGCAACAGTTTCTGCCACAGTGGGAGCAACTTTAGCACTGATTACCCCTTTGTCGCCGATCGTTGCCTCCCAGACTCCAGGAGAAAAGACCGCGACTGAGGGATGGGGTAGAGGTTTTCAGTACCGTCTGGCGCGACCCGTCAATATCCTGGTTATGGGAATTGACCGCCTCCACAACTCACCAGATAATTCGCCGGATAATTTCACTGGCAACAGCGATACGATGCTGCTGTTGCGGTTAGACCCGACTGACCATTCAGTAAAAATGCTTTCCATTCCACGAGATACGCGAGTGGAAATTCCGGGCGTTGGTTTTAACAAGATCAACCAGGCAAATGTCAACGGGGGCGCAGCCTTATCCGCACGAGTTGTCAGCCGTACCCTAAACAACGTCCAGATCGATCGATACGTGCGAGTCACCACCGATGCCTTTCGGGAGTTGGTGGATTTGGTGGGCGGCATTGAGGTATTTGTTCCTCGCCAGATGTCCTATGTAGACGAAACCCAAAAACTCAAAATCGATCTTTCCCCAGGCTGGCAAACTCTCAATGGCGACCAAGCAGAACAGTTTGCGCGGTTCCGGAATGACAAGAACGGCGATATTGGTCGGGTGCAGCGACAGCAAGCCCTTCTCAAGTCGTTGCGGCAGCGTCTGACGAACCCAGCCGTATTGCCTCGCTTGCCTCAACTGATCCGGGTG
Organism: Trichocoleus sp. DQ-A2; assembly: GCF_039961915.1. Lineage (NCBI taxonomy): Bacteria > Bacillati > Cyanobacteriota > Cyanophyceae > Leptolyngbyales > Trichocoleusaceae > Trichocoleus > Trichocoleus sp. DQ-A2. Next base: position 4,331 of record NZ_JAMPKD010000039.1, read on the forward strand.
ATGTGGAAGTACGTTGACACGAATCTCAGCTTAGAAGAAACCCTAGCGCTGGCAAATTTTGGCATCAACTTGGAGCAAGATGATTTCAAAATGGTGTTGTTGCCCGGTCGATTCAGCGACCCCCAGGAGTACATTGCCAGCTATTGGATTCTGGATTCCGAGGGGAGAGATCGCATCATGCGCCAATATTTTGGGCAAGAAACGACTCTTGCCTCTGTAGAGGAAAGCCGTTCTCTTAGCACCCTGAGAATCGCAATCCAAAATGCCACCGAGCAGCCTGGTATCGCTTATCGTGTTTCTGAATATCTGGCGGCGAAGGGATTTGTAAATGTTTATGTTGTCAATGATTGGCCCGACCGCGAACGCCAAACTCAAATTATTGTCCAGCAAGGCGACTTAACAAAAGCAGCGGCTTTGAAAAGAGTGCTGGGCGTCGGTCATATTGAAGCGGCTTCTATCGGTGATTTGGAATCTGAGATTACCCTACGAGTGGGTGAAGACTGGCTCGATACAATGAAAAATGTACAATAAAAAATTGAAAAACCGCCTTATTTTTATCTTTGATTGCAGACGAAGCTGGAGAGCCTTAAAAAGAACAACTTGCTTTTTAAATTTTTGATTAATCCTATGCAACCTTTAACTTCAAAAGCAATTAAAAATTTTGTGGTGCGCGTGCTTAGCGGTATCTTGCTATTAGCTTTGGCATGGCTGTGGGTGATGTTGAGCGCTACTCCTGCTTTTGCTCAGGCAGGGACAATTAATTACACCAATATTAATTTGGAAAATCGGGATTTCTCGAATGCTGATTTAGTTGGTGGTGTATTTGTCGCAGCTGAAATGCGAGGAACAAACTTCCAGGGAGCTGACCTTACCAATGCGATTTTGACCAAGGGAGTGTTATTAAAAGCAAATCTGGAAGGAGCAAACCTGACTGGGGCTTTGGTAGACCGAGTAACGTTGGACGAGGCTAATTTAACCAACGCGATTTTAACGGAAGCAACGTTGACGCGGACTCGCTTTTACGACACCATCATTACGGGCGCTGATTTTACGGATGCACTAATTGACCGCTACGAAGTATCTCAGCTCTGTCAGCGAGCAGAAGGTGTGAACCCAGTAACGGGTGTTTCTACGCGGGACAGCTTAGGCTGTCGCTAAACGGTCGTTCGCCAATTGTTGCATAGGCTCCCAGTTAAGGACATCTTGGAGCAATGCCTGATAGCCTGCGACATTTGGGTGGAGTCCGTCTTCAGTAAGATGCGATCGCCACCAATCTTCACCCCGATTCATCCACAGCTCGAAAATATCCAGATAGGGAATCTGTCGCGCCTGACACGCTAGCCGCGTTGCTTCTTTATACCGATATTGATCGCCGTGATTGTAGTAAAAACAGTCCAAAAATGGCATTTTCGCCTCATCTACCGGCACCATCCCCACAAAGACTACCGGACAGAATCTTTGGGTTAGCGTTGCGGTAGCGCTCTGAGTACATCGCTCTAGCAACAAATCCATTTCTGCTTTGAAAACTTCAAAGTCGGTAAAATTCCGCCCAGTCGGTCGAGCCAACCGAGCCGAATCATTGACCCCGACTGATAGAATAATTGCATCGGGTACGCGATTTCTCAGCTCACCGCGATGGCGAAACTCCTGCTCTAACCGCTGTTGCACTTGGCTGATGCCGTCACCCCGGACACCCAAATTGTAGAGAACGTGTCCCGGACTATCCGGCAGCATCCAGCGACGCCGCAGCCGCTCTACCCACCCGCCACCTTCCGGATCGCCGAATCCATAAACAAGACTGTCTCCCAGTGCTACAAGCTTCAGAGGATGGCGATCGCTTTCAGGAAACGGCTTAATCGTAGGAGGGACAAGGGTTTGCATGGACTGTAATCTCGAACTTATTTTCAGAATGATATAGATAGATTGATAAGAATCTACATAATATTAAACGATTCTTTGTCTTGAAAGAAATTCTTCAGTGAATCTCCGGGCGGTGCTAACAGCCACAAAAATTGGGGACTCCTGCTAGACTGAAGGGTGCAAGGTGACAGGAGGGTCGCGCGACTGTGCGCCGCTACTCACGAACAACAATTAACAACTAATCCAACGTGATGCAAAAGCGTTTCAAGTTTGATACAACCGAAGTTTTACTCCGGGCTGAAGAGCTGGTGAGTGCTGCTTCCAATCGCTACCGGATTACCGTTCAAGTAGCGAATCGCGCTAAGCGCCGTCGCTATGAAGACTTTGATAATGTTGACGATCCGATGATGAAGCCAGTGCTGCGGGCGATTCTGGAAATGTCCGATGAGCTAACGCAACCGGAAATTATTGGCGATTAGATAAAAAATAACAAGCAAGATGAAGCGACAAACCAAAAAATTTCCCAAGCGAATGCTACGTTTTGCCGTTGCCTCTCTAACGGCGCTGTTTTTATTTCCTTGGGGAAGCATCTTTGATCCTTCATCCTCGCTTTTTCATCTTTCCGAACAGCCTGCGATTGCCCAGATGTACGGAACTCAGGATGTCTGGCGGCAAGTTTATCAACGCCTACCGGATTTGCCGCTAGAAAATCAATACATCAGCAAGGAAACTGGCAAGCAGGCATCGGAAAATACCCTAGTAGGTCGCATCATCCGCTATCACGTTTATGTAAAGTCACGTCCACCCAACTATCGGCTGGATTGGAAACTGACCTTGGCGGACTATCTGGGCGCAAACGAACTAATCCAGGAGTCGCTATATCCGGGTTATGATACGTTGCAGAAAAATCCCATGCAGAGCGATCGCGCGGTCATTGAACGCCTGAATCGAGCGCAACGAGACGCCTTAGTTCAAGTCCTCGTGAGTCTATTCACTCCCAATTCTCAGCAGCAGGCACCCGTACCTTCTCCCAGCGCTTCACCTCAGCCACAGGCAGCACCCAAACCCAGTGGAGGGCTAGCACTGCCTCAGCCAGGAGATGCTCAGTTACTCAAGTAAGGAAAAATTAAAAACTAAAAATGTAAGAAAAGCGCTTTAGTTTTTGATTTTTAATGACTTTTATGGAACGTCTCATCAAAAGTGGAGTTGGCTGGCGCATTGGCTGGAACCCTAACACGAGTGAGTTTAAAGGGTTAGTTGGTGGGGATGATTGGGCGATAGAGCTGACAGAGGCAGAGTTAAATGAGTTTTGTCGCTTGCTGGCGCAATTGGCAGAAAGTATGAGCCAGATCGCGACTGAGTTGATGGATGAGGAGAAAATCGCCTGCGAAACTGAAAGCGACTTACTTTGGATGGAAGTGGAGGGCTACCCCCATGCTTACAGCCTTCGCTTCATTCTCCACACGGGACGGCGGGGTGAGGGTAGCTGGAATGAGGCAGCAGTACCGGGTTTGATGCAAGCGGCTCAAATGTTAAAGGTTTTCTGATTGCATCTTGACAGCTTTAAAAAAGCTGATATAGAATATAAGACTGTGCCGGGGTGTAGCGCAGGTTGGTAGCGCGCAGCTTTGGGGTAGCTGAGGTCGTGGGTTCGAATCCCGCCACTCCGATTAGTCCGGCAGAATCCGTTAAGTTGAAAGGGGCGAGTTCTCCTGAGGGAGATAAAAAATCGCTCATCATTGTCATAGAAGCTAAGTCATAGACGCTCATGGCTTAGCGTGTAGGGAGCCTGTATCGCGGTTATTGCTGTGGAGCGATCGCTTATGCTCAGACGTTTAACCAGCCGCTCTCTGCTGACGGCAGCTATTTTTCTGGTTGTGACATCGCTTACCCTAATAATTGTCCTATTAACTAAGCAGCCAGTTATGACATCTCAACCCCAGCTGCTAACCGATCCCTTTCTACAACTGCCGACCGAAACAAGCGTGCGAGTCGTGTGGTTTACTGAGTTTGCTGGTGAGCATCGTGTCGCCTACGGTGAGAATCTCGCTCGCAGTGTCGTCGCCAGTACCACCAAACTCAGCCGCACTCGTGAGGATAGTCAATCGCGGGTAGGAAATCAGACTCAAGACGGTCAGATTTACCAGCAGCCAACCAGCCGAGACATCTGGCGGCACGAAGCAGAGGTGACTGGCTTAACTCCTGGCAAGCGAGTTTCTTATCGCGTCACCAGTCTGCGGGAAGATGGTACGAGCGTTAGCAGTAAGGTATTCACGCTCGCCCCCAAACCCACACCGGGCACATCACTGAAAATTTTGCTGACTTCCGACCACCAGCTCAAGCCGATGACATCTGCCAATCTTCAGAAGGTCGTTGAGACAGTCGGGCAAGTAGACGCTGTCTTCTTTGTCGGTGACTTAGTCAACATTCCCGACCGTGCCTCCGAGTGGTTTGATGATAATCGGGGGGGTGCCTTCTTTCCTTGTCTCCAAGGTCGCAGCAACTACGAACTTGAACATAACGGTGTCAAGACGGTTTATCGGGGTGGACAGATAATTCAAAACGCCCCCATGTTTGCAGCGATTGGCAATCATGAGGTGATGGGACGCTTCTCGATGGAAAGTAGCTTAAACGACCAGTTCGATGACTCCTATCCTCGTTGGGCTGCTCAGGAAATTTATGCACAAAAGGCAGAAGAAAAAAAGGCAGAGCAACTAAACCCCGGTGAGGACACGAAGCGCAATTTCGCGTCTCTTCAACAGTTAAAAGATAATTCTTTTAATACCGATACTTACGAAGAAATTTTTACTTTACCCGAAAGCAAGAAGGGTGGAAAAAAATATTATGCCGTCACATTTGGTGATGTGCGGTTGGTGGTACTTTACGCGACCAATGCGTGGCGTTACTGGGGATTGGAGGAGAAGACAAAGGGAAGATACCGCGAACGAGAAAAACACTTAAATAACCCGGAAAAGTGGGGATATGGGCAGCACATCTTTGAGCCAATTGCCAAGGGTAGCGAACAATACACCTGGCTCGAAAAAGAACTGAATAGCCCAGATTTTAAGAAAGCAAAGTATAAAGTCGTGATGTTTCATCACCCACCGCATTCACTGGGCGATAACATTGTCCCTCCTTATACCGACCCAGTGCAGACGATCGACCGAGATGGGAATGGCAATATTAAATCGGTGCGTTACAAGTACCCTAGAGAAGCAGATTACATTATCCGAGATGTAGTACCACTGCTAGAAGCTGCTAATGTGCAGTTAGTATTTTATGGGCACTCGCACCTGTGGAATCGCTTTGTCAGTTCTAGCGGGATGCACTTTTTAGAAACCTCGAATGTCGGCAACTCCTATGGTGCGGCGTTGGGCGAAAAGAAGCGACCTGTACCAGAAGAGTATCAAGAGAATGATATCGTAACGGGCGATCCGAATGGGTTGGAAGCAGTGGTACCGACCATTGCGCCGCTGATAGGTGAAGATGGGAAGCCATTGTCGTATGTGGCAAGTAATGAGATGACGGCATTTAGTATCTTCAACACGGGTACGGGTATGGTGAGCAGTTACCGTTTTGATACGCGAAAACCGGACTCAGAAGTGGTAAAGTTTGATGAATTTAAGCTGAAATAGAGGAAATTTACCCGGCAAGTTATCGAGTAGGCAATGAGCGCGATCGCTCAATCATTCTAAAAAGTTGTTACCCCACCATTTTGCAAGCATAAATTGCCTAAAATTAGGTAAAGCAATCCCCTTTACAGTTACTTTTATAAGAATCCGATATGAGTTTTGAGATACCAGTGGTTTATATCCCCGGTTTCTCGCTCGAAATCGGGGATTTCGCCTTCACGAATCATTGAAGAAATAGCACAACTTAGCTATCTCGGATTGAAGGAGCCGTTGCCAAAGTTTCTGCTGCTTTTTGCATTGCTTCAAGATCCGATGATGTCCAGGTACGAGCATCCTGACAATTATGAGCAACTAGCAATCCCCACAACCGAACAGAATTGAGAATTGGCACCACTAAATTAGCGCGTACCTTCATCGTGCGGAGAAAATCGCGGTGGCAAGGGTTAATCGGTTCTAATTCAATATCTGCGAGCGCTCGTATCCTTCCTGCTTGGTACAAGGCAGCATATTCATCATTAAAACAATCATCGGGGCCTGTTGAGCCGAAGATCGAGTATTCTCTAGACCTCAAGGACTCAAACGTAACCTGCCCTTTCCATTGGCGATAAAAGTAATATAAAACGACGCGATCGACTTGAAGCAAATCTCTTAGCTCGTCGGTCGTCTTTTGAACTAAAACATCTCGCTCGATACTATTGGCAAGACGGTTAGCAAATGCTCGCAAACCCGGATCGCTATCTTGTATAGCAGGACTAGAGTCAGAATCTCTGTTAAAGTTACTTTGCACGGGAAGACAAATGCGACTGAGTTATGACAATTGAATGTTTTTTATCATAACGCTATAGTCCAAATAGCATCCACTCTAAAAGCTAAGAGATTGATGCAAACAGCGATCGCTCTTATTTTTTGGGGGTGTGCAATGTCCTATACAGCAGAAATTCACATTTTATACTTCTTGATTCACCAGTAATTGACTTTTTTGTTGCTCAATTGGAATCTCAATTAAGAACTCTGCACCCTGTCCCGGTGCTGAAGTACATTTCAGTTGACCGTTATGCTTATCTACAATTTGGTAGCTAATTGACATCCCCAAACCTGTCCCAGAACCGACCGGCTTAGTTGTAAAAAACGGATCGAATAACCGACTGCTGACTTCCTCCGTCATTCCTGGGCCATTGTCAGCAATCTGAATCCTGACTTGATTGGGTTGCACCGTAGAAGTCCGAATCCAAATTGTTGGAGATTCTTCGGGGTTCATCGCTGATGGTTTATTGCCGCGAACGGCGAACGGCGAGCAATGAACTGCTTCGAGGGCATCAATCGCATTCGTCAAAATATTCATAAATACTTGATTAATCTGTCCCGCATAGCATTCAACTTTGGGTAGGTTGCCATATTCTTTGACGATCTGAATACCCGAACGATCCGGTTTGGCTTTCAGACGATTTTGCAGGATCAGCAGCGTGCTATCGATGCCTTCATGAATATCGACAGTCTTCATCTCTGCCTCATCAAGACGAGAGAAGTTTCGTAAACTCAGGACTATTTCGCGGATGCGGTCAGCTCCTACCTTCATAGAAGATAGGATTTTAGGCAGGTCTTCGAGTAGGAAAACCAGGTCGATTTCTTCCGCCTGAGCTTGAATGGCGGCGGGTGGCTGGGGATAGTGTTCCTGGTAGAGCTGAAGCAGGCGTAGTAAATCGAGAGCGTATGCATTAGCGTAAGAGAGATTGCCGGAGATGAAGTTAACGGGATTGTTAATTTCGTGAGCAACCCCTGCAACCAACTGCCCTAAAGAGGACATTTTTTCACTTTGAATCAGTTGAGCTTGAGTTTGCTTCAGTTCGCGCAAGGCGTGTTCAAGCTGAGCGGCTTTAGTTTGGGCAGTGCTGGCAGCATCGAGCTGCTGGTTGTAAAGTTCGGCTTGGTTAATCGCGATCGCTAGCTGGTTGACAACCGCCGAGAGTAATTCCACCTCGCTGTCCGTCCAAGGTTGCACTTGGTTCCGGCGATGACAAGCCAAGGCACCCAGTTCGCCACTCGGTGTCTGTATTGGCAGCGCCAGCGCTGACCGAGTGCCTGCAACGAGTAATGTTTGCGGAATGACTGGATCGTCCGGAGTTTGCACTTCATCCAGGCGGAACATTTCTAAATTCAGCATTTTTTCCTCAAACTTTGGAAAAAATCCCACCGGATAGAAGCCAAGCCAGTTCGCTTCGGTGGAAGTTCTCGCTTCCTTAACAACCTCCCATCCGGGGGGTGAGGAATGGGGGCGATACCAAGCGAAGGTGCATGACTCAATCCCCATCCGCCTTTGGATCGCCCCTACGGCGGTTTCTAGAATCGTATCTAGATCGAGGGTGTTCCGGATCTGGTTAGCTAGACGGTTGAGTAGTTCTTCCTGCTGAGCGAGTTGTCTGAATCGAGTTTCCGATAGTTGCAGAGCGACTTCAGCCTGTTTGCGTTCGGTGATGTCGGTGGAAATGCCGCAAACTGCATAAGGCATACCATTGTCGTCGTAAAGCGGAAACTTCATCGAAATGTAGGTGTGTAAGCCGTCGTCTTGAGGAATCACTTCCTCACTTTCTAAAGGAATCCCTGCCGCAAGTACCTTTTGATCGTTGGTTTGCAATGCCTCAGCGACCTCATAAGGTAAGTACTCGAACTCGGTCTTCCCTTTGACTGCCTCTGCATCCACGTTGAGCAAGTTGGCACACTTGCGGTTCATCAAAATATTACGACCTTGAATATCCTTGACGTAGATAGCGGCTGGAGAGTAAGCCAGAATTGCTTGAAGCTGCTGTTCGCTCTCCCTCAGAGCGGCTTCAGCCTGTTTGTCACTTGTGATGTTCCTCGCAGTGCCCGTGGTGCCGAGGATGTTTCCGGCGTCGTCCTTAGATGCGATCGCGTTGAAGCTCATCTGAATTGGCGTTCCATCTTTACGCAGATGCACCGTTTCGTATTGGAAATACGGCTCACCCTCCAGCAGGCGCAGATGTATCTGCCAGTTCTGCTCCACTTGTTCCGGTGGCTGGAAATCGGTGAACAAACGCCCGATCATTTCTTGGGGATCGTATCCATGCATTTGTTTGACCGCAGAGTTGACAAATGTAAATCGCCCCTGTCTATCCACCGACCAAATCAAATCCTGGGAAGTCTCGACCAAATGGCGGTATCTTTGCTCACTCGCCTTCAGCGCCGCCTCTGCCTCTTCCCGGTTGGCAATTTCGCTTTGCAATTGCCCAATGGCAGCTCTTAATTCGCAGGTACGCTCCTCAACGCGGATTTCTAGTTCTTCTTTGGCTTTCTTGAGTGCTTCCTCTGCTTGTTTGCGCTGGGTGATTTCCCGCGCTACGCCAACTAAACCGATAACCTTTCCTTTAGGGTCGCGGTAGACGCTTTTTGTGGAAAGAAATGTCCGGGTAATCCCTGTGGTGAGTATCGTTTCCTCGACAACTTGAGTCACGCCCGTCGTCATGATTTGGCGGTCAGTCTCCATGACTGGATGTGCCAACTCTAGAGGCAGTAACTCGGTATCATCCTTGCCGATAATTTTCCCTTCCGGTCTGCCAAAAACAGCGGCACCCGCCGAGTTGATCATCAAATAGCGACCCTGAAGATCCTTCACATAAATAGCATCCGGGGTGCCTTCAATCACCGCACACACAAGGCTGTAGCTGAATTCTAGTTCTTCTTTGGCTTTTTTCGCAGTTTCCTCGGCTCGCTGGCGTTGGGTGATGTCCGTGTGCGATCCCGCCATCCGAATCGCTTTGCCATTGTCATCTCGCAGCGCTGCTCCCCGCGCTAAAATCCACCGATAGGAGCCATCTTTGTGCTGCAAGCGATGCTGTAATTCGTAATTAGAAGCTTGGCTATTCATGAGATAACCTTGGACGATCGCGATCGCGCGATCGCGGTCATCGGGATGCAATCGTTTTTCCCACTCTTCAATCTGATTGGGCAACTCATGCTCTTCATAGCCCAGCATCTTCTTCCATTGAGGTGAAAAATAGGTCTCGTTGGTTGCTATATCCCAATCCCATAATCCATCTTTAGAACCTTGAACTGCTAAATCAAACCGTTCTCGGCTCTTACGTAACTCTTCTTCAGCAGCTTTCCGTTCGGTAATATCTTCAAAAGTGCAAAGGATGCCGACCACGTTTTCTTCACCATCATGGAGTGGAACTTTGTTACTGTCTATCCAAGACGGTTTACCATCCGCCTTGAGCGTTGATTCAATGCTGTGATATTCTGGCGTGTTTGTTTCCATAATTCGCCGTTCGCTATCCCGCAATAAGCCCGTTTTTTCTGTGAACAACAAATCGTAGTCGGTTTTTCCAACAATATTTTCTGGCTTGCCAACCCCTACTAATTGGGCAAAGTTCTGATTACACCCTAAATAAACTAAATTCTTGTCTTTCCAAAAGATGAATTGGGGAATATTATCCATCACCAATTGCAGCATTTGTTGCGACTTCCGCAGTTGTTCTTCAACGCAATAGCGCTCAATAATTTCGTTTTCTAGATTGCGATTTGCTGCCTCCAATTGAGCTGGGCTGGGTAACGCGAGGGCTTTGGGAATTAGTGGGACTAAGCTGGCTGCTGTATAAACTGATATTCCAGCCGTTAGCGCTTTGATGAAACCAGCTATCCAATAAATCGGATGCCAAAGCGTCCACACTTCTATGAGATGAGTGGTCCCACAGGAAATAATAAAGGTTCCAAATAATAGAAATATCCCAGCATAGGGTAAATCTTTTCGCTTGTTGACGAAGTAAAAAAGCGTGATAGGAATAGAGTAATAGGCAAGAGCGATTAGCATATCTGATATGATATGCAGCCCTACTAGCTCTGGTTGCCACAAGTAACAATGTCCATGTGGAATAAAAGAGTTTGAACCCAAAAAAGTCTGCAAAAATTGCAGCATATAGCTCCTACTACGTGTTCTTAATTTTTGCTCAACTTTGTAAATTTGTAGAGTATAAAAACATACAATTAACCTTTACATTTTTTCTCAACGAGAGAAGCTGAGAAGCCAAAATTCTAGAAAATTATGTTTAGTAATTAAAATTTTTAATCCCAGCCCATAGCCACGACAACTGTAATTTTTCTAGAAAACATACTCAATTCGCATAGCGATCGCCGTAATATTACGTATGCCAACTGGAAATGAATATCAATGTTTAACGATTGATAGGTTTTTCTACGCAATTGTTGTGTTAAAAAAGGTCTCTGGCGTCAATGTAGAAAATTAATAAATTAAACGAGAGTTCATTTGTCAAGAGAGCGATCGCTGAAAATTAGCTAGAAAATTACCGACAAAATGCTCAATCGGAGTCGCTGCGGCGCTAAAACACTCAAAGCTGGGCTTTCTTGCTATAAAAAGAAGAATCACCTTCCGATAATCATTCTTAGAATGCGGCTAGGAAGGATAATGATTTTAAATTCGAGAGCGATCGCTATGGCTGGAACGCAGTGAGTAGCAACCGTTCGGCACACTGGGGTAGATTGTAAAGCTATATTGCAACTCTTGTAAAAAGATTTAGAAATCTGCCAAGCCCGTGTCAGAACCTTAACCTAGAACTTTAAAGGAATGTTGCAAGGGAAACGTCATGGATAAAATGCAAAAGTATCGCTTCGTCTGTACTCTCTCCTTTGGCGATATCTATGGGCAAATCATCGTTTGGCTGATTGTCATCTTCATTAGTCTCGCCTCTGCACTAGCGCTGTGGAGTACCACTCGGCAAATTTACGCCCTAATGACTGTTGGACTCATCCTCGTGCTGTCTCTGCCGTTCTTGCTCTTTGCCTTCGTGACTACGTTGTTTAACCACATTGAGGTTTCTGCAATGGATATCCAGGACACCACTGAGACCGTTGGTGGCAGTTTACCCAACCAAAACCCTGCCCAAGTAACCAGTTGAAGAGCCATCAGTCTTTGGTCAACACTGAGAACTGAGGGCTAAGGACTGAGGACTGAGGACTGAGGACTGAGGACTGAGGACTGAGGACTGAGGACTGAGGACTGGTATTAGGACTAAAAAGAAATTTATGAAGAACTTCCCCGCTTTGTGGTGGGGAAGTTTTTATTTGCGTCAGCATGGATGTAAGAATTCCAAAGAGCGGATCTTAAAGATGCTTGAACACGATGTCGTGATTGTGGGAGGTGGATTAGCGGGGTGTCGCGCCGCCTTAGAGATTGCCCGCACAGAACCCAGCTTAGATGTGGCGCTGATTGCCAAAACTCACCCAATTCGTTCCCATTCGGTCGCCGCGCAGGGGGGTATGGCGGCAACGCTGAAGAATGTAGACCCTGAAGACACTTGGAAAGACCACGCTTTTGACACCGTAAAGGGATCTGACTACCTGGCGGATCAGGATGCGGTGGAAATCCTCACCCGCGAGGCTCCAGACACGATCATCGACCTGGAACACATGGGAGTATTGTTTTCCCGATTGCCGGATGGTCGGATTGCCCAGCGAGCTTTTGGGGGACATTCTCACCGGCGCACTTGCTATGCAGCGGATAAGACGGGTCACGCGATTCTGCACGAACTGGTGAATAATCTCCGGCGTCACGGCGTCCGCATCTACGATGAGTGGTACGTGATGCAGCTGATTCTGGAAGACGCCCAGGCGAAGGGTGTGGTGATGTACCAGATTCTGGACGGGCGAATTGAGGTTGTACGGGCGAAGGCGGTGATGTTCGCCACGGGCGGCTATGGCAGGGTATTTAACACCACCTCGAATGACTACGCCTCGACGGGGGATGGGTTGGCGATGTCTGCCCTCGCCGGGGTGCCGTTGGAAGATATGGAGTTTGTGCAGTTTCACCCGACGGGCTTGTATCCGGTGGGGGTGCTGATTTCGGAAGCTGTGCGGGGTGAAGGCGCGTATTTGATCAACGCTGAGGGCGATCGCTTTATGGCGACTTATGCCCCCAGTCGCATGGAACTCGCTCCCCGCGATATTACTTCACGAGCGATCGCGCGAGAAATTCGTGCGGGAAGGGGCGTTCATCCCGATGGCAGCGCCGGTGGCCCGTTTGTCTATCTCGACTTGCGCCACATGGGGCGAGAAAAAATTATGAGTCGGGTTCCCTTTGCTTGGGAAGAAGCTCACCGATTACTCAGCATCGATGCCGTAGATCAACCGATGCCCGTGCGCCCTACGGCTCACTATTCAATGGGCGGTATCCCCGTCAATACCAGCGGTCAGGTGAAAAGTGGCCCAGATGGTTTAATTGACGCTTTCTTTGCCGCTGGAGAAGCTGCTTGTGTCTCGGTTCACGGGGCAAATCGATTGGGCAGTAATTCCCTGTTGGAGTGTGTGGTTTATGGCAGAAAAACGGGGGCAACGATCGCGCAATTTGTCCAAAACCGCAAGTTGCCCGAACTGGATGAGCAACCCTATCTGCTAGAAGCTCACTGCAAAATCCAAGCGCAACTAGAACAATCGGGTCAATACCGGATTAACCAAGTGCGTCAAGCCTTCCAAGACTGCATGACTGAGTATTGTGGTGTCTTCCGCAGCGAGGAATTGATGCGCGAAGGTTTGAACAAGCTGCAACAGATTCAGCAGCAATCCCAGGATATTTACCTGGATGACAAGGGTAAACTCTGGAACACTGAAGTCATCGAGGCGCTGGAACTCCGCAGTTTGATTATTGTCGGACAAATGATTCTGACATCGGCGCTCAACCGTCAAGAAAGTCGAGGCGCTCATTACCGCGAAGATTATCCTGAGCGTGACGATGAGAATTTCCTCAAGCACACGATGGCTTTCTATTCTCCAGCCGGGATCGATTTGCGCGATCGCCCGGTAAACATTACTATGTTTGAGCCAAAGGAACGGAAGTATTAAGTGATTAGGTGGAAAGTTTGCAAGTTCATAACCTGCCGACTTTCCACCTGCCCACAGGCGTGCTGGCTGCGAATGGGGGATATATTGCGATCGCCTGTCATGACACTCCCCAAATAAATTTATGTAGATTTATTAATTTCTTCTACCCACAGTTAGATGTATAATTACTTAACAATGAAGGGGAGTAGCTGCTAGCGAAGAATGATGCTAGCCCATCTGAATCAACATACTGGCGATGAGCCTGGTTCAGGTGACAAGCGAAAGAAACTAAAAATAAGCGCCTAGTCGCTGAACTAATAGTTTCAAACCTTGGGAGCGAGACCTTCACCGAGTTCACATCAGATGTGAGCTGCTGGTGAAGTCCCATGTACCCTCCAGAAAGCTCACTCAGATGCGATAGGTAGAACATTCTGAGGAGCTTGAGAGGATGCTGACAGCTTTTACTGCCGGTTTATTATTCATCACTTTTTCCGAATTAGGCGATAAAACCTTTTTCATTGCGGTAATTCTGGCAATGCGCCACTCCCGACGACTGGTATTTGCAGGAGTTGTGGCGGCATTGGCAGCAATGACGGTTCTGTCGGTTCTCTTGGGACAAGTGGCGTCTCTACTCCCCAAGCATTATCTTCATTTGGCGGAAATTATTTTTTTTGTTGGCTTCGGGGTGAAGTTATTGTACGAAGCAAGCCAGATGCCAGCGGGACCAGACTGTGAAGAAGCCGAAGAAGCGATCGCCACGGTTAAAGAAGCTGAGTCGAAAATGCCAAAAAAGAAAACTCCTTGGGCGATTGTCCTCGAAGCCTTTATGCTGACATTTGTAGCAGAGTGGGGCGATCGCACTCAGATTGCCACAATTGCTCTAGCTGCGTCCCAGTCGGCTGTAGGGGTTACGGCTGGGGCTATTGCGGGGCATAGTATTTGTGCAGCGATCGCTGTTTTGGGGGGTCGGATGATCGCCGGACGAATTTCCGAGCGATTAATTACAGCAATTGGGGGCGGCTTGTTTTTGCTGTTTGGAGCGCTCGCCTTATTGGAAGGAAATTAAAAATTAAAAATGCCTGCATTAAAAATTCTGTTTTTTGATGAAAGCATTTTTAATTCTTAAGACTCAGGTTAAGGCGTAGGGCTGGGAGATACAGAAGGCGAAGTCGTAGGTGAAGTCGTGGGCGCAGTCGTGGGCGCAGCCGTGGGTGCGGGTGCGTCAGCCGCCAGTTGTTTAATTTGGTCTTTGACTCTAGCTGGAGCTAGAGCGATCGCCGTATTGAATAGGGGTTTAGCTTCGGCGATTTTGCCTTGTTCTCGCAGCACCAGTGCCTTCGCTAGCACCGGACGAAAATCCTGTCGATTGCCTTTGATGGCGTCATCGTAGATAGCGATCGCTTCCGGATAGCGCTTTTGCTCAACGTAAACCTTGCCCAACTCCAACTGCACCGAAGTGACATCGACGCTACCAGGTTGAACTTGATTCACTTGGGGAGCAGTTTTCAACGTGTCTTGCAGCAAGCCAATCGCTGCTTCCGGACGGTTTTGTTGTACCAAGAGACTCACAAGACCTTGCAGGGCGTTCATATCTCCCGGTTTAGAAGTCAAAATCGAGCGATAAGTTTGGGCAGCCCCTTCGCGATCTCCTGTTTGCTGTTTAGCTTGTGCAAGTAAAACTGCGTACTCGCTTTGATCGGGATTCAGCTTTGCCAGTTTGTCCAAAGGTGCGATCGCGCCTTTGATATCGCGCATTTTTAGCCGTGCTTCTAACAACCCCCGCAGCGCCGTTTGATTCTGTGGTTCTCGCTGCAAAACCAGTTCGTAACCTTTCGCTTGCGCTTCCAGTTCCGCTTGATTAGCTACCCCTGCCGTCTGAGTCGGTGTTGGGGTTGCCCCAGTAGTAGGCTCTTTGCCGTCAAAAACAATACCCACCAACGGAATGATGGATAATCCGACAAAGATTAACACGCCTAGCCCTAGGACTAGATTAATAAACCAGCGATTGCGCTTTTGGGACACACGACTGCTCTGAACTCTATTGCCATTATCAAACACAATCTTATTTTCCACTGTCACACTTGGCAAACCGCATCACTGTCTCCACATTTTAAAATAGTGGCAGCATCGAACCGAACTTGATAAGGTGTAAGTGTTTTTGCTGAGTGCAAAAACATTACGGATCTACCAGTCGTATCACCGCATTCAGTACAATGAGCTGACTGACTCCCCCCAAGGGGATGTGTCTCCGCCGCGAGGAGTATTATGAGTCCTTCTGTGAATCGGTTCTCCGAATTATCCCAGTCTTCTGGCGATCCTAAGCCAGAACCACCACCCCTATCCAGTCCGCCAACGCCAGCGGATACAGCGTCAAACAGCGATTTGGAACAAACAACTGAAGAGAATCCTGCTGTCACACGACAGCAACCCATTCCTCCCCCTAGCGAACCCATGCAATACCGGGCCATCGGCCTAGTAAAGGGTAAGTACACGTCCTCCGACGAGCAATTTACGCGAGGAATGCTGCTGGCAAGCGATGGAACAGCCATCGATGCCGTGCTATTAGGTCGGGTGATGAGTTTAGTCAAAAATCACCTGAACTTAGAGCAGGAACATTTATGGGTTGTCTATCCCCGGATGCGACAAGAAGACGGCAACTTGCACGTCCAGATTGTGGGCGTTTGGGAGCCGGAAAGGCTGAACCAGCCGTCGTCTGACCCAGAAGCGGAAGCAGCAGAATCGTCCGAACCTACGGATATTCAAAGCGAGTCGGCGGCGAACGATGGCTATTTTTCGATTCGCGGGGAAGTGATTTTTCAGTCGCGAGAAGAAGAAGAAGGCATCATCGTCAAGATTAAGCAGTCTC
The DNA here is from genome assembly GCF_039961915.1 of Trichocoleus sp. DQ-A2. Classification (NCBI taxonomy): domain Bacteria; kingdom Bacillati; phylum Cyanobacteriota; class Cyanophyceae; order Leptolyngbyales; family Trichocoleusaceae; genus Trichocoleus; species Trichocoleus sp. DQ-A2. Next base: position 20,531 of record NZ_JAMPKD010000039.1, read on the forward strand.
CTCGCAAGCAGGAAGACACACCTAAGTTTTTCAAGTTGAAACTCAATGGTGTGGTTCAAGAAAAGGCAGTCGGTCATTTCATGGATTTGCAGGTGCAACGACAGGGGAACTCCTTGGTAATTCAGGAGAGCCAGGATATTGGTCGCCTGCCTCCTAGAAAGATTCCGGGCAAGAAGCCATTCCGAGGAGGTGGAGGTGGGCGTCCTCCCAGCAGAAAGCCAGGAGGAGGAAGCCGGGAGCGTCCCGTGCGTCCAAGCGGAGAAAGACCCGCAGCGATCGCGCCCCCATCCCCCAAACGCAAGGAACCCTTGCCAAAGCCGGTTAAGCGCTCTTCCCCGCCGCCAGAATAAACTGGCTATTAGTCATGAGTCACTGTGATGAGTTACACCTAATAACGAATAACGAATGACAAATGACTAATCTAGGGAAATTTGAGAACCCCATCGGTCTTGGGGTAAAAATGAGCGATCCAGTGGAATGGGGGCAACAGGTTCGGTGAGGGTAAATGTCCCCGCCTCAATCCATTGCTTCAACTCCAGCGCTACTTGATTAGAAAAAAATAGGCTGACTAAGGGGGCAACCCGCACGGGTTTGCCCTCTATTGTGATGCGTCCCGTCTTCAGCTGGGCGTAACTCACAAGCCCAAAAGTGGGACGGACGCGCCGAGGAATCGAGAAATCGACAACCGGCGCAACGATCTCCTTGTCTTGCACGGCACAATTGGCGACGACTTGCTCTTGTAAAACGGGCAGTGGGATACCAACGCCGAGCATCATAGAAGGGCCATAATTTTTGAAGTAACAGCCGCGCACCCAGCGAGAATTCATTTGTTTGGCGTCTCCCATTAAGGCAAGGGTAGCCGCCGGACCAACAGGCGTTCGATTTGGCAACCGCTTTTGTAAGGGGAAGTGTTGGGTGCCTTCCCACGCTACATAGCCAACGCCGCCGCCTAAGAAAATCCGAGTGCCAATCCCGATCGTTTGCAGGTCTGGATCGTTCAGGAGGGGAGAAATTGCCCCAGCGTTTGAGTAGACGGCATTGGCGAGGCGGGGTTGCAGAGGGCCGAGGTAAGTATAAAGTGGGCGATCGCCTCCATTCACCCCGACGATAAAATTTTGGTATAGATTGCGGGGATTATATAGATAAAACTGGTTAATCGTGTCGCGGGTGATGGTTGTCTCAAAGGAAGCACGAGGGTAGCAGTCCGTCCCTTGCCCAATGGCGCGTAGTTGCACCGTTTTCCCGGCAATTAAATCTTCAATCACATGACCGCCGCCGCGTTCTCTAGATTCCTCGCCGTCTAGGGGTTCGCCCGTACTCCGATATTCCACCATCTGGGTTGCTCCCAGATACAGATCCACTGCCCCAAAGCCAGAGTAGGCTAAAACCCCATCTAACCAACAGGAGCGAATTTTAATTGGGGGATCGGTGTGTCCCAGGTTAATAATCGCCCCCGAAGACTCCATCGGCTCGAAAGTGCCGGTGGTAATGACATCTACTTGCTTCGCAGCTTGGGTGACTCCCACTTCTGCCACCCGTGCTTTTAATTCTTCTATTGTCCACACCACTGCACGCTGGTGGCTGATTTTGTCGTTAATTTCGGCAAGGGTTCGCATAGGGAAGGTTGAAGGGTCGGACTTTTGCTCATCCCTAGTTTCCACTATTGCGATGCCTCGTGGGGCGACGCTTTTGGGAGGTTAACGGTATGTGTTGCTGTTCAGATTGCCGATGAGTCTATCGCCGCCAAGTAACTAACTAAATCAGTTTGGCTGGAGAAATCCAGCAGCGCTTCCGCCAATCCCTCTAATTGAGGAATCGATAAACCGCGAATCTGTTCTTGCAGTTCGGGATTGATGTCACCAAATCGTAGCCTGAGCAGCCGCAAAATTAGCGCCACCTCTCCTTGTTGCAGACCTCGTTGCTCGCCCTTTTGGAGGATGTCTTGATAGATAACAGATTCCTGCATAATTGCCTCTCGGAATAGTTGTTGGATCAAATCTTTTTTAAACCGCAAACCAGCAAGAACCCCTGCACAAGCGAGGATATTCTGTCGCTCGGTGGTTTTCTCGATCCTCTAGCGACCCCAGCGGCGACTTGCTCTAATAAAGCTCTGGGTGAATCACTACGAGCTAAGGTTGCCAGTGGTAGGAGAGCTGGATTTGCGAGCAGCGGAGTGGGATCTTCTTCCCACAGACGGATGACTCGATACTGATGTCTGGTGTTTGTGTCTGTGTACTGCTGTCGAAAGACGAGTTCTGAGGTAGTGGCTTGCAAAAAGATTGCTATCTGCACAATTTCACACCCATATTGCCGCTTCAGTCGCGTGTAGTAGTCGAGCATCCGGAAGTCGAGGGGAGGAGTTGATTGCGCCGAGGTTTGAAATTCCAGGTGCAAGATTTGGTTAGCGACTTGCAGGAAGATGACAGAATCGGCGCGAATCGGTTCCAGACTGAGTTCGGTTTTGATTACCTGGATGTCTGAAGCTTCAGATGACAGTAGCCACTTGGCAAATTCATCTGGGTAGTTCTCAGCGAGATACTTGCAAGTGTTGTCGTATTCCAAGAGGGCAATTGGAGAAAGTCTTATTATTCTCTCATCGGAGGTTACTGAGAATAGCGATCGCTACTTATCGCTACTTCTTCCCTTTACCAGTCACATCATTAACATTCGCCTGATTCTCGTTATCAAGATTAGGCTTGTCATTAATGGATGACTTCCCTTCCGGCAACACCACAGTTTCTCGCTCAAATTCAGCCGCTTCATGAGACGTTGCTATACCCTCTGGATCAAAATCTGCTTCGCGCTGACTGCGCCATTGATCGAGAACATCTTTGAATAAGACTTCTTTGAACCAAATCTGACCAACAACGGTTAGCGGTAACGCCAAGACCAACCCTAAAAATCCAAAGAATGTGGCGAAAAATACTTGAGCAAGTAACGTTACGGCTGGCAACAGCGACACCTGTTGAGCCATAACGTAGGGTGTTAAGAAATTGCTTTCAACCTGCTGAATAAAAAAGTAAAGACCGAACACAGCCAAGCATTTCCAAGGAGCCTCCAACAGCGCGATCGCCATTGGTGGAATGACACTAATCGTCGGGCCAAGATTGGGAATCAAATTTAGCACCCCTGCCAAAATCCCTTGAGCCAGCGGTGACGGGATTCGCAAAACCGACAAGCCAATCATACTCATCAGCGCAACTACACTCATGCTGATGAGAGCGCCTCCAAGCCATCGCCCTAATGACACCTCGCATTGGTCCAAAATCCCATCCACGCGCCGCCGATAAAAAGAAGGAAATAGCCGCACAAATCCCTTGCGGTAAGCTTGGGGATTTGCTAAGAACATTCCGGTTAAAACCAGCACCAGCAAAACGTTGAGGATAATCCCTAAAGAGCTGGAGAAAAAGGCGACCGAACTGCCCAATAGCCGATTGATTAAGGGCTGTACTTGTTGGCTTATGCTCTCCACATCGGGTAGGTACGGTGTCAGCTGGCTAGGAAGACCCGTTCTGAGGCGATCTACCCAAAGATTCAAGCGCTCAAACCCTCTAGGAACCCGTTCTGTGAGTTCTTGAAACTGGACGGTAAAGGGCGGCACAATCAGCCAAAAAAACCCAACAATCAGAGCTAATAATAAGACAATCGACGCCAGGATCGCGATGCCATGTTTCATTCCCGATCGTTGCAGCCGCCGCGCCAATCGGTTTAAGGCAGTCGCCAACACAACGGCGGCAAACACCAACAGCAACACCTGCCGAATTTGCCACAAAACATAAAGAGAAACGACTAAGACGAATAAGCCAATCCACTGACCTAGATTCACAGGTGTTGACTCCGAGCTGACATAGGCTGTAATTGCCGTTTAATGCAGCTAGATTAGCCGATTTTGGCAACTTTCGCATGGGTTGAAAGTAAGGTTTGAATAGCTGCCAAGCGTCAACTGTTTCAGTGTTTTTATGTAAGCCGCTCTACTCAGATAAGTATTCATTGATACTTAAAATACAACTTAGTCCAGTTGGCGATATTGTCGCGATCGCTGCCAGAAGGTCACGGCCATAATCAGCGTTGGCAGAAACACAACCATCAGCACTAGGGCTGGGGATGCTGGAATTGATAAATAGGGACCACCGTACTTAATCAAGATTGACAGTGCCGCTGAGGCGACTAGCACTTTAAGAATGAATCCAGCCTGAGTTGTCATACAACTTAATAAACAAAGACTAAAGTACGGCTATACGGATGCTTGTAGGGGTAGACACCGAACCCAGGCGATCGCATCCCCTTTTTTACAATAGCTTTTAGAGCCTCACCCTGTTACCAATTTCGATGCTCTAAAAGCATACTAAAGCCAAGAGTACATTTAGCTTTCACTCAGTAGACATCTGAAAGCAACCTTTCAAACTTTATAACTTTTAAGAGGTTCGTATCTACAATGCCTGTTGAAAATAATAATAAGCGATCGCCCAAAGCCTCTAGAACAAAGCAGTTTGGCGGCAGCTTCCTGATTTTGTTCACTATCCTTCTACTGCTAAACTTTATCATTCCGAGTTTTGGCTCTCAATTGCCGCAGGTACCCTACAGCGACTTTATCAATCAGGTAGAAAGCGGTAAAGTTGAGCAGGCAGTTGTGAGCAATGACCGGATCGAGTATGCGCTTAAATCCGATGCCACGGGAGAGCAAGCCGCACCAGATCAGGTATTCGTCACCACGCCAGTGGCAATCGATCTGGATCTACCCAAGATCCTGCGCGAACATAACGTAAAGTTTGCTGCACCTGCACCCAACAACAATGGCTGGATTGGAACCCTCCTCAGTTGGGTTGTTCCTCCCCTGATTTTCTTTGGAATTTGGGGATGGTTGATGAACCGGGGTGGAGGCGCAGGTGGCGCAGCGCTGACGGTTGGGAAAAGCAAGGCACGGATTTACTCAGAAGGCAGCACCGGCATCAAGTTTAGTGATGTGGCGGGTGTCGATGAAGCCAAGTTAGAACTGCTAGAGATTGTGGATTTCTTGAAAAATGCCGGGAAGTACACCCGATTGGGAGCAAAAATTCCCAAAGGCGTGCTGCTGGTGGGACCTCCGGGAACTGGAAAGACACTCTTAGCAAAAGCGATCGCGGGTGAAGCGGGCGTTCCTTTCTTCAGTATCTCTGGCTCCGAATTCATCGAGCTATTCGTCGGTGTTGGCGCTGCACGAGTCCGCGACTTATTTGAACAAGCCAAAAAACAAGCCCCTTGCATCGTCTTCATCGACGAACTAGACGCGCTAGGTAAATCTCGCGGCGGTGCTGGAGGCTTTGTCGGTGGAAACGATGAGCGCGAACAAACCCTTAACCAGTTGCTCACCGAAATGGATGGTTTTGATGGGAATACCGGGGTGATTATCGTCGCCGCCACCAACCGCCCAGAAGTGCTAGATCCGGCTCTGCGGCGTCCGGGTCGTTTTGACCGGCAAGTGGTGGTAGACCGCCCGGATAAAGTGGGTAGAGAAGCCATTCTTGGCGTCCATTCCCGAAATGTCAAGTTAGCAGATGATGTAGACTTGGTAGCGATCGCGGGTCGCACACCTGGGTTTGCCGGTGCCGATTTAGCCAACCTGGTGAATGAAGCGGCGCTACTGGCAGCACGTCAGAACCGCGACGCTGTGATGATGGCAGACTTCAACGAAGCAATTGAGCGTGTTGTCACCGGATTAGAGCGCAGATCCCGCGTTCTGAATGATGTTGAGAAAAAGACTGTCGCTTATCACGAAGTCGGTCATGCGATTATCGCGGCTTTGATGCCGGGAGCTGGTAAAGTCGAGAAAATCTCTATCGTCCCCCGTGGCGTCGGTGCCCTAGGCTACACGCTCCAGATGCCAGAGGAAGACCGCTTTTTGATGGTAGAAGATGAAATTCGCGGTCGAATCGCCACTCTCTTAGGTGGACGCTCATCGGAAGAGTTAATCTTTGGAAAGGTGTCTACGGGTGCGAGTGACGACATCCAAAAAGCAACAGATTTAGCGGAACGGGCGATTACTCTCTACGGCATGAGTGATGAATTGGGACCCGTGGCGTTTGAGAAGCCGCAGCAACAGTTCATGGAGGGTTACAGCAATCCGCGTCGTTCAGTGAGTCCCGTGGTGGCTGAGCAGATTGACCGTCAAGTGAAGGAAACGATTGATGCAGCGCATCACATGGCTTTAGAAATCCTAGACAAGAATCGGGATTTGCTGGAAGATTTGGCACAGATGCTTTTGCAAAAAGAAGTTTTGGAAGGCGCTGAACTGCGGGAACAACTCAAATCCGCTAATATTCCTTCAGAAATGGATGAATGGTTGCGTAGCGGGAAGTTACCTGACGGGATACAGTTGAAGCAAGCCGCTTTGGTTTAATGACTCCTTGAGGTGAGAAAAAAGCGATCGCTTTTCCTTTAAAGCGATCGCTTTTCCTTTGGGAGCATCCTGATACGTGCCAATCTACAACAGCGGTTTTCTTTCGCCTGTTTTACGGCTTTAGTGAAGAAATCTGCAAGGTAACTGTACTAAGTATTATTACCTGGTTCCAGAGAAGAATGATGGAATCAAGTTGCGCTCGCTAACGAGAGTGGGTAGTGAAACGCATCTTTTTTGTAAAAATTTATATAACCATCCTCTGTAACGGCCTTCCCCTAGTGCGTCACCCTTCAAAGTTGATAATCTACAGCAATCGGTTGGACTTGCTCTTCGCTAGTCACTACTGGGGCACCTGAAAATGGATGAAAATTTATCAATTCTGCCAGAAGTGCAGCCGCTGTTATAAAGTATAAAACTACACTAAATTTTATGAGCCATGCACCATTCATTGAAGATTTCCTTTTGGGCAGAGTTTAATTTCTTAAACATGATACCAACCTTCTCAAAATCGTCATGTATCTTAAGCAACATTGAAGCGATCGCGCGACCTAATTTCCCTTGAGGATGCTCCACAATGAATCTCCCGATCGCTTTTGAAGGCGAGTAGGAATATTTGTTTCTGTTGTAGACATCCAGTAAAATCGGATTCGTCTTCTGCGATCGCGAGCCGGATTTTTTCCTATACTGCTTTATCGATTCGTGTGGTCTTCCAATCCCTAACACTAGGGGCTAGAGAAATTAAATCTTCGATATTGCGCCGCATCGTGGCGCAAATTGCATCCAAAGGCAGGTCATTTGCATCGTGACCAAATGGATTTTCAATTTCAATCCCAATTTCTTCAATTCCAAACAATGTAAAACTAATCAAAGCAACCGTTAGTCCAGTCCACCAATGCAACTGTCCAACCATTTGAAACGGCAAAGATAGACAATAGATTAACAGTAACTGCTTGAGATGAATTACATAAGCCATTGGAATTGGAGTTTTGAGAATTCGTTCGCAAGCTCCTAAATTGTCTACCAGTATATTAATTAAGTTTTGCAGAGAATTCATTTGATAAACATTCAGGCAATTTCGACCATATTGTTCTTGTAGATAATCTCCAATCCAAAACGCAACTTCAAGCGGTGGATTGTTCATTGTCTTTAACTTAAAGTAGCGAGACGCAGACATCAAATCTTCGAGTTCGCTGTTGACTGGCTCCGATCTTAGATGCAATTTAGTCGCTACAGAAAAAGCTACTAGAAGCCGTAAAGCAGCTATTTTAGACTCTCTATCTTTCGGTTCATTTTCGTCAACCGAAACCCAAATTTGACGAGCCAGGTTGCGGACAGTGTTTACTATACTACCCCAACATTTCCGACCTTCCCAGAACCGCTCGTAAGCTGTATTCGTCCGAAACACCAGTAATAAACCTAAAACAATATTGGGAATTAAGCTAGCTAGAATTGGCAAAGATACAGCTAATTTAAAATGGTAAAGAACAGAAATAATTAAGCCAAATCCCCCACAGATAAGGGTTCTAGGCAAGACTGCTGGAATGACCGAGCCTTTTAACTGGAAGGTAACTTGAAACCACTGCCATTTCTTTTTATCCATTCAACTTTAACCTCTAACTTTGATTCAGACGCTGAATTACATCCAAAAGATAATACTCGATTTATCCCTGAGAATTCTTTTAGGTTGTAGCATGGTCAGCAAATGTTTCTGAAACAGTCTTGTCTGTTTAGGCGTCAATTGTGTCAACGATGTTCCATTGCGGTTAGGAGTCGGTAAGCGATCGCATTGTTAGATGATTTCAATCGCGATCGCGCTTCGGAATTGCTAAAAGTATTAACAATTGCAGTATTGTTTACCCGGATTGTGGTAAATTATTGGGCTTTGCTTGAGATTGCCCTAAAATTTAAATAATTATAAAATATAGCGCTCTTTGACAGGCACGCAAAGCTATCTTAGCTGCCCCAAGCCATATTTAAGAAGTGTCTTCTGGAGGTACTTTGACCACTGTTCCCCTGCCGCCTAACGAAATAGAACGCCTAGAGGCACTGCGTCGCTACAACATTCTCGATACACCTCCCGAAGAAAGCTTCGACCGCATTACGGCTCTGGCGGCTCGGCTTTTTGACGTACCCATTGCCCTCGTTTCTTTAGTTGACCAATTTCGAGCCTGGTTTAAATCCTGCTACGGCTTTGACACCCGCGAAATTAATCGTGAAGCAACAATGTGTAGCTTCGCGATTTTGTCTAAGGATGTTTTCGTGGTTGCAGATACCAGAAATGACCCTCGCTTCGCTTGTAAGCCCTATGCAATTAGCGAACCGGGGATTCGCTTCTATGCAGGTGCGCCCCTGATCGCTAAGGATGGTTTTAATCTTGGCACCCTTTGTCTTGTAGACAGCAAGCCGCGCCATGAGTTATCTGCCGAGCAGCGAGCAACCCTTGCCGATCTAGCGGCGATGGTGGTTGATGAGCTAGAGTTGCGGCTGGCTGCACACAAAATTGCTCAGATGGATGCTGCCCTCATTGAGGTGACGAAGGGAGTTTCGGCAGCGACAGGGGAGGCGTTTTTCTACTCCCTGGCGCAACACCTCACTAAGGCATTGGATGTTGATTTCGCTTTTATTGGGGAACTGGCGGGGAAAGACGAAGATAAAGTCAGCACGATTGCTCTCTATGCCCAGCATGAGATTGCAGACAATATTGAGTATTCACTGCTGAATACACCTTGCAAACAGGTGATTCAGCAAGGAAAGCTATGCTGCTATCCCCGCAATCTCCAAGCGCAATTTCCTGGTAATCTTTTGCTTGCCGAGATGGACGTTGATAGCTATATCGCAACTCCGCTTTTAGGCTCCACAGGGAGAGTGTTGGGATTAGTGGGGGTGATGGCTCGAAAACCGTTGGAGTATACCCATCTGGCAGAATCGCTGCTGACAATCTTTGCCACCCGTGCGACAGCCGAACTGGAGCGCAAGCGAGCGGAGGAAGAACGTACCCGACTGTTGGCTAGCGAACAAGCGGCACGCGCCGAGGCAGAGGCGGCGAACCGCATGAAAGACGAGTTTTTGGCGGTACTTTCTCACGAATTGCGATCGCCCCTCAACCCAATTATCGGATGGTCGGGGATGCTTCGCACTCAGAAGTTGAATGCAGCAACGACTGCCCGCGCCCTGGAAACCATTGAGCGCAACGCTAAGTTACAGGCAGAGTTGATTGAGGATCTTCTGGATGTGTCGCGGATGATTCGAGGCAAACTTTCCTTGAATGTGTGCCCGGTTAATCTGATCTCAATTGTTCAAGCGGCGATGGAGACGGTACATCTAGCCGCAGCGGCTAAAAGCATTCGACTGGAATCTGTACTCGATCCCGCCATCGGTTTGGTTATCGGCGATCCAAACCGCTTGCAGCAGATTATCTGGAACTTGCTCTCGAATGGGATCAAGTTCACACCCTCCGGGGGACGAGTGGAAATCAAGCTCGATTGCACTGGCTCCTACGCCCAGATTGAGGTGAGCGATACAGGCAAAGGAATCGAGGCTGACTTTCTGCCCTATGTCTTCGAGCGCTTCCGTCAAGCTGATAGTACCAGCACGCGATCGCAAACAGGGCTTGGTTTAGGTTTGGCAATTGTTCGTCACCTCACCGAACTACACGGCGGAACTGTCTGTGTTGACAGTCCTGGGGAGGGGCAGGGGGCAATCTTTACGGTGAAACTGCCGCTGATGATGAAGACTGAGTTGAAAGGACTCAAGCCTGAGCTAGAAGCCCCACTTAGTACACAGCCTTCATCAAGCTTCAGCACTGTACTGGAAGGGTTACAGGTGTTGGTTGTAGATGACGAGGCTGATAGCCGAGATTTTCTCGCGATCGCGCTTGAACAGTATGGAGCGAGGGTAACAGCAGTAGCATCGGTACAGGAGGCACTTGAGGCGCTGCAACAGGTAAAACCAGATGTCTTAGTGAGCGACATTGGGATGCCCGATGAGGATGGCTACACGTTGATCGGCAAAATTAGAGCAATGACGCCAGAGCAAGGAGGACAGATTTCAGCGGTAGCACTGACGGCGTATGCCAGAAGCGAGGATTGCGAGCGTGCGATTTTGGCAGGCTTCCAGCAGCACGTCACAAAGCCTGTCGAGGCAGCCGCATTCGCTGCAACAATCGCTAGCTTGGCTAGAAATTCTTTCAATATAGTCTCCTAGTTGGGGATGCGATCGCGTTGTAACTGAGGTCAAGGGCGATCGCGCATTCATGCAGTAAATTTTTGGGTTTTATGATGCCCCGGTGATCATTACTGACATCTTCACATTTCCAACATAATCCTCTGCAAGAAATGCCAGTGTTTATTCGGATGGCATAGTTCTGTGTTTATTCTTATGGTTTTGATGTTGCTGAATTAAATTCCTGTCGCCAATCTAAATTCTTATCAGGAAATATCTTAGCGTCCGAAAACCTAGGTTTAGGAGTGTTTCATGATCTTTGTTATACCGATTATTTTAGGCGCAGTTGCTTTAGCGACTGCCGCTTTCGGTGGAGTCAAAGCGGCTGAAGGCATTGGCAACATGAATGAAGCCAAGGAAATTGGTGAACGTGCCCAAAAACGTTATGAACAAGCTGTCAGTGAGTTGAAAGCAGACTGGGAAGCTACTAACAAGCTAGCAGAAGAGTATGGTCAACTTCAGCTTGATGTCATGATGCGTACAATTGGACGCTTTGTTGCTTTTATTGAGCGTATTGGTCAGCGGAATAAAAAAAGTGAAAAGGAATTTTTGGAGGGGTTGGAAGGAATTTCAATTCAACAACTCCAGGAGTATAAAACTGCGGCGATTGAGGCTCAGGAATTTTTCATCGGCGGCGCTAAGGCTGTTGGGGCAGCAGCAGCAGGATACGGCGGTGCAATGGGTCTTGCTACTTCTGTGGGAGTTGCAAGTACCGGAACACTTATAGGGGGTCTTAGTGGTGCCGCTGCTTGGAATGCGACTTTAGCATGGCTAGGCGGCGGATCGCTGGCAGCGGGCGGCGGAGGTATGGCTCTTGGTTCTATTGTGCTTGGTGGTATCACTGTTGGCCCAGCTGTCCTGATTGGTGGTTTTGTGCTGGCTGGTGAGGGTGAGAAAGCTTTGACAAAGGCACGGGAGTACGAAGCTCAAGTCAACAGTGCGATTGCAAAGATTAAGGCTGCAAAAGACTTTATGCAACAAGTCAAACGGCGAATTAATGAGTTAAGGAATTTGCTTGAATCCCTTAACAACCGCGCTGTTTTAAGTCTGAACGAACTTGAATCTCAATCATCATTTGACAAAAACAGAGATTCTGGCAAATTTCAACAGGTAGCACTTCTAGTCACGGCACTTGCAGAAATCATGAAAACCCCTGTCTTAGATAAGGAAGGGCATCTGAATCCTGCGACTGCATCTATCAAAGCGAAGTACTGTGCCCTTGGAAAAAACTAGCTATGTCAGTCCAAAAAATCGCTGTTGCATTAAACAAGGCAATAAATCCATCTGAATGCTTACCGCAAATCGTCTCTGAATGCTAAATCCATCTGAATGCTTACCGCAAATCGTCTCTGAATGCTTACAGAAAATTGTCTCAGGCTATACCGAATACAAGATTATTGCAGAGCAGGAACAGACTAAGCGCTGCGAAATCGAAGCTTGGGAAAAAGAAACAATAGCCAATATTAATGCCCAGCGCGACGTGCTAATGGCATACCTTGACCGTTCGTTTGATGAACGTGCAGAAAACTTTCGCGCTTTGTTCGGTGTCGTCGATCTAGCAATTACAACAGGCAATAACGAGCAATTAGCTCTAGCCTTGAACTCAATTACGGAAATAGCAAAGTCAAGCCCTTTTAAAGATATTGCCAACTTAGCTTCTGTCAAAGCAGCACTAAACGATCCAAACCATGAATGGTCGTTTTGATCGGGAGCATCCCAATGCTTGTAAAAAGGGCGAAAAGAATTCGCATTTATACAGACTAAACCCGACCGAAGCGGGTTTCAAAAGTTTCGCTTTGCTCGTACCAAAGGACGTTTGTGTAGCGCTTGTCGCCTTTTTGTAGCATTTTGAAGTATAGCTATCGCCAGTAGTTGTACAGCGACTTTTTATTTGACGTGGAGACATATTAGTGTCGTTAAAGAGTCAAAGCTAGCCTGGCTTGCTTTTTCGGCTCAATCTAATTTGGCAACGCTGATAGTCAAATGCTAGCTCATTGAGTAATCTTTACTGTGTAATCCTGCAATCAGGAAAGTTTTGCTCAGTGACCCGAAATTGTCTCGACATCATTTAATTTGGCACTGTACACAAACAGTCGTTTGTAATGCAAAATTTTTTAGCCCCAATTGGAACCAAAACATAAAAAATACCCTGACTTTTAAAGCCAGGGTACCGGGTAGCATCGAAAATTAATCGCAGTTAGCAAAATCTAACAATTACCTCTAATGAAGCTTTATTTGTATTTTTCTTCGACCCTAGCACTCATTGTCCTTGCCTCTTGCAGTTTACCGGGGATTCCACAGAAGCCACAATCTAATATGGGTCAGGTGACTCAACCCCAACTCAGGGTGGTAACGTTGGATGACAATAGTAAGATAGCGATGGGGCAAACTATCTATGTCCCTATCTATTCTCATATTTATTACGAAAACCAGAAGGAAGTTTTATATTTATCAGCCACTCTTAGTATTCGCAATACGGATTTGAGCAATCCCATCATTGTCACTTCAGTGCGCTACTATGATACAGAGGGAAAATTAATCAAGCACTATTTAGATCGCCCTGTGGAACTTGGTTCTCTAGCTTCTACAGATTTTGTTGTAGCGAGAACTGACACCACTGGGGGGTTAGGAGCTAACTTTATTGTTGAGTGGATAGCTAAAAAGAAAGTTTCTGAGCCTGTCGTTGAAGCCGTTATGATTAGTGCTGCATCCAACCAAGGAATTTCTTTTGTTAGTCCTGGTAGAGTTATTAAAAGTCATAACAATAAGTAATTTGTATTATTAGCTTTTTTTGACACAAAAAGATACTACCAAAGTTTTTTAACGATTATTAGTTTACTATCAAACTTCTAGCCACAATATCGATAAAAAGGAAAACACGTTAGCTTTCAGTGAGGATAATATCGAAGCTATCCTTTCCCAAAGCGCTAAGCTGTTCAGCTAAATTACTCAAAGAGAACAGAAAATAACATAGTTGTTGAAGGCGATCGCATCTCCAAAAAAAGTCTTAATACATTGCGAGTCTTGCGCTTAATTTAGCTGGGTTCATCGTCATGAAGATGGAATCGACCTAATCACGTCAATCATTAATAAATTTCGGTTTAATAGCTCCTTGCCGCCTGAGTTGAAACCATTCTGGAAACTCAGGACATTTTTGCTCATCAATCACCTTTTCAACGTTGATGTACAGTGCCAAATTAAATGGCGTCGAGACAATTTCGTGTCACTGAGCAAAACTTTCCCGATTGCAGGATTACAGAGAAAGATTACTCAACGATCTAGCATTTGACCATCAGCATTGCCAATTTAGATTGAGCGGAAAAAGCAAGTCAGGTTTAGCTTTGCCTCTTTAACGACACTAATCCGATCTGTCTCCACGTCCAATAAAAAGTCACTATACAGCCTGTAAAAAGGGCGAAGAGAATTCGCATCTATACAGACTAAACCCGACCGAAGCGGGTTTCAAAAGTCTCGCGTTGCACGTACAAAAGGACGTTTGTGTAGTGTTTGTCGCCTCTATGTAGTATTTTGAAGTATATTGTATTCACCCAAAGGTGATGAGATGTACTGGTATAACGGCAACCTGATTGAGTCGGGAACCCTGGAGTTAGCGATTGACGATCCGGGGTTGCTTTATGGAGCGAAGGTGTTTACAACGCTGCGGGTTTATGAGCAGTCGTTGGAGAGTCCGCTGACTAACTGGAAGGGACATTGCGATCGCCTCTGTTGCAGCGTGCAAACGTTTGACTGGCAGCAGCCAGACTGGGAAAAATTACGACAACAAGCAGAAGCGTTAATCCCCCACTTCCCCGTTCTCAGAATTACCCTATTTCCCGATGGGCGAGAGTGGATTAGCGGGCGGTTTTTCCCGGATGATTTGACAGACAGACAAAAATATGGTGTTAAAAGTTGGTTAGCGGCAGAGCCGTTATTTTGCCGCTCAATTCCCGAACATAAAACGGGGAACTACCTGCCTGCTTGGCTGGCATTGGGAAAAGCTCAGCAGATGGGAGCGACAGAAGCAATTTTGGTCGATGATAAGGGAAATTGGTTAGAAACCAGTACGGGCAATCTTTGGGGATGGCGGGATGGTAAGTGGTGGACGCCGCCTCTAGATGCTGGAATTTTGCCGGGAATCGCGCGATCGCAACTGATCAACTGGCTGGCAAGTCAGAATCAAACCCCTGAGCAAGTACCTTGGGATGCTGACTTTGTGAAAGGATTGTCAGTTCTTGCTTATAGTAATTGCGTGGTGCAAGTCGTTCCGATTCATACCGTTCTTTGCCAAGAAGGTACTTTGACTTTTGACCCGTTACACAGCAGCCTAGAGCAATTGCAGAGCTTATTTCAGCGCTACCAAACCCATCAAGCTTCCCCCTGAGCGTAAAAAGCTCGACGACTGAAGTCGCGACTCCACAAACGAACCCTGTCTTTACAGGCTAGGAGACAAAGCCTGCGTAGGCAGGCTTTGTCTGTGTAGTCCTACCCTTCTAGGGTGGGGACTATGTTGTGTAGCCCCATTTCTAGGGTGTGGGAGTAGATTGTTCCGGCTAGGATGGTTGTTTTTGTGGCGACGGTTACGATGAAGATAGATGACGTTGTTGAAGGTTTCTATGAACCAACCGTGTCAAGGAATTCTGAGACGGGTTAACATAAGTTAATACAAATAAAAATTCAAAGCGTCCCCATATCCTAGAGCTTAGGAGGAAACTCGGTGAACAAACGGTGGAGAAATGCAGGGCTGTATGCGCTGCTAGCAATAGTTGTAATCGCCTTAGGAACAGCATTTTTAGACAAACAACCCCAAAGTCGGGAAACCTGGAAATACAGCAAGCTGATTCAGGAAGTTCAAGACGGTCGGATTGAAAGAGTTGGTCTTAGTGCCGACCGCACTAAGGCGCTTGTTACAGCACAAGACGGCAGCAAGATTGTCGTTAACCTGCCTAATGACCCAGACCTGATTAGCATTCTGTCCACCAAGGGTGTAGACATTTCAGTTCTGCCCCAGAGCGATGACAGCTTCTGGTTCCGCGCCTTGAGCAGTCTCTTCTTCCCCGTTCTGCTTCTGGTTGGATTATTCTTTTTGCTACGCCGCGCTCAGAGTGGCCCAGGCTCTCAAGCGATGAACTTTGGCAAATCCAAAGCCAGAGTCCAAATGGAGCCACAAACCCAAGTAACTTTTGGGGATGTCGCTGGCATTGACCAAGCCAAGCTAGAGCTGAATGAAGTCGTTGACTTCCTCAAGAACGCCGACCGCTTCACCGCCATTGGAGCAAAAATTCCCAAAGGCGTGCTGCTAGTTGGACCTCCGGGAACGGGTAAAACGCTGCTCGCTCGTGCAGTTGCTGGGGAAGCAGGTGTGCCTTTCTTCTCTATCTCTGGTTCTGAGTTTGTAGAAATGTTCGTCGGTGTCGGTGCATCTCGCGTGCGCGACCTGTTTGAACAAGCCAAGGCAAATGCTCCCTGTATCGTATTTATCGATGAAATTGATGCCGTGGGGCGTCAGCGGGGTGCAGGTTTAGGCGGCGGTAACGATGAGCGGGAACAAACCCTCAACCAGTTGCTGACCGAGATGGACGGTTTCGAGGGCAACACGGGAATTATTATCATCGCTGCTACGAACCGCCCAGATGTACTTGATGCAGCACTGCTGCGTCCGGGTCGCTTTGACCGTCAGGTGGTCGTGGATCGTCCCGATTATGCCGGTCGCTTGGAGATTCTCAACGTTCACGCCCGTGGCAAAACGCTGGCGAAGGATGTGGATCTCGAGAAGATCGCTCGTCGTACTCCTGGTTTCACGGGTGCTGACCTCTCCAATTTGCTGAACGAAGCAGCGATTCTGGCGGCTCGTCGCAACCTGACCGAAATCTCGATGGATGAAATCAATGATGCCATCGACCGGGTGCTAGCTGGCCCAGAGAAGAAAGACCGGGTGATGAGCGAGAAGCGCAAAACCTTGGTGGCTTATCACGAAGCGGGTCACGCTCTCGTCGGTGCCTTGATGCCAGATTATGACCCGGTGCAAAAGATCAGCATCATCCCTCGCGGTCGTGCGGGTGGTTTGACTTGGTTTACACCGAGTGAAGACCGGATGGATTCTGGTCTGTACAGCCGCTCTTATCTGCAAAATCAGATGGCAGTCGCCTTGGGCGGTCGGCTTGCTGAAGAAATCATCTTCGGTGAAGAAGAAGTAACAACGGGTGCCTCGAATGACTTGCAGCAGGTGGCTCGTGTGGCGCGTCAAATGGTGATGCGGTTTGGCATGAGCGATCGCTTGGGACAAGTTGCTTTAGGTCGTCAGCAAGGCAATATGTTCTTGGGACGCGACATTGCCGCCGAGCGGGATTTCTCGGAAGCAACTGCGGCGACGATTGATGATGAAGTCCACAATTTGGTGGATCAAGCTTACCATCGTGCCAAAGCAGTGCTGGTGAATAACCGCCACATCCTGGATCAATTGGCTCAAATGCTCATTGAAAAGGAAACGGTAGACGCTGAGGAACTGCAAGAGGTTCTGGCGAATAACGATGTGAAGATGGCAGCGATCGCATAATTCGCTAATTGCTCATTGAGCGTCAAAAAATTGGGGCAGTTCTAGGATATTTTCTAGAACTACCCCAATTTTTGTTTGGGGTTGCACAAAGACATCAGGAGCGATCGCGAAACAATGATTGCAGTCTTCGAGACCTCACAACAAATCTCCTCTGATTGTTTACAGCCTAAAAAATTCCCAGCATCCGTAGCTGTAGTGCAAAAAAATTCAGAGGCTTCAAATTGGCGGACGATTTGATAGTGTTTTAGCAGGCAGTTCTAAAACTTTCTTCTCTCTACAGGACTAAGTTGAAGGATAGGATGCGCGAACGAAATTAGATTTCAAACTGGGAATCTAGAAGTCACACTTTACTCTTCAAACAATGGTCGTACTTGCCATCCCTAGAGGTTCCAATTAGGATCTCCAATGATTAGCGTTTATTTGATTACAACCTGTAGCTTATGTCGCATACATAGCGGTCTAACGGCAAAACGCAGCGGCGGCAGATAATCTCGAATTCAGCACCAGCGGCTTTCAAGCATCCACTGCATTTGAATTGTTGAGCTGCCTTATAGATGCTAACTACCTAATTCTATTGCGATTATCATCTTCAAAACTCATAGCTGCGTACTCTTCTTCTGAGCATACTGTTATATCAAGCTGTGAGGCTTGCTTTTCAAACACTTGACTGATGCTCTCTAATGTTGACGATATCAATTCTTGGTCTGCTCCGACTGTATACACGACGATGAGATCGATATCGTTGTAAAGTTCTCGTCTCAAATACGAACCAAATATATACACTTGAAAGCGTGGGGGGACTGAGGCTGTACTAAGCAGAGATTTTGAAAAGCTAAGACGACTAGATCTCTCATCGTTTGGGAGATAGTTTAGAAACTCATCACCATCTTTGCGGATGGCACCCATGAACGTCTTAAGCGTGAATAAGCCAATCTTATGATCAATGCAGAGGGCTTTAGCTTCTCGCGTATACGCACCATAAGGGTTAGAGCAAATGATTGCATCAACCGCTGGGTCAATCGCCATGACTTGTTCAAACGTGTATTCAGTGAAGAAATAAGTATTTGTCGCAAAAACTCGAAGACTGCGTCCATCCTTAAGTTCAACATCAAACATTGCTATGTTGAGTTTCTCCATTCGAGTAATAAAAGAATGGGTTGCCAAAAAATCTTCGATGTATTTTGATACAGTCGCTTTTCTAAATTCAATTTCTTCTTCGGATCTATTCTCTCTGTTTTCTACAGGAAGACCAAGGCTCTGTTTGATGAAGTCATCAAATTCTTTTGGAAATAGCTTATAGTCGTTAACCTTTTTCTCTAATAGGCAGTTATCTCGAAAAGAATCGGAATGAAGTTTATAGCCCATCATTTGTCTATAAACTTCCCACGGGTAAGGAAAATTTCTTTTGTTAGCCTCAATTAGTCCAACGATTCTTTGGTTATTTGGAAGAATTGTGTCTAGGCATCGTCGTCGCCAGATAGTTAGCGCATCCCCAGAACTGCCCTGCAATGCCTGTTGCGAGAAAGGACCATACTCTTCAAAAATAACTCTGTTCTCGGTCAAAAGCTCATTGACTTCCTCAAGTAGTTCTCTTTCATTGCGAATTTGAGGAAAATCAAAGAGTGAATTTATCTTCTTCTCGTGATCGGCCTTCCATGCCTGCATTCGCTCGACAGAAAATTTATTCTCTAGCTCATCAACAATCTTGTGGCATTCTAGACAAAGCATTATCAAATTAGCTATGCCATCTTTATCAATGTAGTCGGCTAGTTCATGCTCGCTTCGAGGACCGCTCTTACCATGACCGATGATGTGAGCTACATTTGCAAGGCTGACCACATCATCCTCGACTCCAGCGAAGAGGTATTTAATGCAACTCGGATTTTGACAGAATCCACCACACTGTGCCCACAGTTTACGAGCAATATTTGTTGCGATGCTTTTGCGGCTCATGGTTCAATATAGCTCAGATTACAACCCTAACCAACCTTGCAAAGATTGCTCAAGTTGTTTGGCATCAATATCCATTAACTGACCAATCACTTTTATCACTAAATTTTCATGCACTGTGTAAATGCCTCTTTTGACCGCAGTAGCTACATTTAAACCCGCTCCTGCCCAGTCAGATAGCATAAATTCTCCTTCCAGCTATGAACTTGTTTTGCTTGTTAAAGGGGTAATCATAATGTCTTGAGACGGGTGCGATGTACTCACAACGACAGCAGGTCTTACCTTTGAACTCGACAAATCTGAGAAGGGATAGTGTACCAAAATAACGTCATGCTTGGAGTAGCTGGGCATATACATCATCCTCAGGATTGTCCCAAACTGCATCGAGCGATGTTTGGCTTGCTTGTAACCAAAATTCAGTCTCATTGTCAGGTAAAAGTGTTACCAATACCCTCACCCCTTCTGGTAGCTCTGCTGATTCCAATAGCTCAATTTTGCCCTGTCGAACCGTAGCCCAAAGCGTTTTTAACATAGCTGTTGTATGAAACCATACCTTGATTTTATGCCGTAATCATGGTTTGTACGCTCGCCCCTTGCTGTAAGCTAGGTTGAGCCTGTCACGTCCTTGCTTGTGAATCAGTCGGTAACGTGAAACCAAACGTGACTCGATCGAGCGATCGCATTAAGTTGAAGGATAGGATGCGATCGCGGAACGTTCTGGTGCAGCGCGGTTGTTAGGCGTTGACCTTAATAAGCGCGACCATCTTTGTGCGTTAAAGCCCATTCACCATTTGGTAATTGTGTTGCTTTGAGATCGTCTTTTGGGAATTCGACCTCATCACTACTCAATCTGAAATCGCTCAAACAGTTGGGTAAAATCACTGGGTTGTGCGTCGTAGTTTAGCATCTGCTCACTCAGGATGACCCATGTTTGAGCACTTCGAGTCCATAGATTGCCAACTGGATTAAGCCAGCTTGTATCATCCAATGTTCCAGGTTTAACGTTGGTAATTTTGGAGTTTCGAGCAGGGTTATGGAATAATCGTGTCCCACACTCCTCACAAAATAAGCAACTCACTTCACGTCCGCTGTCAGAGACTCGCTTCCACTCTTTCGGCTGCCCTTGGAGAATTATAACTGCATCGCGGGGAACGGGCATTGACATACCAAAGGCACTGGAAGATTGCTTTTGGCATTCTTTGCAATGACAAGCATAAAGTGTTAGAGGTTCAGCTCGGATCTCGTAGCGAATTTGCCTGCACTGACATCCTCCAGTGTAAGGAGCGGTCATACTTGATTGCCCTAAACTAATTGTTCATGTTTATTATCTGCCACCGCTCAAACGATTACTTCCAAATATCGCCTACTCGACAACGTTAAAACAACTCGATATCAAATACCCAACAGAGCGCTTATGACATAGCAACTTCACGATTACTGCTCTGCAAGCAGCTTGTAAATCTCACGTTTTATCTGAACAAGCAGATCGCGTACTCGATTGGCTTGCTCCAAATTGCCACTTCGAGCAACTTGGGCAACAGCATCATTGAACTAGGTTAAAGTATGGCGCAACTCAATCAATTCAGAAGGCTTGCTTTCCACAAAACTGTCGTCAGTGTTTCTTGAATCAAATTGTTGGTTGCGATCGCCCCTCACTCTATGTCTCGCCATGTTTCCACTTTTAAATCAGTCGGTAACGTGAACCTAAACATGACTCGATTGAGCGATAGCCTTCGGCTGGGCGGAGCCCATCGCATTAATGTTGAAAAATACAATGCGATCGCCCAATGTTATCGTGTAGCGCGGTTGTTAGGCAGTGACCTTAATAAGCGCGACCATCTTTGTGCGTTAAAGCCCATTCGCCATTTGGCAATTGTGTTGCTTTGAGATCGTCATTTGGGAATTCGACCTCATCTCCTTCAGTGCGATCGCCAACCTCAAGATAGGTTACATTTTCCTGGGATCGATTAATCAGTTGATGGGCGATACCCGTGCCTGCCTTAAATCCATAGCAGTCACCGGGATGCAAAACGAATTCCTCTTCGCCGAGTACCAGCGTTGGGCTGCCTTCCAATACCAGGATAAATTCTTCTTGCTTTGAGTGGCTGTGAGCAAGAGCAGAAACTGAACCGGGTGAGAGATGGGTTAAATTAACTCCAAAATGAGTCAACCCAAAATACTCACCCAGTTTTCGCTTTTGTCGTCCCTTCACTAGGGAAGCATAAGGTTCTGGATATATCGTCTTACCGAGAGCTGCTGAAATCGATTCAGCTGAGATTGGGGATTGCTTCACAACTCACCCTCCCTTGTTATATCAATGGCGTAACAAACCCAAGCTTTCTTTACCTTTCCAGTACTGTCAAACCATAGCACTTCAGTCACCATGCCCCGATGCCCTCGGTAATAGAGCGTGAGGCTATCTACACCCGTCAAGACTTCTTTCAGTTCAAAATAAAGGTCAGGAATTTGCGCTAACCCCTTCTTCCAGTAGGCTCTCACATCCGCCTTGCCACGTAGAACGCCGCTAGATTCTTCAGTAATCGATGGGATCAAAGGGGAAGCCAACTCGAAGTCATCCGCGTAGTGGCTTAGGACAGCATCGATGTCATGTTGATTCCAGCCCTCGATCCAACTGCGGGCAAAGCTTAATGCGAAATCTGCGTTCAGGATTGGCACGATCTGCAAAGACGCTTTGGTTGCAAACAAAGATCGGCACCGCTTCACAGTTCCAGCAGCAGCGCGGCATAGATACCTGCACCCAGAGCGAAAGCCCAAAAGCGGCTATCGCGATCTTCCGGGAGTTCTTCCTTCAGCACGTTCAGGACGACTCCTCCGGCGAGGAAGGCAAACAAGACTGCGATCGCTGCCTCGTGAATTTCGGTTCCGCTCCCAATGACCCATCCCACGATAATCGCCGCCGCCAGTATCCAGCGCCCCTTCTTGTGATAGGCATCCTTATGGTGTTCGCGCAAGCCGTTGTCGTTGACCATGAAATGCAAAGCCATTGCGAAGAAAAACAGAAAAAGACTTTGAAAACCCGGTTCCTCCGGGTGGATTAACAGGTAGCCGATCAAAGCATTGTAAACGGCGAATGAAGCGATGTGCGGCCAGAAGACCCCAGCTTCTGTAACATCTCCATTTCCCGCCTTTTGGTTGCGCTGGCGCGACAGTGTAGCAGCTCGCTCCAGTCCATAAAACACGCTGACGCCTATGAGTGCCACCAGGTAAACGTGGTGTTCCAGAAAGGCAAACCCCCCGTCCAACGTCTCCTTAACTGTCTCCTGTGCCTGACTCAGTTCCGGGAGGATATGGACGAAAATGTAGGCGACAGATACGCCACTCCCGATAGAAAGCCAGATACTGCGAGGGGTGGCATCCAGAAAGCGCAGCTTACCGGAGTAGAGATGCACCAGAGCCAGACCGACTGCAAGGATTGCAGACAGGAAGCGTACATCAGGATTGAATACCGAAGACTCTGCAACTGCCAACAGCATCTTAGTTGAGAAGAGGGAATATTTTTTAGAATGAATATCTTGACTAAAAAGACACGCCACTCGTCAATAGCGGCTCTGAAATCAGTGCCCTTGCTCTTTAGCTTGATAGGATTTGGGCACTAAGGCGTCCTCCCCTTAGCCGATTTTTCTGATTCTTCAAGTTTTAAACAAGTTGATTGACCGATAAATTTTCATCTTTAGGCAAGGGATCGGTTCTCTCTCTAGGTGGGCGTATAACCAGAGCCAGTAGAGGTAGTGTTCTGGTGTGGGGTATCAGCTCCTTTTTGCAACATGAGACAGATATGCAAACTCACTCAGACACCCACTCACCTTCCCCAACTAAACAAAAAATCTCCAATATTTTTCGTCTGGTAGGCTGGATTGCCTTCTGGGTCGAATTAGGATTGGCAGTTGCTTCTGGCATCGCTTTATTATTTGCTATCTCTGGTCGTAACTTTGCCAATGAAGCAAATCCTGCCCTAGGAGTCGGTATATTTTGGGCAATTTGTGGACTTTTCGCACTGTTATTCGGTGTCTTCTTAGCTTTCCGCTACACTCGCATCGCTAAAGGTTTAGCAAATCCTAATTCGGCTGTGCATCCCTCCAAAGCCGATACCGTTCAAGTCCTGCGACTAGCGTTAATTACAGGTTTGGTGGGGATTTTGTTATGTCTGTTGGGTGGTGGAGCGAGTATGGGAGTCTTACTAGCAAAATCTGTATCCCAACCTCCAGGTGTGGCAATCACCGACCCCTACAAAATCATTCGGGCGCTTGATGTTTTTGTGGTGTTAGCGAATTTTAATGGGATTGCCGGTCACTTTGTAAATGTTGTCACTGCTCTAGGGCTGCTCAAGTGGGTGCATAATCAGTAAGAATTTCCCCCACCTCTGGGTCTTTGGTTTATTGCTGATGACTAATGACTCATGGCTTACAACTCATTAAAAATTTTTAACGGCGGCGCTTTGGCGATACTGATTGATCTTCGACAGTTGATTTTGGATGGACTCGCTCTTGTAGCGCCCACACGCTTACCAGTGCTGCCGTTAAAGCTCCAATGGTGTCCATAATCAGATCCACGATGGTGTCATCCAGGTCATTGATCACTTGCACCACCCATTCAAATATCTCCCAAAGAGCGCCGATGGCGATTCCGAAGCTAGAGATCGTTAAGATATACAGCAGTCGGTGGTAGCGGAACGGAGTCAGCATTGACTCATACACGAGAAAACTCAGCGCCAGGGTTATGGAAAAGGTTGTAAAGGCATGAGCAATTTCATCGTAGGGTCCCGGTGGGTAAAATAAACCCCAAACCCAGCCACCCGCATTGATCAAGGCTGCGATTACAAACAGAAAATCAAACAACGTTGGCAGTTGATTTTCGAGGGTCACAAACAGAAACGAAGCAGCCAGGAAGCAGGCGAGTGTAAATGAACCCACCCAGTTCCGGTGATACAATTCAACGGCGATCGCGATCGCGAGTAAAAACTGTCCAACCCAAGCGGCGATTCTATACCCTCGCCAATTGCTACTCAGCATTGCTTTTTCCTCATAAATGGGTCATGGGTAAAGAGAGTTTGCAGTATTGAGTTTTGAGTTAGAAGAAAGTTTTTTAATTCAAGACTTAAAACTTTTTCCCAATTAGTCATTACTAACAAACTATAAACGAAGCAATTAATTCAATTTCATATCATGCTTCTGGTTTCTGACGGGAAAGCGCCTGAATCTCAGCCCGCAATGCAACGATTTCTTCATGCAACGCGGCGATAGATTTAGCACCTGCTACTTCTGCTTGTTCGTCTTCCGCATCGCGTCCGACAAAGAAGGTGGCGAGGGTTGCCGTTACATAGCCAAACACTGCAAAAGCATACAACGATAGGATCAAGCAGAGTACCCGACCTTCTGGAGTCTGAGGCCAGTATTCCGATCCCATCGTTGTCATAATCATTGCTGTCCACCACAGTGCAGCACCGTAGTCATTCAGTCCGCGCCCATCAGGGGTATTGCTTTCAAAAGCATACATCCCTGCGGCTCCCACCAGCGTTACCACCAGCGTCAGCGCGATGATGTAGCCAAAACCACGACGACTCATGCTGGCTCGGAGCGATCGCATACCGCGATTCAGAGAACTGATGACACGTACCAGTCGCAGCCCCCGGCTGGCTCTCAGTAAGCGAAACACGCGGGTAATTCGGAAGACGCGCAACGCTGGCAACAGTAAGGAGAGGGCTGTGAGCCAGTTTTGCTTGAGATAAATAAATTTGTAAGGAGCCAGAACTAATCGTAAGGCGAAGTCTAGGATAAAAACGATCCAGATGACGTTGCTGATGATTTCCAGCAGGGGATTTAAGCCCCAGATCAGTTCGACGACCAACAACGCCAGCCACCCAAAGCCGAGCAATAGCATGGGTGTTTCTAGCCAGTCTTCCAACTGTTGCAGAACCTCACCTTGTTCTTTTTTGAGTTCCCGTTTTTCAGATGGACTCAGATTGCTCATAAGATTTTTGATGACTCCTACAGCGGTTTTGAAAGCGCTTGCCGTAAAGCTGAGCCAAGGGTACAGCGGTCAGACTGTGGGCAAATATCCAGGTGCACAGAAAACCCCAGCAGAGGTTAGTAGAAAAGTAGTGAAATATTCCTCTAGCTAGAGAGCGAACTTCCATACTGTGCGAGATGGTTACGAGGCACGCAGACTTATATAGCTAGCCGCAATGCGCCAACTACTTGTACAGGTTCCCCGTGGGTGTGGGAAAACAGTTCTGGATATTGCCCAAGCTTGTGATGGAGCAAATCTTTCCCTGTTTGAAGCGACTGGAGCTGATGAATCGTTAGACGTGGTAATCGTTCACGTCTCGAATGGGAAGGTTGAGGAACTACTCGAAAAGTTGCAAGCGGTACCAAAATTGCATATCACGCTGCTTCCGCGTGGAGTCATCGCCTTGCAGCCACCGCCTTTTAAAGCAGCGCAGCAGGTGACAGATGTGCAGGCACGCAGTCCCATCGAAATTTTCCTCTCAGGGCTGCAAAGCGTTGGCTCATGGAAAGGGTTTCTGGGCTATGCAGCGGCGGCGGGTGTGGTGGTCTGGATCGGCTTGTTCACGAATACTAGCTATCTTCTCGTTGCTGCCATGCTGATTGCACCGTTTGCGGGGCCAGCGATGAATACAGCGATCGCTACGGCACGCGGCGATGGAGAACTTCTCGGACGGAGCCTTTTACGATACTTTTCAGCCCTGGCGGTAACAATCCTAGTCACTGGGGCACTCACCTTGATTCTGCGACAGGAAGTGGTGACATCCTCCATGAACACAACCAGTACGGTTTCGGCAGTAGCCGTGCTGCTGCCACTGGTCGCAGGTGCGGCAGGCGCTCTGAATCTTGTCCAATCGGAAAGAAGTAGCCTCGTCTCTGGGGCGGCGGTGGGAATGCTGGTTGCGGCTTCGCTGGCACCGCCTGCCGGAATGGTGGGGATGGCAAGCGCAATGGGTCGCTGGGATATGGCTGTAAACGGCGTCTTTGTGCTGTTGCTACAACTGGTTGGGATTAATCTATCCGCCTCCCTGATGTTCCGCGCCTATGGTCTGTCTGCTCAAGGTGCCCGCTATAACCGTGGCAAGCGCTGGATATTTCCGTCTGCCTTTACAGCGACTGCTGTAGCGCTCTTGGGCTTGCTGACTTGGCAGTTTTCCTCCTCCCCGGAGCTTCAGCGCAGTAGCCGCGAACAGCGAGCCGTTGCCCAAATCCAGAAGGTGGTGAATGATAGCGGTTTGGCAAAACTGGTGGAAGCCAATGTTCGGTTCACCCCCTCGAATATCAAAGGTCAGAACACGTTGTTGGGTACCATTTATGTTCAGCGTCAGGCGGGTGTTACTGAGTCTTCCGAAGAGATTCGCTCTCGCATGACTCGCGCAATTCAAAGGCAATTACTTGGCAAAGGGTTTAACGTGACCCCTTTAATTGATGTCAGCGTTCTGGAAGCGCCGCAATCGGAAAGTTAAGTTATTTTCAAGCTAAATTTCAAGCTAAATATGAGCAGCGTCATTTAAGAGCTGATTTATAAAGTAAATCTGAAGACAGGGAGTGGATAGCAATGCCGCCAATACCATAAGTGGATGTTGCCTAAAACTGCGGCTATGACTAGAAAAGCCTATAAAAGCG
>NZ_JAMPKD010000040.1:0-34862 GCF_039961915.1 Trichocoleus sp. DQ-A2
TTATAGGATTGAGCTAATGCAAACTGCTTTGTTTCCACTGTGCAATTGCCAAAAGAAGCCGTTTCCTGTAGTTTGCTTGTTAGTAAATGCTATTTTTGGGCTACCCTCTCTAAACATTCTCGCTTCCGAGTCTTGAGGTCATGCATCAGTAGCTTTTGCTGCTACTGCTGTTCAAATTTTTGACAAAAAAAAGTCATCTATTTGGCAAAACAAAGCATCTCCCCTAGACAATTAAGGGGGGTTGCTGAATATTTCTGTAGATTTTTCATTTTCAGCTTACTTGCCCCCTCCCTTTCTTGGACGCTTCTCCATCTATTTCTATCCACAATCACCAACTCCTCTCGGCTTGCAACTTGTCTTTTCAGCCTACTTCAGGCTTTCTGAGTCAACCTTCCTTCTGAACAGTGAAGTAGGCACTTGTTGTTCTGATACTTAAAAACTTAACTCAGTGGAACGGTTCACTGTAGAAAGTCGAGTCTTAGAGCATTTACTGACTGCCGTTGACTTCACACTTCATGAATTCCTGTTCGTCCAGCAAGACTCGCTACAATGGTTGCTAATTCAGAAGGTTCCACAGGTTTAGGGATGTGCATTTGAAATCCGGCAGCGATCGCTCGCATCCTATCTTCAGCCCTAGCGTATGCTGTTAGAGCAACAGCAGGAGTTCGTCCCCCCTCTTCTACGTTCAATGCCCGTACTCTACGAATCAATGTGTAGCCATCCTCTCCAGGCATCCCGATATCACTCAATAGAACATCTGGTTTAAAAATTTTTATCGCTTCAATCGCTGAATCAGCCGATCCAACGGCACACACAGAAGCTCCGCACTGTTCCAATAGCGTTGTGACAAACACGCGCGAATCAACCTCATCGTCTACGACGAGTATTTGTAAGCCATCTAACGATGGCGGATTGTTAAATGAAACTCCCCGCCCAACCGTTGGGTGTACCCGCTCTCCCTCACTTGTCTCCATACGGACAGGCATCAGAGGAAGCTTTACGATAAATGTCGCTCCCTGCCCCTCACCTTGACTTTCTGCACGAACTGTCCCACCGTGTAGCTCTACCAAGTGGCGTACAATCGCTAGACCAAGACCAAGTCCACTGTATGACCGGGTAATAGAACTATCAGCTTGACGAAAGCGGTCGAAGACATAGGGCACAAAGTCAGAGTTAATGCCAAGTCCTGTATCGATTACTGTTATTTCAACATGGGAGTTAATCCGTTCGAGGCGAACCTGAACTCGCCCTTCCTTAGGTGTGAACTTGATTGCATTGGATAATAGATTCCAAATTATCTGCTGCAAGCGGTCTGAGTCACCGGCAACCGGGCCTGCTGCCGGATCGACTACACTTTGGAGTCGAATAGCCTTAGCATCAGCCGCCGGGCGGACGGTATCAACCGCCGCCTCAACAACCAAAGCAAGCTCAATTGGGCGGACATTTAGGCGTAACTTGCCCTGAATGATGCGGGAAACATCCAGCAAATCCTCCACCAGCTGAGCTTGTGCCCTAGCACTGCGTTCAATGGTCTCCATCGCCCGCGCAGTAGTCGCCTCGTCAAATTTGCGGGTATTGAGTAATTGAACCCACCCTAGCATTGCATTGAGGGGCGATCGCAGTTCGTGAGACAGTGTTGCCAAAAACTCATCCTTCATGCGGTTTGCTGACTCCGCCGCAGTGCGTGCTTCCTGTTCGGCAACGAGTAGTTGGTTGCGTTCATCTTCAACTTGCTTCCGTTCAGTGAAGTCACGCATGATTTTAGAAAAGCCTCGTAGCTGCCCAGTCTCATCTCGTAAGGGCGTTACGATGCCACTTGCCCAGAAACGGGTGGCGTCCTTACGCAGGTACCAGCGTTCATTTTCAGCACGACCTTCTATTACTGCCGTTTCCAGTTCTTGCTTGTCTGCACCGAGTTCTAGGTCTTCAGGTATATAGATAATTGAGGCAGACTGACCGAGGATTTCGGCTTCCTGATAACCGAAAATGCGCTCTGCTCCAATGCTCCAACGAATAACACGCCCGCCTGGGTCGATGAAGAAAATCGCGTAGTCCTTTACATTTTCTAATAACAAGCGAAACCGTTCTTCGCTGGTTCGCAGCGCTTCTGATGCCCACTTGCGATCTGTGATGTCAGCTACGATATACACGGCACCCGTAAAAACTCCACTCTCGTCGAACACGGGATCTGTGGTTACAGAAAACCATCGTTCACCACACCGTAGCTCCTCGTTCTCGCGACGACGGGTTTCTTGGACACGAGTTAAGGGAGTTACCTCGACGCAGCCCAGGATATCGTGCATTACCTCCTGATAAAAGCAACCCTCGATCTTTCCGAACGGTTTTTTCAGAAGATTCGTCATGGCGCTGTTAGTTCGCAAGATTCTGCCACGGTGATCTAGTAAACAAACACCATCCTTCATGGCATTGAATGTCGTTTGCCACTCTTTCGCCAAAGCCATTGCCGATTCTTCAGCTTCTCGGATGCGGAGCAAAGCTTTCACAGTAGCGAGCAACTCGATTGGCTCCACCGGCTGGGCTAGATAGCCATCTGCACCACTCTCTAACCCTTGTGCCTTGTCTTTACTCTCGACAAAACTAGCAGACAGATGCAGGACAGGAATAGAGGAAGTAGCAGGGTTTGCCTTGAGGCGGTGGCAGACCTCAAACCCATTAATATCAGGAAGCTGCACGTCAAGGATAATTAAGTCAGGCGGTTGCTGCGCTACTAATTGCAGACCCGTTTCGCCAGTAGCAGCCTCTTGAACCTTATACCCCTCTTTCCGAAGCATTCGACTGACGACATAGCGGTTCGTTTCATTGTCGTCTACGTGCAAGATCGTGATAAGGGTGCGGTCAGACATGAGCAGCCTCTCCAGGCTCTAGAACTAGCCCAGCTAAAAGAAGTGCTTCTCGGACAAGAGCGATCGCTTCTTCACGGGATGAGTTTTCTTTTGAGAGAATCGCTACTGTGCTTTCAACAAGTATCGAGCGTTCCTCTGGTTCAAGAAGCTTTGAAGTATTAATAATTACCGGAATATTTTTAGTAGCTGGATCGGCTTTCATCTGTTCCAAAACCTCGAACCCGCTCATATCTGGCATAACTAGGTCGAGAAAAATGCAAGAAGGATTTTCTAGGCGGGCGTGACGGATACCTTCGTCCCCTGAAGTTGCCTCAATTATCTTAAAATTAAAACATTTTTCACGAGTGGTGTGACCCGTAAAATCGGCTAAATATTGCTTTAGTAGATAGTGGGATGCTGGGTCATCGTCAATAATCAAAACTTTTTGTAAATGCTCTTGTTTGACTAAAGTATTAAGTTTTTCAAGAAGCGATAATCGTTCTACTGGTTTCACAAAAAAGGCATCTGCACCTAAAGCACGAGCTTTCTTTTCGTTGTCAATAACAGTGATAACAACGATCGGGATATCTCGTGTCGCAGCGTTTCCTTTCATCTCTGAAAGGAAATCCCAGGTATTTTGCTCCTCAAGCAAAATGTCTAATAGCACAGCTCGTGGCTTAAACATTTCAAATGCTTGTTTTACTTGCTTGAGCGATCGCGCTGGGAAAATTTGATAGCTCGACCCCGCAAAATACTTCTCGTAAATGAACAGTGTTTCTGGGTTATCTTCTACAACTAATACTGGATAGCGAGTCGCATCTAACTGCAAAGGAGCATCAGGTTCAGATACCTCCTCTATATCACCCTCACCCCGGTAAATGAGCGGTATGGTGGCGAAAAACGTGGAACCTACCCCTTGTAAGCTTTTGATGGAGACACTCCCTCCCAGTAACTCGGCTAACTTCCGCGAAAGGGGCAGTCCTAGACCTGTTCCTTTAACCCGCTTTTGAAGGTGAGAATTTACCTGAATAAATTCCTCAAAGATCCGTTCAGTATCCTCAGGCGCAATTCCGATACCTGTATCAGCCACCGAGAAGACGACAGTGTTTTTGTCCAGTTCAGCTCTGATGCGAACTTCACCTCTTTCGGTATATTTCAATGCATTAGAAATAAAATTTCTCAAAATTTGGGCAACCTTCCCCTCATCGCTGTAGAGTGGGGGAAAGCCAACAGGTTCTTCAAAAACAAGAGAAATTGAGGAATTATCGCTAAGAAGTGGGCGCAGCATTCCTCGAAGAGTAGCGAATAGCTCGCTAACTTCAAACGCATTCGGATGAACCACAATTTTTCCTGCCTCGACCTTTGCCAAGTCCAAAAGGTCGTTCACCAACTCCGAGAGTCCTTCAGCCGATTGACGGATAAACGTCACTTGCTGTTCTTGATCGGGTGTCAATTCACCATCCATCCGATCTAGCAGCAGTCGAGAGAGAGACATAATCGAGTTGAGCGGCGTGCGAAACTCATGGCTCATATTAGAGAGGAAGCGAGTTTTAAGTTCATTGGCTCGCTGTAAAGAAACTGCTTTTTCGTCTAACTCGGCATATAATGCCACAACACCCCGATTAGTATCCTCTAGCTCGCGATTGACCTGCGCCAATTCAGCTTGACGCTTTTCGAGTTCTGCTAGAGTGCGAAGCAGTTCTTGGTTTTGTTGCTGAATTTCCTCAAAGGGATTTTGAGACCCTCGCATCGCCAACTCATCAGCAATTTGCGCCAAGCGCTTTGCTGTCAAGATCGGTGCCCGCTTTGGCAAGGTTTTTTCCATCAGCACCTCTGTTCCCTGCCCTGGCGTGGACGCGATATGAAACCGATCCATCAGCCGCTTGGTGCCAATAATGCCTAAACCCATTCCGGTTTTTGATTTATACTGCCCATCCAGAATGCTCTTCAGATTGGCGATACCCGGCCCTTGGTCACGAATGCATACCACCAAGCTCTGAGGCAATTCGCCTTCCACCCAAAACTCTATTTTTCCCCCACCAGTATATTGGAAGGCGTTGCGGGCAATTTCCGATACAGCAGTGGCAATGCGCGTCTGATCCTGAGAGTCAAACCCCAAAGCTTGAGCAATCTGGCGTGCCTGCTGACGGGTCATCACGACATCTTGCTCAAATCGTATTTCTATCGTAAGAAGATTGGTCATTGGTCAATTGCTAATGGCTAATCGCTTGTTATTTATTATTCATCAGCCCCTGCTGTACTCCTTTGGCCTTCAGTCTTCTTCGCGAGCAACCAGCACAGTGATGTCATCGCGACCTCGGTAGAAATCCCGGTACAAAACTCCAGCAATTAGGCTGGGATGTCTGGTTATGAGACCAGCATAGCGATCCAATCGCCACTGTGTACTCAACCCATCGGAATGCATCACCAAAAGCCCTCCTTGAGGCCACTGATAGACAAATTCCTGGATTTTACGGACTTCATGCCCCACAGTGCCATTGTGGGAAACCATGCTGTAGCTTCCTGCGGGAGAAAAAACGCTGCCAGCGATATTCCCAACTCCAGCAAAACGAACGACAAGAGTTTTAAAGTCTACTTCTGCGATCGCTAAAGCAGCTCCACGAGTACTCCGTAGGGCTACGTGAGCTGCTTCAATAATCTCTGCGGGACTTTTGCGGACATTCTCTCGAAATATCTGAATGGCTTCTAGGGACGCCTGGGCGGCTAGAGGGCCGTGACCCAAACCATCTGCGACTAATAGCAGACTGCGACCGGGCTGTTGGTCGGTTGCCCACCCATCACCCGATACCTCCTCCCCTGCCATCGGGAGGCACACCACGCCAATCTCTAGATTGTTGGTCGATTGGTTTGCCACTTCTGGGCAAGCCCAGAGGTGACTTAATAAAGCTGTACCCACGTTGGGAACAGAATGAATCTCAAAAAAAGCAGAAAGGCGGCTAACTGCCCCCAAACCATTTCCAGGAGTCCCTGCTGTAGAAAAACCGTCGCGCAGACACTCCTGGATATTGCTGATCCCTGGCCCTTTGTCCAAGGCTAGGATTTCTATACCCGTTATCTCGTTTTTGCTTAAAGGCTGTAGCAGCAACAGACCGTCTTTAGCGTGCAGAACCAGGTTATTGGCGATCTCAGTAACGACAATACCAACCTGCCCCCGCTCAGTTTCGTTGAAGCCGAGACGAGTCGCGATCGCGAGGGCTATTCGTCTCGCTTCACCAGCCTGACTAGACTCTAAAATGGGTAAGGCGACGGGAGCATTCATAATTAACTCACTTCCACTTTGTAATAGTGACTTTTGTGCCTTCTCCGACACGGGAAACGATATTGAATTCGTTCACCAGGCGCTTTGACCCACTCAACCCCATACCCAGCCCGTTTCCGGTTGTGAAGCCATCTTTTAGCGCCAGATCGATATCCGGAATTCCTGGCCCACTGTCTTCAAAAGTTAGCCGCAGACCCCGACGGAGTCCCTCCTCTAGGGCTTCCAGTTGCACCGTCCCGCCGCCGCCATAGTCCAGGGTGTTGCGTGCCAGCTCGCTCGCCGCTGTCACGATTTTAGTCTGGTCTATTAGGCTAAAACCCAGTCCTAGGGCAAACTGACGCACGGCTTGCCGTACTAGCACAACGTCTGCCGAAGACTGGATGCTTATCGTTTCAGACCTCTGCAAGACCATCTATGCTCCCCCTAGGAGAAGCCTCCAACGATTTATGCAGGAGGGACATTCCCTTTTCAACGTTTAAGGCTGTGCGAATGCCGGTTAAGGAGAGTCCTAACTCTACTAAAGTGATGGCGACTGCTGGCTGCATACCTACAACAACCGTTTCAGCATCAAGTACTCGCGACATCTTGGCAATATTTCCCAGTATCCGTCCAATAAAAGAATCAACGATCTCCAGTGCTGAAATATCTATCAGCACACCACGGGCACTTGTTTGGCTAATGCGGTCGGTCAGGTCATCTTGCAAAGCGATCGCTAGGCGATCGTGCATATCGACCTGAATCGTCACTAGCAGGAATTCACCCATTTGTAATATGGGGATACGTTCCATAAAACTCCTTAAGTGCGTGTTTGGGCGCGAGAGATCGTGGCTCCAGTTCGCTTCAGCGCCAAAGCAAATGCGTCGCATAGAGAAGCCTTGGTGATCACATCAGCCAGATCCACGCCCAAGTAGACAATCGTTTGAGCAATCTGGGGCCGAATCCCGCTCAGGATGCAATCAGCGCCCATTAGACGAGCCGCAGTGACTGTCTTAAGTAAGTGCTGAGCGGTGAGAGTATCAACGGTGGGCACTCCCGTAATATCAATGATTGCGACTTCCGAACCCGTCTCTACAATCTTCTGCAAGAGGGACTCCATCATCACTTGGGTGCGGGCGCTATCGAGGGTGCCAATGATGGGTAGGGCTAAAATGCCTTCCCACAGTTTCACGACCGGCGTTGAAAGTTCCATCAGCTCCTCTTGTTGGCGCAGGATCACTTCCTCGCGGGCTTTCTGATAGCTTTCAGTTGTCCAGAGTCCAAGCTTGTCCAACAGAGTCGTAACTGACCAAATCTCTTCCAGAAGGCTTTCGCTATCCTGTGCAAGTTCTAGGCGCAAGCGGCTGAACAAAGGTTGCTTCAAAGAGAAAACAAAAGTTGCGGTTTCTGTTGGCGTGAAGCCTTTCTGGCTGCGCGATCGCGAAATCGAGCCAAGCATCTCGCGCACGCTACGCCATTCAGTCGATTTAATGTCGGTGAAGTTACCTTGCTGGACAGCTGCCGAGAACAAGTCCAGGAATTCTCTGCATTCTTCACGCAGCTCTATTTCCTTAATTAGGTCTTTGCGGATACCAGCAGTTATTTGCTCTGAGATCCAGTCTGTTAGCAGTTGGGATTGATCGGTTTGGAGAATTTTCGGAATCTTACTTTTGCCGCTCAAGTTCATATTAACGGCCCCTTGTTTTAGCCTGTATTTGGCAAATTATTGTACAAATCAACTATTTAGGCTTTTCGGCTAACTAGCTCAGTGGAGCCATTGAACAGCTTTCGTTGCGAGAATCCCTAGATGTACTTTTTTATCGTTAAGAAAATCTAGTTTACGAACTAGGCAGTATGAGGTAGTCCCTGAAAGGCTGATTGACCAAGATTAATTATAAGGATAAGGCGGGACAAAATAAGTACGTGTTACCGAAGTTTCACCGTCACGTTCCTACGCTTATGGTTCGCCCTAAAATCTGCAAGCCAGCCTAGAAATCATACCCATCATCTAGGCTAAAGGTTGCTGAGTGCTTCCTGTTGCGTTGCGTAATCAACTGTAATTGAAGCAAGGCGATCGCGCGAAGGCACCCTATAAACTGCTCTGTGACAGTTACACAAGTCCTAAGCAAGCATCTTCACGTCTTCGCACTCGCTACAAGTCCTCTATTGAGAACTTTTGTGCTAAAGCAGCAGTGAGAGTCAGGAAGTTTTGAGAATCTCGAATTGTTAATTGCAGAGGATGAGTGGGAAAAATATTAGTAACCCACTTGCTTATCCACTACATTTCGCAGCGGTAAACCAGCTTGATAGCGGCTCAAATTCTCCAAAAACAGTTCTAAGGATCGCTGGTAAGTTTGTGGCGAATCTGCCGAACAGTGGGGTGAAATAAAGACGTTAGGCAGCGACCAAAAAGGACTATCTGGCGGTAAGGGTTCTGCGGAAAAAGTGTCTAATGCAGCGCCTGCAATCCAGCCTTCTCGAAGAGCAGTCAGCAATGCAGCTTCATCGACGATTGCACCTCTAGCAATATTAATGAAAAAGGCAGATGGACGCATGGCTTGAAAAACTGCTGCGTCCATCGTGCCTTTCGTCTCCGGTGTCAAAGGTGTGCTAACGACGACATAATCAGCTTCCGGAAGCAGCGATCGCCATTCAGTTGCACTCACGACTTTGTCAAACTCCGGTAGCGGTTCGGGATGGCGACGGCTACCCCAAACTCTCATGCCAAAAGATGACGCACGTTGCGCGATCGCGACGCCAATACTTCCCGCACCAATAATTAGCAAAGTTGCATCCTTCAACTCTTTCAGTTTTATGCCTCTCCCCCAATTATGTTCAGCTTGAAATGCTTGTAGTTGAGGTAAATTTTTCGCATGATAGAGCATAAACATCAGGACAAATTCCGCAATCGGAATTGCATGAACCCCTGCGCCATTCGTGAGCGTAATCCCCCGTCCCAAAAACGTTGGTGTCAGAATGTGATTTACCCCGGCACTAGGGGTGTGCTGCCAACGCAGCGCGGGTGCAGCCGCGAGAACTTTATGCAAAGTAGTTGGTTTTAGCAGAATCCAGTTGAAATAAACTTCAGCATCGCTGGCATCGCCGTCAAGATTGCCCTCACTATCCACACGTACCACCTGTAAATTGGGAGGTAAACGCGGCTCGATATCAGATGCAATTTCGGTAGGGATTATTAGTTTCATATTTGGTCTGATATCGGAATGAATTCGCCATCCATCGCGTGACCGCAGATGGTTTGGTGACTTCTGGACTATGTATGCGGGAAGTAGTGGGAAGTGACGACACGCAAGGGTTTTAGTCTTTAGGCTGTGTTTGATTCAACCGCAGATGGTTTGGTAAGCTTGGGGCGGGAATCGCAAATAGTTTGGTGTAAACTCTCCGATATTGAGGAGAGTAATGTTTTCTGTCGTTGCAGAATTCTGCACGAAATTCGTCCTACTTAGTCTCCAGTAGAGGAGAGTGTGTACGCCAAACCATCTGCGATCGCGACTCAAAAAAACCTGGCTTGCGATGTTAAGCGCTAGCTCTAAGGAACTTTGGGCAAAAGTTTCTTAGAATTTCAGGAACTTCCGCGAACATTTGGCAGATTGAATGGACGCACGGGAGGAGCAGCCGCCGCACCATAATTCACTCGGCAGCCAATATTCAATATGTTGGCTCCACACTCAAGTGGTACGACTTCGCCGCCTAGCATGGCGCTACAGCTAACATAACCATCATTGTTCGTGTCCTTAATCATGCACTCAATCGGTGTGGCACGCGCATGGCTAGACCAAGACCTCATACCCATCCCTGCAATCATGTGCTGCCAAAAGAAACCGAGAACAAACAAGCCAAAAACAACAGCAATGACTGCCGTAGCGATAATTCCGACTCTGGTTTTCCAATTGCTGAGAATTCCTCCCGGCTTGAGTTGTGGAGAATTCTGTACGGTGGGAGCAGCATTGGTTTTTTCTGGTACTGGTTGAGTTTCAGACATGGTAATGCTTCTTTACTCAGTAAGCCGCCACTTTGAGTGGCTTACCTAAAGTCTACAAAATGGCGCAAAATAGTGGTGCGATGTAGAAAATCGAGTGGCAACAGAAGGAATCAAATTCTTTTGGGAATTTCTAAAGAGCGATCGCATCCCACTCTCACTTCTGCTGAGTGTAGGAAATCTCCACCCGCACAAGCAGCTTTTCGCTTGGTTTCTTCTCCCCGTCAGTCTTTTTAGCAGTCATCACCGGCGAATGCATCGTAACAATGATCATTGGATCATCCGCAGACAGAAAATTGAAATTTATCAGTTCCACGATGAGCGTTACATTTTAGTTCAACAGAGCCAATTTTTCCCTAGATTTGGCTTGAATGCCATCTTTAGCGAGTGCATTTCTGAGGCAGACTAATTGGGAGCTGGCGCGATTGATAAATTAAGAGATCGCTATCCTCGCCAATCCTGAAATGCGATCGCTGCATTTGACGTTGATGTTGGACGGGAGTAGATGTTAGGTTTCCTTGTGTCAACTCAAGCTACGGCGAATTTGCGATCATGCTAGCTTAGTCTGGAAGCAAAGTAGCTAATGGAGAAGCGTCATAATGACTGATGAATTTAGACCTGTTGATATACACGAACTTCTTAAGCAGACCCAGGACGAAAGGGATGAGCGGCTAAAAAATGGTATCCAAACCAGTGAGCATATTCTAAGCTTTGAGCCATCGAATCTAACCATCCAAATCCGTTTGCAAGATAATCCTAATACTTTCTACCGAGAAGTGGATCTAGAGAAATGTATAGATGCTAGCTCTCTGCTAGCTCAGATTTGGCATTTACACAGCAAGAAATGGGATGATGACAATGGAGTAATTACCGCTTTTTTAAGCCTATTTAAGGATGTGCTAGCAGTGACTTTTATAAACCATTCCGAACGGCGTTTGTTCACTGCTACAGATATTGCTCATGGTGTCACGTTGAATTGGTCAACCAAAACAGCAACATTTCCTAAGACATAAACAGAAGCGTGATCGCAAATTGCCTATAGGTTGGGTTGTTGAGGAAAATGGGGAGTAACTTACTCCCCGCTCTCTTTACTTACTACTGATCGAAGATCCTCTAACATTTTTAGCAATAGGTTCACAAAGACGATAAAAGCTCCTCCATCTTCGGGATTGGGATCGAGAAGACGATGGGCATAAGGATTACGAAAAGTCCCAACAATCCCGGCATAAAGTTCCCGATAGCCATCCCTTTCACTGGGAATGGTAAACTTTGATGCTAACGTCCCATTTTGACCAAAAACATCATTGACAAGAACTCGACCGACACGATTAGAGTCTGATATTCCACCAACATCTTTCAGCCGCTCTTCTAAAATGACCCCTGCTGTGCGTACAGCAGAATCCCAGAGCTTTGGATCGGCACTTCCAGCTCCTAAAATCGGTAAGCATCGTTGTTTCAACTGCTCATCTAGATTAGTGATATCAGCTAATGGTGCTATATGCTTTACAAAGGATATGTCTGGAGCGCTGAAGTTTGTATCTACAGCTTCATAAGCTTTGCCAGTGAGAGTACAGCACCGACTTTTCTCATATTGTCCGCCAAAGCGTGAATCGTTGTAGCTAATGTCGCACAGAAGTAAGTTATTAGCTACAAATGCATCTAGTGTTCCTTTGGTTATCTCAGGGATATTCTCCCTGAGACCGCTGTAGCCAGAAATGGAGTATCCACCTAAAGTCCAAGAGATCAGAAACTCTTCCAATAACTGCCCTTCACGCACAAGTTGAATAAGCTTTGTTAGAAGGATTTTTTGGCTATTCGTCAAGTTGTACATTGTATTGACTTTCACTACCTATAGTACTTTTCTACTCATTTTGACTGTCTGGAAAGCCAACCTGATCTGGCAACTCATCAGACATAATATTCAGAACTTCCAACAAAGTCTTGTATTGAGCAAAGTCTTGGATTGAGTAGGTGTCAGTTTTGGCTTAAGTAAATCAATTGACGGTTAGCACAAATAAGTTTAGAAAGGGAACGCGAGGCTCGCTCCCCGGTGCGCTTTGTGCGCTCGCACTTGATAAGTTTTGATAAAATGAGGAACGATCCCGCTCTCGTTAATCTTTCTTTTTTTTATCTTTTTTCTTTTCTTTTTCCTTGTGCTTTTTCTTTTTGTCTTTACCTTTAGTCTCTTCTGCTGCTCGTAAAATCAAATTTCGAGCCACAGTTTGGGTACCCGTATGCTCGTAGTAGTTGGTTGACATATCCAGAAAGGCAGCTAAATAATCCAACTTACTATCAGCAGTATTCATAAACTGTTGTAAGTGGGTAACAACGTTTTCTGGCGTTAACCCGCGAGATGCAACAAAGTTATTCATCCAGCCGTTAACTAAGGCAAAACTTTCACCAATGAAGCCTAATTTACCAGCCGTAGTGCTGCCAGGAATTGCAGTGTTGATACTCTGATAGGTGGTATTTCCTTCTAATTGCGAAGGATTGAGCTGACCGAGAATTGATTGAGCTTTGAGGATGAAGTTGGGGCCAAGCGGAATCAATCCATCAACAGCAACTAGCGCAGCCATTCGCATTATGGATTCGTTGTGATAGTTTCCTAAAGAAGTTCTAAATGCTTCAATGCTGGTAGGAATGCCGTGCAACCGACAAAAGGCAATCAACTCGACAACCAGCTTTAGGGACAAATCAATCGCTTGTACGGTATCCGCTTTGGGAGTAAGCTGGTTTAAAAAATTCAGAAAACTGATTTTCTCGCCTACTTTATTCGCTAGCGCTGCTGCACCAATGGCACTATCAGCACGGTCAATTGTTTGGTAGAGCCATAAGGTTTGTTGATAACTCTGGGTTGGATCGTTGTACAGCGCGATCGCTCTTTCGCCAATCTCCTCAATCAGACCTTTGTCGGTAACACCTGTCACCGCACGGATAGTATTTTCAAATCCCACCAAGTTTTGCCACTCACCGGGAACGACATAATCGAGCGATCGCAGCATATAAACGGTCATGCTGCTGGTTGGCAGGGTATCCACCAATTTAGAAATAGACTGACTCACGAATTTAGTTCCTTTTTAACTAGATGCCTACCTCTTTTTATCCTAATTTTTAGGACGAAGTACCTTTTACAAAAAATTACAAAATTAAGGTGAACTTGCCAGCGCGATTGCAATACAGCCCATAGATTACGCTAAGCGTTGAAACTAAACTTTTGTTTTATTCAACTGCTGCTGGAGCGCAAATTATTTGTTATTACTACCGTTGGTGAATGAATCCTCGGAGTGAAAACCAAGCAACAGCAGCAAGGGGAAGGACAATACCCATACCAATGGCAGCCCCTTTTA
The DNA here is from genome assembly GCF_039961915.1 of Trichocoleus sp. DQ-A2. NCBI lineage: Bacteria > Bacillati > Cyanobacteriota > Cyanophyceae > Leptolyngbyales > Trichocoleusaceae > Trichocoleus > Trichocoleus sp. DQ-A2. The sequence goes on from NZ_JAMPKD010000040.1 coordinate 13,444, forward strand.
AGCGTTGCATCCAGAGTAGAGTCATTTTGATACCAAACACTGTGACCACAGTGTTTGTCCATTCTTCTAGTTGATTGGGAGAACTGGTAGGAACCAGAACCATAATCGAAAAAAACAGTGTCATATAGAAAGCTAATAACGCCGCTCCACCACCAACTAGCCCTAGAATGACTTTTTTGAGTATCTGAAGAACTTCTTCCATAATCTAAATACTCGAAATGAATCGGAAATTCGTCACGTTCCCTACGATAGCGAAGATCGCACAAAAGCGATCGCGCTTTCCCAATTAACGGTCTGATGAAGCAGGGAGCGGATAAATAGCTCTTTTATAATCCGGATTTCTTGTTCTTGGAGGTGCTTCGCCAAATGCGCCGCATAGGAGGGTCTATTCGTTACAGAAGTCGTTGCGAACCAGCGGTCAATTAAGGCGGGTGTAATATGCATGGAGGTTTGCGATCGCTCCTCAGTTACTTCAACCACCAATCCCGCCGACTCGAAAGCTTTTCTCAAATCAAACGCATCCCAGTTGACCATTGGATCTGACGTGTCGCTGTAAATTGCCTCTTCCGCTGCCACTAATCGCTGGTATAAGTCGGCATTGGGTTTCGACTTTTCGAGGAAACGATAAAGCCGTTGCGTGTGGCGTGGCACTGTTTCCGCAAGTACCAAAACTCCCGACTGTTGCAGTAATTGGGCTAACCATTTGGCTGCTGCTGCTTTATCCGGTTCGTGGATAAGTGCATTGCGCCCGATGATGCAGTCAAATCGGATATCAGAGGATTGGGCAGCTAAAACCTTTGGCAATTGGGTTAAGGTAGCACTCAATAGGACGGGACGATTGAGTTCTGGAAGCGCCACCACTTGTTCTTGGAGTGCCTTTGCTTCATCAGCAGTGCGAGTACAGGCATAAACGCCACCTTCTGGCACGCGACGCAAAGCTTCAAAGGTGAGTAAACCACTCCCGGCATTTAAGTCCAAAATGACATGGTGACGCTGAAGTTGAGCAAGGGTGAAAATGCGATCGCGTATCCCTGCAAGTTGCTCGCCAATCTGACTCAACGTGCGCTGCAACCAACGGTCAACTGTGCGGTCAGTCGGGCCTGTTGTTAGCACTTCAACGGGTGAGATAAAAACACCTTCTGCCACTGCTTCCAACTGCGCTTCCCGATGACGCGCCACCTGCGTCTTAATTTCTCCTTCAAATCCCTGTGTTGAAGGTTGATAAAACACCTGTCCCTGCAAACTACTCGGTAAATACTGTTGTGCTACCCAGTGGTCGCGGTAGGCGTGAGGATAAAGATAACCTGCACCATGTCCCAAACCTTTTTTGTCGCGGTTGGCATCCTTGAGGTGATTGGGTACCTCTGCCTCCCGTTCCTTCTCAACCACCGCTAGCGCATCAAAAAATCCCATCGTGCTGTTAGATTTGGGCGCATTGGCGAGATAAAGCGTGGCTTGAGCCAGGTGATAGCGTCCTTCTGGCATTCCCACCCACTCGAAAGCACTCGCGCAGGCATTAACGACGACTAAGGCATTAGGGTCAGCGAGTCCCACATCTTCGCTAGCTAAAATCAACATTCGCCGGAAAATGAAGCGGGGGTCTTCCCCGGCATAAACCATCTTTGCTAGCCAATATAAAGCTGCATCCGGGTCAGAACCGCGCAAGCTTTTGATAAAAGCACTAATCGTATCGAAGTGGGCGTCTCCTTCCTTGTCATACAGAACTGCCCTTTGCTGAATCGATTCCTCCGCGACAGATAGCGTAATGCGAATCGTTCCAGTTTCGTCGGGGGGTGTGGTTTCGACGGCTAATTCCAAGGCATTGAGTAAGGAACGGGCATCACCGTTAGCGACATTGACCAAATGTGCGATCGCATCCGGCTCTAAGATTACAGATAGCTGACCATAACCGCGTTCTAAGTCAGCGAGTGCCTGTTCGAGGACGCGGCGTAAGTCAGCTTCATTGAGGGGCTTCAGCTGAAAGATGCGGGAACGGCTGACAAGAGCTTTGTTAACTTCAAAATAGGGATTTTCTGTGGTTGCACCAATGAGAATCACCGTCCCATTTTCCACCCAAGGAAGCAGGGCGTCCTGTTGAGATTTATTGAAGCGATGAACCTCGTCAACAAAAAGAATTGTGCGCTGAGTGTGTTCTTTTTGGCGTTTTTGAGCGGTAGCGATCGCATCCCGAATTTCTTTTACCCCAGAAAGGACGGCATTAATCGCAATGAAGTGAGCGCGGGTGGTATTGGCGATAATCCGAGCCAGAGTTGTTTTCCCCGTACCCGGTGGACCAAAAAAAATCAGGGAAGAAAGCTGGTCAGCTTGAATCGCACGGCGCAACAAACGCCCGGAGCCAAGGATGTGGTCTTGCCCGATAAACTCATCAAGAGTACGTGGGCGCATCCTCGCAGCCAGGGGTGCATCTTTTTCCACTAATTGTTGGCGATGCTGGTCGAACAAACCTCTCTTCACCCGCTAGGAATTGCCATCTGTCAGTATAGACTAACCCATTAGACCTCCCCAGAAATTAGATTTCGGCTCAAGTCGCAAAAAGGTTTCTGGCTCTTTGAGAGTCGTCACTTTTCGTCGAAACTGTTGCCGAACACTTGCGTAATTTGCATGAGTTTGGCGCTAAAGGAAGGAACGCTAGCCCGATTCTCGTAGGTATCATCCGCATCCGTATTCCCTCTCTCCAAAGCATCTCTCTTAAGACGGATTCTCCTGACGTAGCGACTCAGATTGAATAGAGAAGACCGTGTATGTATACGGATGGCTGTTCATGAAGCGCGACGGCACAGGCAAGTTTGTTAGCAATTGGAACTCAGAGACGAAACAACGGGTTAGCCTATCTCTCACCGATACAGCATGGCGATCGCTCGATCAAGAGGCTCACAGGCGAGGAATTTCTCGCTCTGAAGTCATTGAACGCTTTGCCCGCACTCTTGAAAGCGAACAGTTGTTCCCTGCCCAAGAAACTGAACACAAGGTTGCAACGATTCTTGAAAGCATTACAGATGCTTTTGTCGCCTTCGATCGCGACTGGCGCTACACCTACGTGAATCGGGCGGCGGCTCAAATCCTGCACAAAACGCCAGAAGAGTTACTGGGAAAGGACGTTTGGAATGAGGTTTTTCCTGAGTTGGTCGGTGGCATTGCATATCGGGAACTACATCGGGCAGTGGCACAACAGGTTCCTGTTTCGTGGGAAGAATTTGGGGAACCGATCCAGTGTTGGATAGAGGCGAATGCCTATCCCTCGACCGCAGGGGTAGCCATTTATTTTCGAGATGTTAGCGATCGCAAGCAAGCGGAGGCAGAACGAGAACGGTTGTTGCACGAGCTTGAAATTGAACGCGCCCGATTTGAAGCCGTATTGCGACAAATGCCTGCTGGAGTCATGATTGCTGATGCGGCATCTGGTAAGTTAGCTCTGGCGAACGAACAAACCAAGCAAATTGTTGGGTATGGTTACGAACAGTTGCTTGAGCTTGAGGAATATGCACCCCTGATTCCCTGTGAAATCTTTCGCTTAAATGGTCAGCTCTATGCCCCTCATGAGTATCCATTGGTGCGATCGCTAAAAACAGGTGAGGTCGTCACCAACGAACAGATAGAAATTCATCGAGATGATGGTAGCCGCGTCTTCATTAACGTCAACTCAGCACCGATTTTAGATAACCAAGGGCAGATTATTGCAGCCGTCGTTATCTTCAAAGACGTGACCGATTACAAACAAATTGAACAGGCATTCCGAGAAAGCGATGAACGCCTGCAATTAGCACTGACGGCGGCTCAAACGGTTGTCTGGGATATGGATTTGCAGAGCAATCGAGTGGTGTGTTCTGCTAATGCTCTAGACTTTTGGGGTCTTTATGAAGGGACGGGAGAAGAGTTTGTTGCGCTCATTCATCCAGACGATCGACAACAGGTGATCCAAGCGACGGCAGGGGCAATGGCTGGAGAACAGCCCTACACACCGGAGTATCGAGTAATTTGTCCAGACGGCGTTGTGCGCTGGCTCAACAGTCAGGGGCAAGTCTATCGGGATGAGACGGGACGAGGAGTTCGCATGATTGGCGTTTCGGTTGACATCACCCAACGCAAACAAATGGAAGCGGAGCGCGATCGCCTTTTAGATCGAGAACAAACTGCCCGACTCGAAGCAGAAAGCGAACGCCAGCGGTTGCATGAAATCCTGATGCAATTGCCTGCCATGATTGGAATTGTTAAAGGTTCCGATCTTGTGTATGAATTTGCCAATCCAACTTATCTGCAAGTGGCTGGGCGCACTCCAGACATTATCGGTAAATCAATGCGGGACGTTTTCCCGGAGCTAGAGGGGCAAATTTACTTTGAAGCGCTCGATCGTGTTTACCGAACGGGAGAACCGTTCATTGGAAATGAGTCGCTTGCTTACTGGGATCGAAACAGCAATGGTGTGTTGGAAGAAGGATTTTTCAACTGCATCTTTGCGCCTTGGCGGGATGCGGAGGAAACCATTCAGGGCGTGTTGGTTTATAACATGGACGTGACAGCCCAGGTGCGGGCAAGGCAACAGATTGAGTCACTGCTGGCAGAGCTACAGGAAAAAGAACGACAGCAGCAGTTTCTGATTGAACTGAATGATGCGATTCGTGCCATTCAAGACTCGAAGGAAATTATGTGGCGGGTGGTTCGCTCCGCAGGAGAGCACTTCAATGTCACTCGCTGTACCTACGGTGAAATTGATTCCACTCAGGAATACGTCATCGTCGATCGCGACTATTGCAATGGTGTCGTCAGCATCGTCGGTAGCCATCACATGGATTCGTTTGGTCGTGAACTCATTGCTGAATTAAAGCAGGGCAAAACTATCGTCGTAGATGATGTCGATCGCGATCCTCGGACAGCCGGAGTTGGGGCGGCTGCCTTTGATGCAATTCAAACCAAATCTCTCGTGTGTGTTCCCTTAGTGAAAGAAGGGCGATTTGTTGCATTGTTAGTGTTGCACCATGTGGCTCCCCGGCGCTGGACGGAGGAAGATGTGGTGCAGATGGAGCGAATTGCTCAAAAAACCTGGCTAGCCGTAGAGCGATCGCGGGCAGAAGAACAATTGCGAGAAAGTGAAGCTCATCTGCAACTCGCGCTCAAGGTCGGACGCATGGGAACGTGGGACTGGGATATGCAGACCGAGGCATTGCTTTGGTCAGAAGGACACTTCACCGTCCTGGGTCTACAACCGAATGAATGCGAACCCAGCCATGAAGTTTGGGCAAGTCGGGTTCATCCCGATGACCTAGCAGAAGCTGAGGCGAAATTTCAGCAAGCCATAGCCCAAAAGAAAGAGTATCACCATGAATATCGCCTACGTTGGTCAGATGGCTCGGTTCACTGGGTGGAAGCGAGAGGAAAGTTTACTTATGATGTTCAGGGAAATCCCAAGCACTCGATTGGTGTCGTCATAAATATCACAGAACGCAAGCAAGCGGAAGAGGCGTTGCGTCAAGCCCTACAAAAGCTCAACTTCCATGTTGAAAACTCTCCTATGGCAGTCGTTGAATGGAATCGAGACTTTCAAGTCATTCGGTGGTCTGCTGGTGCAGAGCGCATTTTGGGCTGGAAAGCCGAAGAAATGCTGGGTAAATCTTTAACAGAGATACCTTTTGTCTTTGAGGAAGACCTGGAAGCAGTTGCTGAAGTCTGCCAACGGCTGGTCTATGGTGAAGAACCCCATATTTTTTCATACAACCGCAATTACACCGAAGATCGCAACATTGTGCATTGCGAGTGGTATAACTCCAGTCTCAGGGACGAATCGGGACGGATGATTTCGGTGTTATCGCTGGTGCTGGATGTGACGGAGCGCAAGCAAGCAGAACAAGAACGAGAACAACTGTTAGAACGCGAGCGCCTTGCACGCTCTGAAGCAGAAGCCGCACAGCGCCAACTGGAAACCATTTTTGAAACATCACCCATTGGACTTGCTCTGTTAGATGAAAAGCAGCGATTTATTGCCATCAACGAAGCATTAGCAGAAATTAATGGATTAACTCGCGAGCAACACTTAGGCTACTCAATTCCCGATCTTTTTGGTCAATTCGATCCCCAATTAGTTGAAGTCTTTCATCAGATATACACCACAGGGAATCCCTTCATTTCACCGAACTTTGCGGTGAATGTTCCCGGACGCGGCGATCGCCGTCCCGGTTACTATAACGTTTACTATCTTCCGACTGTTAACTCAAATGGTCAGGTCGAAGGCGTTCTAGTCTATGTGGTAGATGTGACTGAGCGCGTCAGGTTAGAGCTTGCCCAACGCTTTCTCTCTGAGGCGAGTGCCGTGCTTGCATCCTCACTCGATTATCAAACGACTCTAGAGCGCGTCGCACAGCTTACGGTGCCGGAATTAGCCGACTGGTGTACGGTTCACATGATAGAAGAGAACGGTGCGATCGCGCAGATTGCGGTTGCTCACATCGACCCTGCCAAGCTGGAATGGGCATATCAGATTAGAGACAAGTATCCGATAAACCCAGATGACCCTCGCGGTGCTGCATTGACATTGCGGACTGGACAACCGGATTTAGTGCCCGATATTCCCGATGAACTGTTGGTGCAGGCAGCGCGTGATTCAGAGCATTTAGAGATTCTACGGCAGGTAGGATTCAAATCTGTAATGACGGTGCCACTACGAACTCAGGCACGAATTCTAGGGGTTATCTCCTTTATCGCCGCCGAATCTGAACGACAGTATACCCCGGCAGATTTGCAACTAGCAGAGGAATTGGCTCGTCGTGCTTCCTTGGCGATTGACAATGCTCAGTTGTACCGGGCGGCTCAAAGCGATCGCGCAAAAGCAGAAACCGCTAACCGGATTAAAGACGAATTTTTAGCGGTGTTGTCCCACGAGTTGCGATCGCCCCTCAATCCGATTCTGGGCTGGACAAAATTGCTCCGAACTGGGCGATTAGATGGCACAAAAACGCAGCAAGCCCTGGAAACGATCGAACGCAACGCCAAGCTGCAAGCCCAATTAATTGAGGACTTGTTGGATGTCTCGCGCATTCTGCAAGGAAAAATGACGTTAAACGTCGCTCCCGTGAATCTAGCAGGAACGATTGAAGCCGCCCTAGAAACGGTACGACTAGCAGCCGAAGCCAAACACATTCAAATCCAGACTATATTTAATCCCGTTTCAGGAACGGTTTTAGGCGATACGAATCGCCTGCAACAAGTAGTCTGGAACCTCCTTTCCAATGCCGTGAAGTTCACCCCAAGCGGAGGACGAATCGAAGTGCGACTAGAGCAGGTTGGCACGTATGCTCAGATTCAAGTCAAAGATACTGGAAAAGGCATCAGTCGAGACTTCTTACCCTATGTGTTTGACTACTTCCGTCAAGAAGATGGGACAACGACCCGACAATTCGGCGGATTGGGATTGGGACTGGCGATCGTCCGTCATTTTACCGAACTGCATGGAGGAACCGTTCAAGCAGACAGCTTAGGACAAAACTTAGGGGCTACATTTACCATCCGGCTCCCGTTAAACCTCGTTGAGCCGGAACCCTCTTCCGATCGTAGGCATTCAGAAAGTGCGACAGACTTAGCAGGTGTTCGGGTCTTGGTTGTGGACGACGATGCAGATATGCGGGAGTTGGCAGCATTCACCCTGACGCAATCTGGTGCAGAAGTTACGACAGCCGCTTCGGGTGTACAGGCATTGACCCACCTGAATCAATCTGTCCCCGATCTGTTGTTATGTGACATTGGGATGCCAGAGATGGATGGTTATGCGCTGATTCGGCAAATTAGAAAGTGGTCGCCCCAACAGGGAGGCACGATTCCTGCGATCGCACTTACTGCCTATGCTGGAGAAATCAATCAGCAGCAAGCCTTAGCTGCCGGATTTGGGATGCACATCTCGAAGCCTGTCGAACCGGAAGAATTGGTGCAAGCGATCGCCCGTTTGCTAAGACGCTGAATGATTTGAGGACTAGCCTAATGCTGCTTGGCATAGATGTAGGAACAGGCTCTGCTAAGGCATTGCTCCTAGCGATAGACGGAACCACTATAGGTGAAGCATCAAGCTCCTATCCCGTTCATGCACCTCACCCCGGATGGGCTGAGTCTGAGCCAGGGGATTGGTGGTTAGCTGTTGCCTCGGCTGTTAGGAACGCTGTAGGAAATCATGCCGATCGAGTACAGGCGATCGCACTTTCAGGGCAAATGCACGGTGTTGTCCTAGCTTCGGAGTCGGGTCAGCCTCTGCGTCCTGCTATCCTTTGGGCAGATACTCGCTCTAGTGCCACGCTTAGCGCTTATCAGTCCCTCGATGCCGCTATTCTAGAGCGATTGGGCAACCCAATTACGGCGGGTATGGCGGGTCCAACTTTGTTGTGGCTACGAGAACACGAGGCTACTGTCTACACCGAAGCGCGTTGGGCACTTCAGCCAAAAGATTGGCTGCGGTTACGGATGACTGGAGAAGTTGCAACCGAACCATCTGATGCTAGCGGTACTTTGCTTTACGATGTTGTGTCGGACAACTGGGCAGAGGAAGCAATCTCAGCGCTGAATCTACGTTGCGATCAGTTACCAAAAATTATCCCCTCTAGTGCGATCGCAGGTTATCTAACAACTGATGCTTCAGAGCATCTTGGCTTAAGAGTTGGTTTACCCGTTATCGCTGGTGCTGCGGATACGGCAGCGGCGGCACTTGGTAACGGACTACTAGAGCCTGGTTTGGTTCAACTAACCATCGGCACAGGCGCTCAAATCATTACACCTCGCTCCCAACCCATTATCGATCCTCATGGTCGTACACATCTCTACCGAACCGCCCTACCTAACCAGTGGTACACGCTTGCAGCAATGCAAAATGCCGGGTTAGCGCTTGAGTGGGTGCGAGGTATCCTCGGCTTGAGTTGGCAGCAAGTCTATACTAAAGCGTTTTCTGTTCCCCCAGGATGTGAAGGGTTGACATTTTTGCCATACCTCACGGGTGAGCGAACTCCACACCTTGACCCCGATGTACGCGGGGCATGGGTAGGGCTTGGACTTCATCACACACAGGCGCACCTGATGCGGGCAGCTTTAGAGGGAGTTGCTTTTGCCTTGCGACAAGGTTTTGAGGCACTTGAGGCAACAGGTTTTAAAGCGACAGAAGTGCGTTTAGCAGGCGGTGGAACGGCAGAAATGTCTTGGAAACAATTACTCACTGATGTCTTGAGAATACCCCTCTATGCAACTACAGTTGCTGCTGCTTCCGCGCGTGGTGCTGCTCTACTGGCGGGTATCGGAATTGGCGTATACGCAGATGCTAATGACACGAGCAAACTGGCAGCCACACCAACGCTTGCTGCAACTCCCCAATCAGTTGATCCCACCCTAGAAGAGGCTTGGATGCGATATCAATCCCTTTATCCACGACTTAAAAAATCTGAGAAAAGTTATGCCTCAAAAAGGTTAATTTAAAATTGGTATAAACTGAAATCTGTCTCTTCAGGTAGCGCCTGACTTCATCCTGAAACCCCTAGAAAAGATGCTGGGGCGACTGCCCAGAAATTGGCTTCTGTTAATGCGTAAGTCCTACCAGCGGGCAATTTTATGGAAATATACTCTGTAGCTGTTGATACTAACGAAGCTAGCAAATAATGACCAATCGAAACTACGCCAACCAAAACTTGCAAAATTGCTCTTTCAAAGGGCAGGACTTGGCTGGCGCAGACTTCAGTGGCTCTGACTTGCGGGGGTGCAATTTCACTGGGGCGACCCTAATTGGGGCAACGTTTGAGAGGGCCAAAACGGGTCAGAGCCGCCGCCAGGTAAATATTCTAGTTGCTGCCGCTATCGTTGGTCCAGTTGTTTTACTCGTCTTTAGCGCGATCGCTGCCCAAGTGTCGATGGTATTGTTGGGCGATCGCTCCAATAAGGGACTCAACTTCTTTTTCAGTGCGCTTCCTATATTGGCTCTCGTTTTTGGCAGCTTCATCCGGGATAAGATTGCTTTCCGCTTTCCACAAATCACGAGTTTCTTGAACATTGCAGCCATTGCTGTACTGTTGGCGGTAATGGTGACGCTCACCCTTGGGCTTGTGATTGTTAGCATCCTTGGCTTCGTTGATGGAGCAATCGTTCAAGGATTGTTCCTCCTACTGCTGATGTTCGTTTCCGCGTTCTTGACCTTCCGTATTCTCAAATGGCTAATTCAAGTGATTCAAAGCAATCCCGGAACGTCTTTTAGGAAAGCGAACTTAACCGATGCCAACTTCAGTCATTCCGCGCTGCAAAATACAGATTTTTCCTTTGCTGTGTTAACGGGAGCTTGTATCTTTGATTGGGCGATTAAACGCCACACTCAATTTACGAATGTTTATTGTGAATACCTTTATCTGGAACCAGCGCACCAGAATCGGCAACCTGCTGAGGGTAGTTTCCAACCGGATGAGTTGGAACGTGTACTAACTCAATTCATGGACTGAATTTTATTGAAGAATAAATTTTAACTTTTCAATAGCCGCAGGCAAGTAGTATTACAGCTTATAACAATCTTAAATAATTCGTAAACTTCAATAAAGACAAAATATATCGCGTCTCTACGTCAGGAAAAATACCTGTTTAAAACTTTAACAAAATTGCTATATTACGGCGCTCATACCTATCCTTGAGCTAATTTACAAGAGATATAACAAACATGACGAACATCATTTTTAGACGAGCATTAGCGGCTGATTATCCTGAAATCCTCGCTTTGCATAGAAAGAATCTCGTGTCTAACTTGTCTGAGCTAGAAAGGCAGAATGGCTTTCTATCAATTGACTTTAAGGATGATTTTCATCTGGCAGCGATTAACGAAAATTTAGCAATAATGGTTGCTGTGCAAGAGAACCTAGTGGTTGGATATGTTTGTGCAACAACTCAAGAATACTCTCAGGAAATTCCCTTGCTCAAATATATAATGAGCTTGTATCCAGAAATAATGTTTCATGGGCAACCTTTAAGCAATTATCGTTCCTTTTGGTATGGTCCGGTTTGTGTTGCAACTGCTTACCGTGGAAGTGGTATCTTACAAGGTTTATTTCAGGCACTTCTTGCTCAAGTCGCCACACAGTTCAATGCTGGCGTTGCTTTCGTAGTCAATGACAATTTGCGAAGTCTTCGGGCGCATACTCAAAAACTTGGTATGGAGATGCTCAGAGAGTTTGAGTTTAACGGCAAATTCTACTTCATACTTGGATTCGCAGTGCCATCTTCCTAACCAATTTCTTTAAGAGCGCATCTGCTTGATTAAAGCTGTAAGTTGTGTTTCTATGCGATCGCCTCGCACACAGTAGCGGCGCGTGTCCAGTGGTTGACAGGTGGGTTAGCTGAGGGCGATCGCTTCCTATCCATAACTTACCAACTACCCCAGGTATTTACCCGTAGAAAGCTTTATTTTTTAAGTAGAAATTTATTTTCTAGTCAACGACTTTATTTTTGTTTACACTTGTTCGCGATTTTGAGAATTACATTTCCTAGCTATTTCATCTGCCTAATGGCTGTTTGGTTACAGCTCATTTCTGCCTTAACTAAGATTGAGACTGCATAGTTCAAGGTAAAGAGAATGAAAGAAATCACGCGCCGCCAATTTATGGTTACGGCTACCCTGACAACAGGTTTTGCCCTAGCAGTGCAACCCATTTCTGCCAAAACGATTGCGACTGATGCCAAGGGATTAGTCGCGGGTGCAGTGAAAATTCCGGTTAAAGATGGCGAAATTCCAGCTTACAGGGCGATGCCAGCAAAAAGTGGAAATTTCCCGATTGTCTTGGTGATTCAGGAAATCTTTGGCGTACACGAGCATATTCAGGATGTTTGCCGTCGCTTTGCCAAATTGGGGTACCTAGCGATCGCACCCCAATTGTTTGTGCGTCAGGGCGATGTTTTAAAGTTAAGCAACGTTGATGAAATTCGCCAAGTAGTCGCCAAAGTACCGGATGCCCAAGTGCTTTCCGATCTGGATGCTACGGTAGACTGGGCGGTAAAGTCAGCCGAGGGGAATGCCGATAAATTGGCGATTACCGGCTTTTGCTGGGGCGGACGCATTACCTGGCTGTACTCAGCGCACAATCCCCAAGTCAAGGCAGGCGTGGCTTGGTACGGGCGTCTGGTGGGCAATGCTACCGAACTGACACCCAAACATCCCGTCGATATAGCCTCGGCGCTGAGTGTCCCGATTCTCGGACTCTATGGTGGCAAGGATACGGGGATTACCCTGGATACAGTAGAGCAGATGCGCGATCGCCTGAAGTCCAGCAGCAGCAAATCTGACATCATTGTCTACCCCAACGCACCCCACGCCTTTTTTGCCGATTATCGCCCCTCTTACCGGGAGAAAGAAGCCAAAGATGGTTGGAAACGCCTCCAGGCATGGTTTAAGCAGCATGGCGTGTAGGATTTGGAGACATTCAGCGCATGGCAACCATACATTAATTATCTTTGAGCTGTCAGTTCGGCGCTGAAAGCAATCGCTAAAACCTAATCTTTGTAATATTCAGGAGACACGATCATGATCGACCTTTACTATTGGACGACGCCAAACGGACACAAAATTACTATGTTTCTGGAGGAAGTCGGGCTACCCTACACCCTAGTTCCGATCAACATTGGCACCGGCGATCAGTTTAAACCAGAGTTTCTCAAGGTTTCCCCCAACAATCGCATCCCTGCAATCGTGGATCGCGAACCTGCTGAGGGTGGCGAACCGATTTCTGTTTTCGAGTCTGGTGCAATTCTGCTGTATTTAGCAGAAAAAACCGGAAAGTTGATTTCAGCAAATATTCGCGATCGCGCAGAGGTTCTGCAATGGCTATTTTGGCAGATGGGCGGACTCGGACCGATGGCAGGACAAAACCATCATTTCACTCAATACGCCTCTGAAAAAATTCCCTACGCGATTAACCGCTATGTGAATGAAACAGGACGTTTGTATGCAGTGTTGAATAAACGATTAAGCGATCGCGAGTTTATTGCGGGCGCTTATTCTATTGCCGATATCGCTGCTTATCCCTGGATCGTGCCCTACGAAAAGCAAAACCAAAAGATCGAAGATTTTCCCCACCTGCAACGCTGGTTTGAAGCGATAAAAGCCCGTCCTGCAACCATTCGCGCTTATGAGAAAGCAGAAGCTTTTAAAGATCAAGTAATCAGTCCAGATCAGGCGCGGGATCTGTTGTTCAATCAGTCCGCCGATACCGTCAAGCGTTAAACTATAACGATTTTCAGAGAACCAGCCGCTTCGCTATTTGGGAGCTACCAATCTTGAGCGGTGGGTCGAATCAGAATCTCGTTGACATTCACTCGCGGCGGCTGAGTAACGGCATAAACGATCGCGGCTGCAACGTCCTCGCTTTGCAGAGGAACGATCGATTTACGCCGTTCTTCGGTGCGTTGTTTGGCGATTGGATCGGTAATGTGGCTGTCGATTTCCGTATCCACCATGCCTGGTTCGATGATGGTGACGCGAATGTTGTGCTTGCATACTTCCTGGCGCAACGATTCCGAGAAGCCATTGACTCCCCATTTTGTCGCATTGTAGCCACCGATTCCTACTCGTGCGGTTCGACCTGCAACGGATGAAATGTTAACGATATGTCCCGATCCTTGTGCTTTCAGGATAGGAAGAACCGCATGAGTTGCATACATCAATCCCAGAACGTTGAGATCGATCATGCGTCGCCAGTCAGAGGTATTTGCTCCCTCAATATTACCTGACAAAGCAATGCCCGCATTGTTGACGAGAATATCGACTCGACCAAATTGTGCGTTGGCTTTTTGCACTAGGTTCTGAACTTGAGTTTCATCCGTGATATCTGCCACGATTGACAATGCTTTTCCACCCGTCGCTGCAATGCCATCTGCGATCGCATTCAGTCGATCAAAACGCCTTGCTGCGATCGCTACCTGTGCGCCTTCTGCTGCTAGCGCGATCGCAGTCGCCTCACCAATGCCAGCCGATGCACCAGTGACGATTGCCACTTTTCCGTCTAATTTCCCAGTCATCCATACTCCTTAATTTCTAAGCTGCGTCTGGCTCCTGCTGTGAAAACGCTAGAATATCTGCTAGCAGAAGGTTAAGCAGAAACGATTTGGTTTTACCTTTATCGATGCAGATTAATATAATTACCGACGCTACTAAAATTCAGGGCTTTTAAGCCAAGGACGTCACGTCATCCGTTGGTAAGACAAAGTTTAAACTTTTTTATATAAAATGGCTCTTTATTGCTCGAATCATTGTAGCAACCCGAAGATGGCATTAAGCCGCAACTGATGGGATAAAGAGCGATTCTAAAAAGGCTGATAATGAACGCAGCGATCGCAAGGCCCACTGGGATTAATCGTACATCGAAGCAACTCAGAGCGAGCATTGTATGAGCAGGTGATATCTCCGATTACCCAGCGCCCGTCCAACAGACTACACTCTGCCGGGGTATCGAACTTTTGAACGTAAAGAGCAATTTTGTGAAGCTGATAACGACCCGATTTGAGCAGATAGCGATGCCTACGTTCTAAAACCATATATGTTTGACCCTCGACTTCTAAATAGGCTCCAGGCTCAGGATTCCAGTCTAGATATAGATGACTCAGGGTAGAACGGGGATGGCTCAGAATGACTTCTGTAGGCAAAGGATTCAGCTTCATAACAAATTAATATCGACAGACCGCCAGAAAATTTGCATCAAATTCACGTCTATATACAGCAGTCCTATTTAAGTCCTAAGAAAAGTCATAAGAATACGTAGTGCGGTCATCTTGCCTGGGATTCAACGCAAGCAGGACGCTCACACTACGCAAAAATCTCACGACTGATTGAGGATTGCTATCGGTTATTGGCTCCGACAAATCGCTTCATCGGAGCCAATGCCCTAGTGTGCAGCCTGACGCTCTTTGGCTTCTTTGATCACCTCTTCTGCGATGTTACTGGGGCAAGGAGCATAGTGCGAGAACGACATTGAGAACTGTCCGCGCCCAGATGTCATGGTACGCAGATCGCCAATGTAGCCAAACATTTCGCTCAAAGGCACATCTGCCTTAATGCGTGCCCCCGTCTGATTTGTCTCCTGAGATTTCATCATCCCTCGGCGGCGGTTAAGATCGCCGATGATATCGCCCATGTAATCATCTGGTGCGAAGACATCAACATTCATGATTGGTTCGAGCAGCTGAGGCGCAGCCTTAGGAACAGACTGCCGATAAGCGGCTTTTGCAGCAATCTCAAACGCCATTGCTGACGAGTCCACCGGGTGGAAACCACCTTCAAGCAGAGTGAACTTCAAGTCCATGCAGGGGAACCCAGCCAATACACCGCGATCGACGCAGCTTTCAAAGCCTTTTTCCACTGCTGGCCAATACTCTCTCGGCACGGTACCACCTGTCACCTTTGACTCAAATTGGAAGCCGCTGCCTGGTTCACCCGGCTCAATTACATAGCCAATTTTGGCAAATTGACCAGAACCACCAGACTGCTTCTTGTGGACGTAGCTGTCTTCGAGGCGTTTCGTAATCGACTCGCGGTAGGCTACTTGAGGTTTACCCACCTCAACTTCAACCCCGTGGGTGCGCTTCAGAATGTCCACCTTGATGTCGAGATGTAGCTCACCCATCCCCTTGAGAATTGTTTCGCCGCTCTCCTCATCTGTCACCATATGGAAAGACGGGTCTTCTTGCACCATCTTAGTGAGCGCGGCGACCATCTTTTCTTCACCCCCCTTTTGCTTCGGTTTGACCGAAATGGAGATGACGGGTTCTGGAAAGACCATTGGCTCCAGCGTCGCGGGATTCTTGGGATCGCAGATGGTGTGTCCGGTTCGGATGTTCTTCATGCCGACGATTGCCACAATGTCACCCGCCTGAGCTGAGTCGATCTCTTCGCGAGAATTCGCATGCATCTCAACTAAACGGCTGACCCGCTCAGTCTTACCTGTCGCGGTGTTCAGTACGGTATCGCCTTTGGACAATGTCCCGGAGTACAAGCGCGTGAAGGTTAAAGCACCGAAGCGATCGTCCATGATCTTAAACGCGAGTGCCCGCAATGGTTTGTCTGGATCGACAAGCGCAAAGCTGCCTGTTTCATTCCCTTCCAGATCGATCTCTGGCTGCGGTTTGACCTCCATCGGGTTCGGCAGGTAGTCAACCACGGCATCCAGCACCAACTGTACGCCCTTATTCTTAAACGACGAGCCGCAGTAGGTCGGGAAAAACGCCAAGTCGCGAGTACCCTTGCGAATACAACGCTTAATATCCTCCATCGACGGCTCTTCCCCTTCGAGATACTGTTCCATCACAGCATCGTCCTGCTCAACGGCTAGCTCAATCAACTGTTCGCGGTAGGTCTCGACCTGATCGACCATATCGGTAGGAACATCTTTGATCTTATAGTTCATCGGATCGCCAGAGTTGTCCCACACCCATGCCTTACGGGTCAGCAGATCGACCACGCCGCAAAACTGTTCTTCAATGCCAATTGGCAGCACCATCACCAGTGGCTTGGCTCCAAGCACTTGATCGACTTGCTTGACGACTCGGTAAAAATCAGCGCCCGTGCGATCGAGCTTGTTGATGTAGACGATGCGAGCGACTTTGGAGTCGTTGGCGTAGCGCCAGTTGGTTTCAGATTGCGGTTCGACTCCACCTGAACCACAGAAAACACCAATACCTCCATCGAGAACCTTCAGGGAACGATAGACCTCAATGGTGAAATCAACGTGTCCTGGGGTATCGATGATGTTCAGTTGGTGATCGTTCCAGAAACAGGTAGTTGCAGCCGACTGGATCGTAATCCCGCGTTCTTGCTCCTGTTCCATGAAGTCCGTCGTCGCCGCGCCTTCGTGTACTTCACCAATTTTGTGGATTTTACCTGTCAGCTTCAGGATTCTTTCAGTTGTGGTGGTCTTGCCAGCATCGACATGAGCGAAGATGCCAATGTTTCGATAACGAGTCAGGTCTTTCATAAATTGGTCTCTAGAGTAAATACAACGAACCGTTGGCGACCACCTGCAAGCATTACAAGCCAGGAAATCAATATTGCCTTTGTAGCCAGTGCAGGCTGGATTTCAATTACGCGGAATACAAAGAAATCCTTTTGCGTTTCTCTGGCGACATTACTAATTGTAAATTGTGGAATGTCAAGGTGACAGTGGTTAGAGAGATTAGACATATTTGCATCAGCGATATCGCCGCCGCAAAAGTGCGATCGCGCCAATTTCACTGTTCTCTACCAAGCCAGAGGTTCGGAGTTCGCTTGCTGGCGGCTCTAGTATTGTGCTTGTGCGGCTCTTGTTGGAGCGGTTAGCAGTTTCGAGAAACCCGAAAGCGATCGCTTTCGCGATTGAAGGCATATTCTCAACGAAAACTGAGTGACGGGGAAGCTGGCTCTGTACAAAAAGAACGCTGCTTTTACAAGCCTACTGGTAAGGTTAGAGTGAATGCAGTCTGTCCAGATAATGTCGGGTCAAGCGTCAGATTACCACGATGCGATCGCGCAATTTCCCGCGCCAAGCTCAGTCCTAATCCAATTCCCTCTACTTTGCGGGTTCGGGCTGGATCGCCGCGATAGAAACGGTCAAAAATTCGGTTTCGCTCATCCAGAGGAATCTCTTGAGAGCAATTACTGATGGTAATCAACACAGCTGTACTCTGACGACGAGCCTGAATCCGAATCCACCCATTCGGGAGATTATATTTAATGGCATTGCTAATCAAGTTTTGCAAGACTTGAATGAGTAAGTCGCGATCGCCCTTTACGCGCAAACTATCAGCAATTTCTGTTTGAATCTCCAGATGCGGTGCGAGCAGTTCGATATCTTCCAGCATCTCAGTTAACAAGCCAGACAAATCCACCTCAACTCGATGCAGGTTCATTTGTCCGGCATCCGCTAGAGAAAGCAGCAACAGTTTACGCACAATCCCCGTCAGTCGGCGCACTTCATCCAGCAAATTGCTCAAGCTTTGTTGCACCTCGGAACCCGGATCGGCTTGTTGCAAGGTGCGTTCCAGTTCCCCTTGCAATATCGCTAGCGGAGTCTTGAGTTCGTGGGCAGCATCTCCACTAAAGCGGGACGCTTGTTTGAAACTGCGTTCCAGGCGTTCCAACATTTTGTTGAAAACCTGAATTAACTCGACAAATTCAACATCCGTTGTCCCGATAGGAATCCGTTGTTCTAAACCGCTAGCGGTGACATTCCCAATACTCGTGGTTAGCCGTCGGATGGAATGCAAGCTGCTTCCAGCAATTGCCCATGCACCCCCGGCTACAAGCAGAAGTACCCCTGGAATTGAAATCAGGAAGATGTTACGGATGACGACCATCTCAGTTGCGATCGCGTTTAAACTCACTGCGATCGCAATTTGAGCAAAAGGTGTTGTAACGGCACCAATCCGCCATGTTCCGCTTGCGGTGCGCTGGGTAACGAATCGAGGCGTAGGCGGGGGTCGATCCGGCGGCGGTTGCGATCGCTCTGGAAATGGCGGGTTGGCTTCGGAAAAGGGGGCTGTTGGGCGATCGGAAGGGGGTGATGGAAACGGCAGCAATTGGGGGCGCGATGTCCAAAGGTTTTTGGTATCGAGATCGGTAGTCCATTGCTCGGAACGATACAGCACATTGTTATCTGCACCGATTATTAGTAAGGCGATCGCTGTTTTTGTATCGGTTCTAAACGACTGCCCAAGTGAGTCTTCATAAGACTGCCAGCCACGCGGTCGAGGGCGACTTACCCGCATCAATTGGCTTTCCAATTCTGCATCCAGACGGCTCACCTTTGCCTCATAAATCAGCCACCAGGAAATTAATCCAAACCCAATGAGGGCGCTACCTGCCAGAACAGCAGACAATAGAGCAATCCGGATACGGAAAGAACGCAGCTTCACTCTTGAGACTCTGATTGACGAAATCGATATCCAACGCCGCGAATGCTTTCAATCCAACCCGCGCCACCGATAGAGTCAATTTTTTTACGAATCCGTTGAACGCACACATCGACCACGTTGGTATTGGGATTAAAGTCATAGCCCCAGATGTGTTCCAAGATTTGCGTTCGGGTGAAGACTCGTCCAGGCGATCGCATTAGGTATTCCAAGAGGTTAAACTCGCGGGTGGTGAGTTCAACGATATGTTGATTGCAAGTGGCTTCTCGCGTGATGCGATCCAGTTTGATGGGACCAACGCAGACTAGATTTTGGCGATCGCCCGCAGTCCGACGTATCACTGCATGAATCCGGGCAACGAGTTCTTCAACAAAAAATGGTTTCGCGATATAGTCGTCAGCACCCAAATTTAGACCTTCAAGTCGGTCATCCAATTCATTACGAGCAGTCAACAAAATGACTGGAACATTCTGTCCTTTCCGGCGCAGGCCCTTGAGGATAGACAAACCATCTTTTCCCGGCACCATGATGTCAAGCACGAGCGCGTCATACTCGTTGTCCAAGGCGCGAGTATACCCCTCGTCTCCGTTGTCACAGTAATCGACGACAAATCCCTGTTCCTTCAATCCAGCTCGGACGAAGTTGGCAATTTTCGCTTCATCTTCAACGAACAGAATATGCATGGGTTTCTCATGCGTCGGACGGCTTGGGCGTTTATTCAGTTTAACCTGTGGTTATCTGTAAGCCACCTGTTCCAATAAGTTTTCCCTGCAAATTCAGAAGTTAGCTCTATCGGCTAGGCAATAATTGAATTGACCAATTTTGGTAATTCTATGAAGCTAAATCAGTTGATCGCTGTGTTGCAATCTGTTAAAGCAAATGCCAACAAAGGCAAAGCCGAAGTATCACAACTGGGTCAGAAGAGTACATTATTTCAAGGATTGAGCAGAACTTACCAGCCTAGAGAAGAGGATGGATTTGTATATCCTCCTGAATCGCAAAAACTGACGCTGAAGGCTGAGGAGTTGATCGAAAAGTTTGTGCAATCTTGCTCTGAATTTTTAGACCTAGCAGCTACTCAGGACTACGCTAATACTGAGGCTAAAGCATCTGTCACAGTAGATGGACAGACTATTATTGCAGAGGTTCCTGTTTCCTATTTATTATTTCTTGAAAAGCAGCTTCAGGATGTGAAGACGTTCATTGCTTCGCTGCCAGTGCTTTCGATTGACAAAGACTGGCAGCATGACCCCAATCGAGGATGCTACGTCACCAGTCCCAAAGAAACTGTGAAAACCAAGAAAATTACTGATTTTGTCGTTGCCTATGAAGCAACGGAACATCACCCTGCCCAAATCAAGGAGGTTTCCAAAGATATTGTGGAAGGAACCTGGAGTTTGATTGAGTTCTCAGGGGCACTTCCTCAAGACCGCGTGAATCGAATGCTGCGTAGAGTGGATATGTTACAAAAAGCCGTGATTCAAGCTAGAGAAGAAGCCAATAGCAAGGAAGTGCAGCAGCGGCAAGTTGCTAATGCGATTTTTGGCTATTTATTTGCAGATTAAACTACACTGGATTTGGAGTACAAGTTCATTTTTAGCGAGTAGGGATTTGCAGGTTCGATTCCTGCCCCCCAGTTTATCTGGGGGTAGGCAAATGGTAAAGCCGCCCTAGCGCATTAAGCTCAGAATAAAGCTCAAGCTATTGCTCCAATCTCATTTTAAAAATCGCTCCCTGTATCATTCTCTGTAGAACAAGGCTAGCGAGACACGGGTTCAAATCCCGTCCCCTGCTCTAAGTATGCGGGGGTAGTTTAGTGGAAAAACCTCACAGCATCAGATTGATTCTGCGGAAACTGGAAATCTCTCATATAGGCTCAGCGATTACATCTTCCCCGGCATTCAGGATACGAGTGCCGGGATTTTAAACTAGGAACACTTTGGAGGCCAAGCACAGTTGAGTGAGGATGGGATAATTTTGATCCAAATGTTTCCAGGCTTGTGGTTGGCTGCATCAAAGCATACCGCACAAATGCGGTAGCGATCAAAGTAGCTATGGTTCTGCGATCGGTAGATGCGGTAAAACTATCTTCTTAGAAATCTTTCAGGATTGCCTACGAAGTAGATAATGCCATTTTTTTGAAGAATGCCATTTAGCAATACTGGTAAATTAGAATAGCATGTTAAACTAAGGGCAAACTTGCACTATACTTGCCTTCCAGTCATGGCTGAAAAGCTAATAATTAGAAATTTTGCTGGTATCAAAGAGCTAGAAATTGAGGTCAAGCGAATCAATATATTGATTGGACCTCAAGCTAGCGGTAAAAGTGTATGTGCAAAGCTCCTTTTCTATTTTAAAAACTTTGTTTGGGAAATCTTATCATCTGTAGAGAATGAACAGACGAAGCGCAATTTAGATTCAAGTTAAGTGCTTATGTAAAATAAATTACACATAATAAAAAGTAGAATAAGCTAAAACAAAAGTCAAGAAAACAAGAGACTTATGAGATTTATTAGAGATTTAAGCCGAGAAACTCA
>NZ_JAMPKD010000041.1:0-34753 GCF_039961915.1 Trichocoleus sp. DQ-A2
AGCAAGGATTATGAACTACTGCCAGAGGTCAGTGAGGCAATGATTTATGGAGCTATGGTACGACTGATGCTCAGCCGTCTCACTTCTTAGTCTCAACTTTATAAATCAGCTCTAAAACTCCTTTAGCGCTTTCACCGCTGCCAAATATCGCTCCTCAATATCCTTTCGGTCTAGTTCCTCCGATACTTCCTCACAGCTACTGCGCTCGATCATTTGGGCATGACGTAGCAGCGCCGCCCGGTCTTTCTGGTTGCGGGTGTGGGTGGCGATGAGAGCGATCGCTTTGAGTAATCGAATTTTCACTGCTACATCCGATTTGCTGTACTGTCGAATCTGGTTAAAGGCGGCGTCAACTAATTCTGCAAACGTCACCGGATTAGCGATCGCTCGCAGGTTGTTGTCTTTGTCGTAGCGGTAGGGCGAGGGAAAATCTTTCTCCGCCAGACGGCAAAGTGCAGCGGTCATCTGGTTAATACACTGGATCGCCGTAAACGGATCGTTGATGCCAGGAGAAAGGGCGCGAGCGGCAATTTCAACTAACTGATCGATGGGAAATTCTACATCCTGTTGTTCGGTGCGTTGTTCGCCAAAAATAAATGCTTGGTTGAACTGCTGGGTAAGTTTTTTATTCACCCTTTCTCCAGGCCAAATCATCACCAGTTCGCTTCCTTCCACAATAAACTTGCCGGGGCGATATTTCAGACGCAGGAGGAGGTTTTTTGAGGTGGCGATCTTCATTAACAGCTCGTCATCAATTGCCTGAAGATAACCGCTTTCTTTCGCCAAGATAGGAGTCGCTTCCTCCTCAAACCCGGCGGGGATTTCCGCCACCGACCACTGCTCTGGTGCTGATTTACCCTGCCCGATCTTCTGCGGAAATAAGCGATCGATGACATTGTCCAACTCTCTGCCAACCTCTCTGATGATATGGGATGCCTGCATTGAGGTTGAGACATGATGGATAAAGTAAATCAGGACGCCAATACTGGCGATCGCTAGCACCATGCCGATCGTGACGGAGATTTGCGGTACGAACACATCGTAATCTTCTCCCCGCACGGTTCGCAGTACCAGCAAGCAATAGATGAACGTACCGATAAACGTGCCCAAGACGACTTGATTGCTCGTATCCTGCATGAAGTTACGCATCAGTCGCGGGCCGAATTGGGAGGAAGCGAGGGTGAGGGCAACAATTGTAATCGAGAAGGCAGTACCCGCAACGGTAATCATCGAACTAGCAACGGCTGAAAGCAGCGTTCTCACCCCATCTGGCCCGCCGGTGTAGATCCAGCCCAACGACTCTATCGGATCGGATTTGGCTGCTCGATCGAGGCTTAACATTCCGAATGCCAAGGCGATCGCGCTGAGCGCCATCAGGGTTGGCACGAACCAGTAGCTAGAGTGGAGCGAGTCCCACAGTTTGCTCAGCTTGATGTTTTTCATCTATTATTTCTCATCAATTATTGTCGGTTCTATGAGGGCGATCGGGGTTCTCGTCTCTATGGCTGCCATTTCCATCTCTTTGGGCACGCATTTCTGCTAGCTTCCGGAGGGAACCGCCGATACTGCGGGGTTTTGGCACTTCTTGTTTCCCAGCGGGCCATCCTTCACGCTGACGAGCGCGATCGCCATCTGTCTCTTCGGTTTGGTCGTGGAACAGGATTTGCTGAGTCGGGAAGGGCATATCAATGCCGTTAGCCGTGAGCTTATTCTTAATGGCAGCGAGAACTTGATCCTGCTTATCGAGAATATCTGCACGTCGCGGCGGCTGTACCCACCAACGGGCGCGGATATTCACCGTACTGTCAGCTAGATCCACTACAAGGGCGTCGGGAGCTGGATCTTCCAAAACACCATCGACGCTAGCGATCGCTTCCAGAATCAGTTGTTTTGCCCGGTCAATGTCGTCGCCGTAACCAATACCCACGTCGTACTGAAGGCGGCGATTCTCGAAAGCAGTGTTCACCGTTACCGAGTTTGTAAACAGCTCAGAATTCGGAATCACGATGCGACGACCATCATAGGTTCTAATGGTCGTGGCTCGCGTCTGGATGTTTTCAACCGTTCCTTCAAAGTCTTTAAATACGATTTGGTCATCAAGCTGGAATGGCTCGGTCAACAGAATTAAAATACCAGCCAGAAAATTCTGAAGAATATCGCGGAACGCGAAACCAATTGCGACCCCACTAATCCCTAGCAGTTGAATTAAATCTCCGGCTTGGAATGTCGGGATAACGATAGATAATGCTACAAATAGACCAATTAAAATAATAATTCCCTGCGACAAACGACCTAACACCAGACCCAGATTCCGAGCTTGTCGATGCCTTCTGGTAAGCCGTCTGACCGTCGCCTTAATCGCTCTTGCTGCAAAAAAAAATAGTGTGAAGACGATTAGTGCTAATACAATATTGGGCAGCATGACAATCAGGCCATCGATCATTGCCTGAATTTTCCCCCATGCTGTTGATACCGATGTTTGAAAATTCATTCCTATTTTCCGCTTACAAAATGTTGTTGATTTTAATTAAAAATTCATAATTTTGACTCTGTCTATGGTCAGTATCTAGATAACACAGCTTCTATTATAAAAATAAATATATTCATAATTTATTTCTAAGGTTATAGCAATTCTCTATTGGATGTAGTACGGTTTAACCCCACCCCTGCCGCACCCCGTTCACAGGGAGGGGTTCAATATTCCTCAATATTCCCCCCTCTCCGTTCACGGAGAGGGGCTGGGGGTGAGGTTCCGAGTCTATACTGCACTCAAGTGAGAACTGCTATAGTTGATTTAGCGCTAAACCATGAATAATGATTTAACTTTTGAATAATTATCTAAATAGAGACAGATAAACTATAAAAAAATTATTTATATCTAGGAAAATATCGATAAAATACTGTTAACAAGTTCCTATAGTGCTAGATTGTAGCGCGATCGCACAAGGGACGCTGATAAACATCTAACAGCCGCCTCTGCCCATATCCCCGTGAGTCATCGGGCATCTGCGATCGGCACCTGCCAAATTTTGATAGTACTGTCACCACTGCCAGTAGCAATCGTCTGTCCATCCGGGCTAATCACAATACATTTAACCCAGCTAGAATGCCCGGTAAGCGTGCGAATTTCTTCACCCGTCGAAAGATTCCAAATTTTAATTGTTTTGTCCGCACTGCCACTGACTAAAGTTTGTCCATCTGAGCTAATCGCAACCGAATTTACATAGTTAGGATGCCTAGTGAGGGTGTGAATTTCTTTCCCAGTGTTTAAATCCCAAATCTTAACTGTTTTGTCGGCGCTAGCACTGGCTAAAATCTGCCCATCCGGGCTAATCGCAACAGAATTAACAGGTTGAGAATGACCCTGAAGCGTGCGGATTGCTTTGCCAGTAGAAATATCCCAAATTTTAATTGTTTTATCGGCACTAGCACTGGCTAAAGTCTGCCCATCTGGACTAATTGCAACGGAATTAACAGGTTGGGAATGACCTTGAAGTGTGCGGATTGCTTTACCCGTAGAAATATTCCAGATTTTAATTGTTTTATCGGCGCTGCCACTGGCTAGAGTCTGCCAATCAAAGCTAATCGCAACAGAATTAATAGGGCTAGAATGTCCCTTCAATCTACGGATTTCTTGACCAGTAGAAATATTCAAAATTTTGATTGTTTTATCGGCGCTGCCACTTATTAATGTATTTCCATCTGGGCTAATCGCTAGAGAATTCACGTAGCTGCCATGCCCTTTTATGACGCGAATCTCTTTGGATGTAGACTTGTTCCAAATTCTGATTGTTTTATCGGCACTGCTACTGGCTAAAATTTGTCCATCCGGGCTAATCGCCAGAGAATTTACCTGGCTTTCATGCCCATGAAGCGTTTTAACTCCCGAAAGATTTTCATAAGCGATAACTTTGGGTGCGTCTTGGTAAGAGAGTTGCCAAATTCCATATCCTCCTAATCCGACCAAGCAAGCAACGGCTCCCCCCACCAACCATTTATTTTTATTTTTCTTACTAACAATGATCGTTGGGGCTAATGAAGGCTTCCAAGGTGGAAGTATCCCAACAATTGCCCCGATACCAATCAGACTAAAATTAGGAGAAGGTTTATGTCTAGATAAAGACTGTGAAATTTTAGCGAGTTCATCTAAAATTTCTTGAGTATTTTTGTGCCGCGCTCCTGCGGTAGGAGCCATCAGTTTATCAATAAAATCTGCCAGTAAGGGTGAAATACCCGGTGCATGATTGCGCCAATTAAATTTATCCGTTAAAGGTTCATAAATTGCGCGATCTGTTGCTAGTTTGCCAGTCAGCAGATAAACAAAAGTTCTGCCCAAGGCATAGAAATCTGACTGGGGTACAGCATGACCTTTTTCTTGCTCTGGAGGTGTATAGCCAGCAGAACTAATCCTCGTGACACTGCCTGCGCCGCCGACTTCCGCAAGGTAAGTATAGGTCATCTCTCTGGCGGTGCCAAAGTCAATTAATACCAGATGCCCTGTGGAGCGCATCATGATATTTGCGGGTTTAATATCACGATGGAAATAGTTTTTTTGGTGGACAAGATGTAAAATCTCAGCGAGCTGTTTTAACCAGTCAAGAGCTAGCCGCTGATCGAGAGGGCGATCGCCCTGTTGTTGCATCCACTCTTTTAAGTTGGGACCATCAATTTTCTCCATGATGATGCCATACACTGGCTCTCGGCTGTTTCTGGGATAAAACTGAAAGTATCCATCAAGCTCAACTTTGGGGATGCCGGGATGATTCAGCTGGCTTAATACAATGGCTTCTTGCTGAAATAGCTCGACGACTCTGGCATTCGTGTTGTGATCTTTTTTGAGGATCTTCAGGATTTTGGGGGTTGCGCCCTCGTAGGCTTCATAAATATTGCCGAAGCCGCTGTTGTCACTCAGTAGGCGCATGACCTGATAGCGCCCTTGTACCAGCAACTCTGAGCCACAATTGCGGCAAATACGGTTGTTGGCGTTGGCTGGATCGTTAGGTTTGGGGCAGCAGGGATTGATGCAGTAGCTCATAGATAGCTACAGAATTGTCATATCCCTAATATATGTTGAGAATTTTCAATCATCCACCCATTGCTGGAGGATGCAAGCCCAATAGTTGTTATCTATTAAGGCTTTTAGCTGACGACAAAAAAAAGAAGGGCTGGTTTTTCTATCCTAAAGATTTAGTTTGAATTTATAGCATTTTCCGTTTGATATGCACCTCTTTGAAAAAATATCTTTGGCGAAGAGAACTTAAGAGGGATGCAAAGGAAGTCGGCTCTTGTCACTCTCAAGGTATTTAAAAGCCGCAAAATATCATATTGAATGTCAAAAAGGAGTAATTAGTGAAATCCTAGTTTATGAATGAATAAGGATTGCTATCAACTAAACAAACTCGTTGATGCATAGCGGCTGAAATTACGTCTCGTTTAAGTTTACCTGGAACGAGGGAAGCGATCGCAAGCAAGACGCTGTAATGACTAGAGAAGAAAGTCAAGCTGACATTTTAAAAAATATTTCATTGAGGCTTAACCCTACTCTATTACCCAGCCAACTTAAAGGGAATTGAAGCGATTGAAAAAGTATTGCCAGGTGTCCCTCAAGTGGCACTTTTTTATCGGGATATCTGCCCTAGATTCAGAGTGCCGTTTCAGAAGGCAACTAACGCGCTCAATTGCGTTAGTTGTCTATATCCATTCGCTTCTCAGGCACATTGGGGCGATGCTGACTTCACTCGGCAGTTTTGGGTTTAAAACTCGACTCGAAAAAATGAGCGATCGCCGATAGATGAAGACATTGCTAGCGACGAGTCAGCCATGCGCGTCTTAGTTGTGCAGGCGCAAGAAGATTGGGCGATCGCTTACTGCAACTGCGGGCTAGAACCTGTCAAAAACAACCCTTGAAATACGCCCGTAGAGAAATTCAACAACTAAGTCAGGCACTTTAAATTGATAAAACTAACTTATCTCTACCTGTAAGAGCAGTAACGCCGCCTATTCCCATTAAAATCAAAGCAACTATAGCGTTCAATTGCTTGGAAGATACAAAGCCTCTGGGTTAAGCGTGGCATTGAGCGAATTGGGATTATCGCCGCACAACACCGTAGGCGTTGGCGATGCCGAAAACGATAGCGCCTTGCTGAACCTGTGCGAGTGTGGCGTCGCCGTCGTCAACGCCCTGCCCATGCTCAAAGAGATTGCCGATTTTGTCACGAAGGGCGATCGCGGTGCTGGGGTAATCGAATTGATTGACCATCTGCTGGCTTCGGATTTATCCGAACTTCAACCCTAGCTGCAATGACACAACATCCTGCTCGATAGCTGAGAAGCGGTCAACGTTTGTCTACCTGTCGTAGTCGATGGAGTCATTCCGCCTACCTTCTAGCTGCGGGGGCAGAAACTCAGAACGCCGTCTGTGAGATAAGGTTGGCGGAGGGGGCTGGATGGGGTGAATCACTTGTACTGTCCGGGGAGGACGCTGCTGTTGCGACAGCAAAGCAAAGGCTGCTGCCAGCACAACCCCACTAATGACAGTGAGAACCATGCCTCCTACTGCCCAGAGGATGCCTGTCAGCATGGGATTTAACGGCTGTTGCTCTTGAACAGCAGGCAAGGCTTGGGTTGGGTTGACCGGCGGAGGATAGACATTTGCTTTTGCCTGCGTAGTCAGAGCCTCAATCACCATTTGCTGATTCCGCAGCTGGGCTTTCACCTGTTCGGTTTCACTTTGTTGCTGTTCCAGCCGATCTTTTAGCCTTTGAGTTTCGCTCTGCTGCTGTAAGCAATAGGGAGTCGTATCCGGTGAGACACCAGCCGCAGTTGGAGGCGGAGGCGGCAGCTGCGGCATCGTGCCGTAGGGCTGTCCTGGCTGCGGTGGCGAGGGCAGGTAAGTCGGCAGGTTGGCTTGACTGGGATTCCCGCCAGTTCTAAGCAAGACGAAAGCTGCAATTCCGGCGAAGGCAGCCCCGGCCAGAAATGCTGTACTCTTTTCACTCATCGCTCTTGCTTTTCAACGGTAACTGAACCACAAATAGTCGCAACTGATGCACTCCGAGAATCATAACTTAACACCCTACTCAAATCGGGTTAACTTAGCAACTAAATTAGCAACTGAAGTAGATGGGATAGGGAGGCGTTTGTTACGACCTCGTATATGCTCTTACATTCAAAACCACATCATGTCAGTTGTCCAGCTAAAAAAAAATTGTAGAGATTTAAGAAGCAACGAATTGACATCCGTACTTTATAGCGGTTCTCACTCAGGGGTGCAATCCACTTGGAACCTCGCCCTCAACCCCTCGCTATTCACCCGGCGGGGATATGGAACCCCTTTCCGCGGATGGGATAGGGTTAAACCGTAGTGCATCCAAACCAAAATCGCTAGATTTGCCACACCGCAGGGATGAGATGCCTTCGTGTTTCCCTTGGGGTTGGGGAAGGCGTTGGGGAAAGTTAACTATAAGCAAAATTAATCGGTAGCTCTATGAGAAAGCCGGTTTGACCCGATCCACTCTCAACCCAGATTTCGCCTCCTAAATGCTCTGTCAGTTTCTTCACCAGTGCCAGCCCCAAGCCAGTTCCGCCTTGCTTCCAGGGATCGGCATTGGGAACTCGGTAAAATTTATCAAAAATCCGGGTTAGCTCGCTCTGAGGAATTTCAGCCCCAGAATTTTTGACACTCAATTGAAGAGTTCCCGATTTCGCTTCGGCGGTGAGGACAATTTTTTCTCCTGGGGGAGTGTATTTACAAGCATTGTTGAGCAACTCTGCGAGGATGCGTTCCAAACTAGATGAATCGGAAACTAAACGAGGTAATTGAGAAGGGATGTCAACCTGCAAGATTTGTTGGCGGTTTTGGGCACGCTCTTGAAAAGGTTTTACAATTTGGGGCAACCAGAGATGAAGTTCGATGACGTCTAAATCCAGGGGTCGCGTCCCTGCCTCTAGGCGTTGTAAATCAAGCAAATCGTTGATTAAATCGGTTTCCCGTTTGCATTCCTTCTGCAATATCTGCAAGTAGAGACTGACTTTGCTGACCTCTGTAGGGGGTTTTGGTATTTTGGCATCCAAGACACCCTCGCGCTTGAGGGTGATTTCCAACATCTGAGCTGCCATTTTCATGTTGGATACGGGCGAACGTAATTCGTGAGAAACGGTGCTGAGGAATTCATCTTTGAGCCGATTGAGTTTTTCTAGTTCCTCCACTTGTGCCAGGGATGCTTGATAAAATCGGGCTTGACGGATTGCGATCGCGCATTGATTCGCCACTTGTTGCACCAGCCGGATCTCTAGTTTTTTGAAGGTATAGTCTGGGCGATGGAATAACCACAAATCCCCCAGCACTCCTTGATCGTCCAATATCGGGCAAGCCAACATCGCCACCTTACTCCGGACAAAGTCGGGACTGATTGAACAAGATTGGAAACATTTACCTTGTCGTAGAGGAGCGTAAATTTCCGGGAAGTCTGCCATTTGCATCACCTGACCCTGCGAGGAAGGCATTGAGGTGGCGTACTCGTAGCAAATTGTGGCAGTTTCTTGCTCCAGGTTGTAGAGCGAAGCATGACAGCTGCCCATATTAAATGAAAGCGCTAACTCTCGAACGGCTACCTGTAAAATCTGGCTTTCGTCGAGACTATCGCGGACTTTGTCGGTGATGCGTTTTAGCACGGCTTCAAAGCCAAGCGCTTTTTGCAGTTGGGTCGTCCGTTGTTGCACTTGGCGTTCTAGATTGGCGTTCAGCTGCTGCACCTGCTTAAACAGGGTGGATTGCCCAATCGCGATCGCCAGTTGAGCCGCGAATGCACAAACCAGGTCTACCTCTGAATCTTGCCAGTAGCGAGGACGACCTTCCATCGATAGTGTTAAGATTCCCCAGAGGTCTCCTTGAAAGTGTATCGGTACCAACAACCAAGCACCCGGATAAGCCTCTGCTAGAGGCTTATTCCCCTCATCCTCGATAGTCTGAGTATCGTGAATGGAAACCACTTGTAACTGCTTGAGTTGCCCTCCCAACAAATTGTCTACATCTGGAAATTCCATACCCAGCCTGCTCGACAAACTGGAACCTTGATAGTAAAGTGCCACATTCAGCCAAACCTGCCGCTGCGGAAGATATTGCAGGATGGAAACGTGGTCGATGTGCAAAAGCTGACCAATTTCCGTTGTGGCTGTGGCAAAAATTACTTCTAATTCTAGAGAGCTACGAATTGCAGAAATAGACCGATTCAGTGCTTGCTCGCGCTGAGCTTGCTGTTGCATTTGGTTGTAGAGTTCGGCTTGCTGAATTGCGATCGCTACCTGGGTTGCCAGTGAACTAAGCAAATCAATTTCCAACTGTTGCCACTGTCGGGGTTGCGAACAATCATGAGCAATTAGCAGTCCCCACAATTCCTCTCCTTGCAGAATCGGGACTATCAAGCTGGCTCTAACTTGAAGCCGATGTAGTAAATCGATGTGACACTGACTCAACTCGGCTGTATAAATATCTTCTATAGTTTTAGTGCGACCCTGTTGGTACTGGACATAGACTTGTTCAAAGCAAGGATCGTGGATTGTTGTTCCCAGGATTGGAGTCCAACCGTTGGCGACAGACTCCACTACCACGACTCCACTCCAGTCCGGCTGAAAGCGGAAAACGATCACTCGATCGGAGGCGAGAAATTGCCGGACTTCAGACACCGTCGTGTTGAGAATCTCGTCTAAATTTAAAGACTGACGGATGCGTTCTAGCATCGCCCTCAGCAGTCGTTCCCGCTCGGTTTGCTGTCTTAGTGACTCTTCCGCGGCTTTGCGATCGCTAATATCGCGCACAATGACTAAAACTTCATCTTCCCCACTGACAACTAGCCGCGCCTCGTAATCGTGCAAATAGCCATTTTTGGGAAGCTGATACTCGAAGATTTGGATTTCGTTCGTAGAAAGTGCTTGCTCCACATGGTATTTGGCTTTCTCAGCGACTTCTGTGGGCAAAACCTCGTCTAACTTTTTACCTAAGAATTCCTGAGCAGGTAAGAACGTATCAAAGTCTCTAGCTGCTTTGACGTCCAAATAAGTGCTATCTTTGCTAATTCGGAAGATCAAATCCGGGATGGCACTTATAAGAGCGCGATTTTTTGCTTCGCTTTTGCTTAGTGCCTCTTCTGCCTGTTTGCGCTCGGTAATGTCAGTCTGAATCCCCACAAAACCGATTAGATTCCCTTGTGGACTCCCGATTGGGGAAAGATAGAGTTCGTTCCAGAAAAGGGTGCCATCTTTGCGATAGTTGCGTAAGGTGACATGGCATTCTCTAGCTTCCCTAATCGCCATTCGTAGCTCATCAAGTGCTGGCTGAGCAGTGTCAGCGCCCTGCAAGAAGCGGCAGTTGTACCCTATGATTTCCTCAGCAGAGTAGCCTGTTAAACGCTCAAAACTTGGATTGATATAAATAATTGGATTATCTGGTTGATTGGAGTCGGTAAGGACAATGCCATTGCAGCAATCACGGAGAACCTGCTCCAGTAAATGTAGACGTTCCTGTGCTTGTTTGCGCTCAGTTATGTCATCGCAAACCAGGAGGACAACTCTATCCGTATTCGTTCTTTGTACAATGCTAGCGGTAACATTTACCCAGAAAATGCTGCCGTCTTTGCAACAGGCGCGCAATTCCCAACTAGTAACCAAAGCGTTTGACTCGATCCCTGAACTCAACTCAAATGCTTCTTGAATTGCTTGTTGCAAAAACTGAGCAAACTCAGTTTTTAACTTTTCTCGCTCGTCAGGAGCAAAAGTGCTGAAAATTGTTTTTCCAACCAACTCTTGGACGCTATAACCAAGACGAGCCGCTCCAAACTGATTAACCCCAACAACGACTCCTTCTGAATCCAAAGTAAAGTGAATACAGGGAGTCTTGTTGTACAGTGTTCGGTATGCTTCTAGTTCAGCTCTCGTGTTCCGCAGTTCTTCCTCAAGTTGGGGACGTTCTACATCTGCACCTGCAATAGTTTGTTGTAACTCTCCAGAAGCACCTTCACCTTGTAAATAGTCATGCCCAATTGGCTGGTGATTTGCGTCCATTTTGTAATCTCTTACCCCTTTTTTTTCATAGAGATAGAGGGACTAAATTTTTTATCTTTGTTTATCAAAAAACTAATTTAATGGACTAAATAGCAAGTTGTTTGATGGGTTTGAATGCCTCAGTTATGGCTATGTAATGTTAAATGCTATACCAACTCAATCGTTCGCTTTCTAAAAAGGCTATGTCTATCATAGATATTTGAGCCAGCAATTATAATAACTCATTGCAGCTCGATAAAAAACATTACCTCCTGAGAAAACCTAAGTAATGGCTCTTTTACGTTAGAATTTCCTAACTGATTTTAAAATTGGTTTTTGTTTATACTAAACAATATTTACTTTTAAGCTCATAAAGAAATATATATTTATGTTTAATTTATTATAGTTGTAGAGCGGTCATAAAAGTAGCGAACCACGCTTTTCTCTACACTTTAACCATTATTTGCGAGAGAAGTGCTAGAAAATAGCCATTAACAATAGACTAGGAACTGGAAATCAACCAAACTCTGCTAACCGTGAATGACTAATATGAGCGCACAAACAGAAGAACCAATTACCTACGAAGGCGGCTGTCACTGTGGCGCAGTCCGCTTTCGGGTAATCGTTGACGAACATAAGGCAGATGACTGCAACTGTTCCATCTGTAGGAAGAAGGGATTTTTACATCTAATTGTGCCGTCCGAACGTTTTACCTTGCTAAGCGGTGCAGACTTATTGACAACCTACACCTTCAACACGGGTGTTGCTAAGCACACCTTCTGCCGTATTTGTGGGATTCACCCTTTTTATCGTCCCCGTTCCCATCCCGAATCTATTGATGTCAACGTGCGTTGTCTGGATGAGGATGTGGTGTCTCGCTTTCGCATTGTGCCTTTTGATGGGGTTAATTGGGAACAAAACGTACACCTAATTCGCTCTGAAGCATCGGACACGGATTAATAAATCCTCTCACCCAGCTTATCTATCATTGTAGGTTGGTTTGAGGTCATGTAGACGGAGTCTTCAAGAGAGAGTGACCCAACAAAAACTAAGGGAGGTGTTGGGTTTCGTCTTTGTGCGAAACCCAACCGGAAAGTCTGAAGTGAGTGCGAATCAATTTAAGTAGCTGGAACCTGCGAAAATTAACATTTTGCCCGATTGACTACCATTTATCGCAGTCCTCTCCAAACTATTGGGGAGAAAGCCAGCTTGGCGCTGAAATCAAGAGAATTGAGGAGCGTGAATCTTATCTGCCTGCATGAGGACAAAATAGGTAAGATTGTTTTCATAAAATACGCTTATGGTTTTATTAAAATTATTTTTAATTATTAATTTTGTTTCAATCTTGGCTGAATTATTAAATTGAAATTGTAAAAAGCTTAGCCGTAGACAAAGCAAGAAGAAAGTATAGAGTAACGTCTAATAAAAAATCCGAATTCAGGAGCGGACAAAAATTATCATTATTCCTAGCAATGCGGCAGATTTTAGCTGAAAAATACTTCTTTTAGAGAAAAAACTAGAAGTAATGAATCTATTTTTCTACTGTCTACTACCAATTTTGCCGTCTCTCCCCTCGCACGCTCAATTGCTAAAGAATCTGCCAACCCCAAAACTAGCGATGAATGTATCTCAAGCGAAAGAGCACGCAAAATAACCACCTAAGAAAGTTACAGCCAAGGCTTAAATATGGTACAGAAGGACTAGAGTGACAAAGGACTAAAGCAAAATAACCGCTCGATCGAAATGGCAGAGCGATACTCACAGTCAGTTACG
The DNA here is from genome assembly GCF_039961915.1 of Trichocoleus sp. DQ-A2. Lineage (NCBI taxonomy): Bacteria > Bacillati > Cyanobacteriota > Cyanophyceae > Leptolyngbyales > Trichocoleusaceae > Trichocoleus > Trichocoleus sp. DQ-A2. Next base: position 12,811 of record NZ_JAMPKD010000041.1, read on the forward strand.
AACACTAGAATGCAAATAGGGACAGGAGGCATTTATTTCTAAAAGCCATGCAGGCTTGAAGTGGCAAAAGCAGGCTGTTATCGGACAGCAGGGCTAGGGTAACGCAAGCAAATGTTTACGCGGTAAGTATTCCCATACGTCGTAGCGATCGCTTGTTAAGATCGGTAAGTTTTAACCATTCCAACCTTTTAATTAAGCTTTTTACTTTCTAACCTGACAACGTTCCTGTGATAGATCGGCTTTCAAAGGGGAATTTCCATACAGTGCGATCGCACCTAAGACGCACTGCTGCCTTAATCTTGGGACAACCAGCACTGGTGGTCAGTGTGGTGGTCTCCCTCTTAGTGCTGGGAGTCCGGCAACAAGGTCTGCTGGAGACGCTGGAACTAGGTGCTTATGACCAGATGATGCGGTTACGACCAGCCGAAGAGCCAGATCCCCGGATCTTGGTAGTTGCTGTTACCGAAGCAGACATCCAAACCTACAAGCAATATCCCCTGTCTGACGAACGAATGCATCAGATGCTGGCAAAACTGCTGGCAAACGAGCCGCGTACTGTCGGGCTAGATATTTATCGCGATTTGCCAGTAGAACCAGGTCATGCGGCATTCTCCAAGCTGATGAGTAGCGATCGCCGCATCGTTCCGGTGTGTGCCGTCAAAGAGTCGGAAGGTCCTGGCACTCCACCACCACCCAATATTGCTGATGACCAGGCTGGCTTTGCCGATATCGGGAGGACTGATTCTGATGGCGTTATCCGTCGGGGTTTGTTATTTGTCTCTCCCTCCGCTCACAAGCCTTGTCCTAACCCGAACTCCTTTAGCTTCCAACTGGTTCAACGTTACTTGGAAAAAGAAGGAATCGTTGCTTCAGACACCCCACCTCTCCGTTGGAACAACACTGTCTTCAAACCTCTGGAGCCTAATGATGGAGGATATCAAGGTCTGGATGCACGGGGGTACCAAATCCTCATCAATTACCGCTCTGCCAATCGCCCTTTTAACCAGGTAACGATGAGTCAAGTCCTCAACGGTCAGTTTGACCCTAGCTGGGTAAAAGACCGCATCGTTCTCATCGGGGTTACTGCTTCCAGCATTGATGACGCTTTCTATACTCCCTACAGCGGCTCACAGAAGGGAAATCGGAAAATGCCTGGGGTTGTCACTCATGCCCATCTGGTAAGCCAGATGCTCAGTGCTGTCCTGGATGGACGTCGTTTATTTTGGTTCTGGTCGGATTGGGGAGAAGCTTTGTGGGTGCTGGGTTGGTCTGTAACTGGCGGGTTGATGGCTTTGCGGCTGCGGCATCCAGGGCACTTGTTACTGGGACAGGGAGCCGCGCTGGGTGTCCTGTTTGGGTCGTGTTGGGTGCTGTTTACCCAGGCGGGATGGGTGCCAGTGGTTCCCTCTGCGATCGCGTTGGTGGGTACAGCTGCCGGTGTCGTGGCTTATAGCTCTCACCAAGCCGAACAAAATCAGAAAAAAATCGCGCTTCTGGTTCAGGAACAGCAATTCAACCTGGCGCAGATGCAAGCACTTCTCCAACAGAAGAATCAGGAACCACAGACTGAGGAAGAAGCAGAGGTAGCAACTGCGATCGCGCCAGCTCCCCTATCAGTTCTGCCTAATCGCGATGATTATGATGATGATGATGAGACTCAGCCGTGGCAGCCTAGCTTAGATGTAATTACAGAACCTGAGCGACTGGAGCGCCAGCGATTATTAGATTCCTCTCCCGTAAAGTACGGCGACTCCCTGCGACCATCTCTATTGATGGGACGCTACAAGATTCTTCGACCTCTGGCTTCGGGCGGGTTTGGTCATACGTATTTAGCCGAAGATACCATGCGACCTGGTAAGCCCCAGTGTGCGGTTAAGCATTTAATGCCTGCGCTTCGGGATGAAAAATTCTTGAAATTGGCAAAACGGCTATTTTTTACAGAAGCCGCCATTCTGGAAAGCTTGGGGCACCATTCTCAGATTCCGCAGTTACTTGCCTATTTTGAAGAAAACGAAGAATTCTATTTAATTGAAGAATTTATTAAAGGTCATCCGCTCACGGATGAACTATTGATAGATAAGCGCCTACCGGAAGCGCAAGTGGTGGAAATCCTGTGCGGGGTGCTGGAAATTCTGGTATTTATCCATGAAAATCAAGTCATCCACCGGGATATTAAGCCGAGTAATATTATTCGCCGAGAAAAAGACGGTCGCTTAGTTTTAATTGACTTTGGTGCCGTGAAACAGATTCAGCCCCAAGAAGAAAGCGAACAGGAAAACCGCACCATTGCTATCGGCACCCGTGGTTATACTCCGGCTGAGCAATACGACGGACACCCTAGGTTCAGCAGTGATATCTACGCCTTGGGCATGATTGGGGTGGAGGCAGTGACGGGGATACCGCCTAGTAAGCTGGAAACTGACCGGAACACCGGCAACATTAATTGGCGCGAATTTGCCTCAGTGCGAGACGAATTTGCCGAGATTTTGGATAAGATGGTGCACTTCCACTTTGTGACTCGTTACCAGTCAGCTACAGAGGTGCTACAGGAGTTGAAACGGCTTCCTAGCGCTCCCGCGTAAACATCATCCGGTAGTCAGGCGGTAGTCAGGATGTGGGTGCTACAGGTGAGGGGGGATTGACATCGTTTGAAAAATGTTTTACACGAAGATTTGCCTAAAAAATGCGATCGCTTCAGAAAAATTGAACCCATGCCGTTTAGCAAAATTCTGAATTCACTCATCTTCAATGGATTCGGAATTTTCGGTTCGGATGAAGCGAAAAGTGGCACAATGAAAGGCGGTGAATAATAAGATGGGTAACAATTCTGTGAGTCCGACAGCCTCAGCGTCCCCTACGGCACGCCGTGTCGTTTTTCCTTTCACTGCTATCGTGGGTCAGGAAGAGATGAAACTGGCCTTGCTGCTGAATGTGATTGACCCCTACATTGGCGGCGTGATGATTATGGGCGATCGCGGAACGGGCAAATCCACCACGATCCGGGCTTTGGCTGACCTGTTGCCAGAAATCGAAGTCGTTGCCGATGACCCGTTTAATAGTCATCCAAGAGACCCCGATTTGATGAGCGACAGCGTGCGCGATCGCTTGGCGAAACAGGAAGAAATTCCCGTCGCCCACAAAAAAGTGACGATGGTTGACCTGCCGCTCGGTGCGACAGAAGACCGCGTCTGCGGCACTATCGACATTGAAAAAGCTTTATCCCAAGGAGTCAGAGCCTTTGAACCTGGACTCCTCGCGAAAGCCAACCGAGGCATTCTCTATGTGGATGAAGTCAACCTACTTGACGACCACCTAGTCGATGTGCTGCTCGACTCAGCGGCAAGCGGCTGGAACACCGTCGAACGGGAAGGAATTTCTATCCGTCACCCGGCGAGATTTGTGCTAGTCGGTTCCGGCAACCCGGAAGAAGGCGAACTGCGACCTCAACTGCTTGACCGCTTTGGAATGCACGCAGAAATTCGCACGGTGAAGGAACCGGCGCTGCGAGTGGAAATTGTAGAGCAACGGGCTGAGTTTGACCAAAATCCCCCGAAGTTTCTGGAAAAATATCTTCCGCAGCAACAAGCATTGCAACAAAAGCTCGTCAGCGCTCAGGAACGCCTGTCCTCGGTGACGATGGACTATGACTTGCGGGTGAAAATCTCCGAAGTTTGTTCGGAGTTGGATGTAGACGGCTTACGGGGCGATATGGTTACGAACCGAGCCGCTCGCGCGATCGCTGCCCTAGAAGGACGCACTGAAGTCACCGTAGACGATATCCACCGCATCATCACCCTGTGTCTGCGTCACCGGCTCCGCAAAGACCCCTTGGAGTCGATTGATTCCGGCTATAAGGTAGAAAAAGTGTTTGGTCGCGTCTTTGGACTGGAAGCGCCCTCAGCAGAAACCAACGCAGCTACAGCGAATGGAGTTCGTCAGAGTGTTCGGTAATCAGGACTGAGAGTGTGTTGAGTGTTGAGTGATTAGAGAGTTTTTCGATTCAACGCCCATAAATTAAAATTAAAATTTTTAATTTATGAGCGTTGAATTTTGAGTTATAAAAGAGTTCTTTAATTCAAAACTCAAAACTCAAAACTTTTTACCAATCCCCAATCTTTCTATGGCAGAGCCACTCATCGAACTGAAGGGAATTTCTAAATCCTTTGGCAACAATGTCATCTTAGATGGGGTCGATCTGACAATTTATCGGGACGATGCGCTGGCAATTATTGGCCCCTCCGGGACTGGTAAATCGACGATTTTGCGGATTATTGCGGGACTTTTGGCTCCTGATTCTGGTGAAGTTTATATCCTGGGAAAGCGACGTCGCGGCTTAATTGAAGATGCCGAAGATCCCCTTGGAATTGGGATGGTGTTCCAACAAGCGGCTTTATTCGATTCGCTGACGGTGGAAGAAAATGTCGGCTTTCTGCTGTTTCAGCGTTCTAAACTGTCGCGTCGGCGGATACGAGAATTGGTGGAGGAAAAGCTAGAGATGGTTGGGTTGCCAGGGGTTAGCGATCGCTACCCCTCGCAATTATCGGGTGGAATGCGAAAGCGGGTGAGTTTCGCCCGTGCGATTATGTCCAATCCAGACCATCCCCAAGACAACCCAGAAGTTTTACTCTATGATGAGCCTACTGCTGGTCTTGACCCCATTGCTTCCACAGTGATTGAAGATTTAGTTCGTCAGTTGCAGGAAATACCAGACAGTTGTAGCAGTTATGTCATGGTGACGCACCAAGAAAGCACCATTCGCCGCACTGCTGACCGAGTGATATTTCTCTATCAGGGACAGGTACAGTGGGAAGGTGCCGTCAGCGAGATTGATACCACCCAAAATCCTATCGTTCAACAATTTTTTAGTGGAAGTGTAACCGGCCCAATTCACGTCATCGGCTAAAATCAATTAAAAATTAAAAATTAAAAAAGGCAGAATTTTTAATGTAAGCATTTTTAATTCTTAATTGTTAATGGTATGAGGAGAACAGATGCGATCGCGAACGGTTCGAGAAGGCTCCGTCGGTTTGTTAATCCTGCTGTCCCTTTTCTTGTTTGGGGGTCTGATTTTGTGGATACGCGGGATGAACCCCGGTAGCCGTAGCTACACAGTCGTGGCAGAATTTGTCAATGCTGGCGGGATGCAAGCTGGCGCACCCGTCCGCTATCGCGGCGTCAATGTTGGGAAAATTACTGCCATCAACCCAGGCTCGAATGGCGTCGATGTGGTGATGGAAATTGCACCGGCTGACTTACTGATTCCGCGTGATGTCGTCGTTGAAGCCAATCAATCCGGTCTGCTCAGCGAAACTTCGATTGACATTACTCCCCTGAAGCCCTTCCAGCCAGACGCGAAGGTAGCGAATCCGCTCGATCCGCAATGCCAGTCTAGCCTGATTGTTTGTGACGAGGATCGTCTGCAAGGTCAAATTGGGGTCAGTTTTGATGAACTGCTTCGCAGCACCACCCGCATCGCCAATCTCTACAGCGACCCCGCATTCTTTGCCAACCTCAACTCAGTTGCTAAAAATACCAGCGTCGCCGCCGTTGGGGTATCTCAACTTACCCGCGAACTCACAGGTTTGAGTCGCTCAGTGCAACAAGAAATTAAAAACTTCTCAGTCGCAGCCAATTCAGTGACGAGTGCTGCCAATCAAACCAGCAATCAAGTTGCTTTGGCAGCCAATCAGATTTCTAGGACCGCGAATCAATATAGCGGGACTGCCACCCAGGTAAATCGGCTCGTCGATAATATGAATAGTCTGGTCGTAGGCAACCGCTCGACTCTCGTCAGTACCTTGAACAACTTTAGCCAAGCCAGCGAACAGCTGCGCCTGAGTGCAAGTAACCTAACAGGGCAAGTCAACCAGTTTGGAGGTGGACAACTACGGCGTAACTTAGAACTCGTGTCTGCAAATGCGGCGCAGGCGTCCATCAATGCAGCGCAAGCATCTGCTAACTTTCGCGATCTTTCCACCGCTCTTAACAGTCCAACGAATTTGGTTGTATTGCAACAAACTTTAGACTCAGCGCGGATGACGTTTGAAAATGCTCAGAAAATTACATCTGACCTGGATGATTTGACAGGAGATGAAGCTTTCCGTAACAATTTGCGAAATTTGGTGAATGGACTCAGCAATTTGGTGTCTTCGACAGAAGACCTACAGCAGCAAGTTCAAGTGGCTGAGGTTCTAGAACCCGGATTGCCAGCGGTCAATCCGGGAACCGGGATCGGAACGCAGCAGAATAATTCTTTGCTCCCTCTTGCATCGCCTTCTTTGACACCCATCGCCCAAAAGAAGCAGTTAAAGTCTGTACAGCGCGAACCAATGGGAAAGGCGTTACCTTCCGCTTACTGGGAGGAAGAATCTATTCAGCCACTAGCTGACTCTGAAAATAAGAATTAGCAAGCCTCAGTTCCATGCTCTTTGCTAGAAGAAGAGAAGCTTTCAATGATTCCCCCGTCCTTACAAGGCAATGCATCACCTACACCTGTTGGAATTATGTAGGGCTGAAGCATTCGCGCAAAAACATTTGGGTTTTAAAGATACTGTATCCAAACGAGATTTGCTCTAGCACGCTAATTCCAATCTTCTTCATCTTGCCGCTTGCTGCGACTTTTATAGACAACACTCGTAGCATGAATCTGACGAGTTTTTTCAAAGAGTGCATCTTCTGTCAAGTTCCACTGGCGGAGAATCATATCCAGGTCTTGTTGAATCTCCCTTGCCCCTGGAAAGCCACGATAGCGAATGCGTAGACGGGCGAGTTCCGCCAGATTGAAATCATTCATTTCCCCGGTTAAGAGGCTGTTAACGAGTTGGCGATCGCGTCCTTGGAGGGGATGCTGTTGATCTTTGTTTCCTGTCTCTGCCATATAATCTCTAATTTTTAGTTTTTAAGTGTTTGAATTTCTACTTCGTCTCCCACCTGTAAAATATTACCGGCTTCCGATTCAGGGATGCGCGTGTTTACCGAGAGTCGGTAAAAGTGATTGAATCGAGATGAGTCTACCCAACTGGGCAAAGTTTCTTTCCGCGCTTGCACAAATAATTTTTGAAAATTAGGGTAAAGCTTGCCCATTAGAGAGTCTCGTGTCGGCACCACACAACGCTGACAGGGATTGACCCCATTTATCTGCACATCTCGCACCAGAAACGGCACCACGTCCTCTTCCGCCCCAAACAGCCGATCTTCCCAAAATGCCGGGACGCCCCCAATTTCCAGATTTGCCCGCAGGCGTCGCCGCAATTCATCCCCCGTCAGGGGAGGGAACCAGGAGGCAACTGTCTCCAGCGTGGCGGTACTGATGACTGTTGGCCCGGAAGCATTGGTATCATCTGGAAAGCCAGAGACTAAGTTCTGGCAGAGTTTTACGGGAAAGTCGAAATAGTCGCTCAACCAAGCTTCTAATTCACTCCGTTCCCGATCGATGTGAAAAATGTGGGTTTGTTCTGTTCCTTGGACTTCTAAGCAAACACGAGTAATCTTCTCAGTATCCGTATCAATGTCAAAAGAAGTCCGCAGTAAGTGAACTTTCGGATTGCGCTTGGCATTCACGAATCGACCTTGAGCGTCACAGATAGCAAACTCTCGGTCATACTGTAATGCACCACTTTTAAGGATGGTTGTTTTGGTAACGGAAACACCATCTAGAGATTTGATTGGATAAACCAGAATGCGGGCAAGGTAAGACACGGTAATCAATTAGAAATTAAAAATGCTTGTAATAAAAATGGACAACTCTTTTTCAATAGAATTTTTGCTTTCATTAGATATTCCGAAAGCTTACCCTATCTTTTGGGGAACGGGAAACTGCTTCGCTTCTACATCTGAGTTCATCTGTGTTTAAAAATTAAAAGTTCGGTATTTTTGCAAGAAGCTTATTGTTGATTTTTCAGCTTTCTTGAAATGAGGCAAGACTCTCATCAAACGCCCGCTACATACAAAAACGGTAGAGAAACTATCGCTTCTCTACCGTATAACATGAAAAATTAAAAATGAATTTGTCTAGGATTCATTTTTAATTTTTAATCTTTAACTTTCAGCCGCTTGGGGAAGCAATTCTCGCTTCTGACCTTGCAGCACTTTCACTTCCTTGGTAGTTTCATCGACATCCACAATTGCCGTGTCTCCATCTGAGACGCGACCGCTAAGGATTTCTTCAGCCAAGCTATCCTCTAACAGGCGCATGATGGCGCGACGCAGCGGACGGGCACCATAGCTGGGGTTGTATCCTTCTTCCACCAGACGATCCTTGAAGCGTTCCGTGACTTCTAAGATAATTCCCTGTTCGCTCAACCGTCCGATCACCTCTTTGAGCATGATGTCGGCGATTTCCTTCACCTCGTCCTTCGTCAATTGGCGGAAGACGATGATCTCGTCGAGACGGTTCAAGAACTCTGGGCGGAAGTATTGCTTCAGTTCTTCGTTCACCAGCGAGCGAATGCGGGTGTATTGTGCCTCTGCTTCGTTCTCTTGGGTATCGAAGAAGCCAAGCCCCGTTCCACCTTTTTCAATCACCTTAGAACCGATGTTGGAGGTAAGAATCAACAGCGTGTTCTTGAAGTCTACTGTGCGTCCCTTGGCATCGGTCAGGCGACCGTCTTCCAAGATTTGCAGCAGCATATTGAATACATCCGGGTGGGCTTTTTCGATTTCGTCGAATAGCACCACGGTGTAAGGACGACGACGCACTGCTTCGGTGAGCTGACCGCCTTCGTTGTAACCGACATACCCTGGAGGCGAACCAATCAGTTTGGAAACCGTGTGGCGCTCCATGTATTCGGACATATCCAAGCGAATCATCGCTTCTTCCGAACCGAAGAAGTATGTAGCCAAAGACTTTGCGAGTTCCGTCTTACCTACACCCGTTGGCCCTGAGAAGACAAAGCTGGCAATCGGTCGGTTGGGGTTCTTTAAGCCGACCCGTGCCCGACGAATGGCTCTGGAAACTGCTTTGACGGCTTCTTCTTGACCGATCAGCCGATTGTGCAGTGTGTCTTCCATGTGCAGCAGCTTCTCGGATTCGGATTCGGTGAGCTTGTTCACCGGCACTCCAGTCCAAGAGGCGACAATGTGGGCAATGTCTTCCTCGGTAACGACGGGGGAAACATCATCGCGTTTGTCGGATTCGGTCTTTTTGCTTTGAGCGATCGCGCGAATTTCGGCTTTGATTTCCATTTCGCGATCGCGCAGTTCTCCTGCCCGGTCGAAGTCTTGACTGCGGACTGCGTCATCCTTATCCTTGAGAACCTGACGCAGTTCTTTATCCAATTCCTTCGCTGCGGGGGGCAACTGAGAGTTGAGCAGGCGCACGCGGCTTCCGGCTTCATCAATCAGGTCAATCGCTTTATCCGGCAAGTAGCGGTCGGAAATATAACGATCTGAAAGCTTGGCAGCAGCTTCTACGGCTGTATCGGAGATTTTCAGTTTGTGGTGTTGCTCGTAGCGTTCGCGCAACCCGTACAAAATCTCAATAGTTTCGGCAACCGTCGGCTCACCGACCATCACCGGCTGGAATCTACGCTCTAGGGCGGCATCCCGTTCGATGTGCTTGCGGTACTCATCTAGCGTGGTTGCGCCGATGCACTGCAATTCCCCTCTCGCCAAGGCGGGTTTCAGGATGTTTGCCGCGTCGATGGCACCTTCTGCGGCACCTGCACCAATCAGGGTGTGAACTTCGTCGATTACTAGGATGACATTCCCCGCTGAGCGGATTTCATCCATAATTTTTTTCAAGCGCTCTTCAAATTCACCCCGGTATTTGGTGCCCGCTACCAGCAAGCCAATATCTAGTGTGACTACGCGCTTTTCTTCCAGGATGTCCGGTACATCGTTGTTTGCGATGCGACTCGCCAACCCTTCCGCGATCGCGGTCTTACCAACTCCGGGTTCCCCAATCAGCACTGGGTTGTTCTTCGTGCGGCGTCCCAGGATTTGGATGACCCGTTCGATTTCTTTCGCCCGACCGACGACTGGATCGAGTTTGCCTTCTGATGCCATCTGGGTCAGGTTAGAGCCAAACTCATCTAATGTCGGGGTCTTGGTGCGCCCGCTACTTTGCCCCGCAGAGACTTCTGCCGTCTCTCCCAGCATTCTAATCACTTGCGTCCGCACTTTCGTGAGGTCAACCCCTAGGTTTTCCAACACTCTGGCAGCAACCCCTTCTCCTTCTCGGATCAGACCCAGTAGCAGGTGTTCCGTCCCTATGTAGTTATGCCCTAGTTGGCGAGCTTCTTCTAGAGATAACTCCAGGACGCGCTTGGCTCTGGGGGTGAACGGAATTTCTACCGCCACAAAGCCAGAACCACGACCGATAATTTTTTCCACCTCAATCCGAGCATCCTTGAGGTTGACGCCCATAGATTTCAGGACTTTGGCGGCGACGCCGGTTCCTTCTCCAATTAGACCCAGGAGGATCTGCTCCGTACCGACGAAGTTGTGTCCCAGGCGACGAGCTTCTTCCTGGGCCAGCATGATTACCTTAATGGCTTTTTCTGTGAAGCGTTCAAACATGGCGGATTTCGTTTCCCCTGCTGCGTGCCTGTAATGGTGATTCTAGCATAGGGTTTTTATCCGGCTGTCACATTGAAGATAGATGAAATCTATCCCGCAAGATTTTTCTGACTTTGTTGGTAGAACTCAGCGATCGCTAGTCTCTCGCTACTATCTAAAGTTAGAAAATTGACGGGGCAAAAAAGTGAGTAAATTGACACATTGGCAAAAAACGCCAGTTGAACCACCATGTCCCCTACAACCTTATAACCGAACCTTATAACCGTCAACCTTCTATCCTTTAACTTCATCGGCTTCCAAGAACTGCCGATGAGAGTAACGGAAGCGATCGCCAATTGAGGAATGCCAGTCGCTTAAGGTTTGCGGAAATTCGGGTGCTTGAAGACCGCTACGCCACAAAATCAAAGCATCTTCGCCCGTATCTTTGTAATAGCGCCGACGCCTACCAACTTCCTGAAACCCAAATTTCTCGTAGAGAGACTGGGCAGGTCGATTCGATGCTCTCACCTCCAGCGTTGCCCACTCCAACCGGCGCTTCCAGGCTTTTTTGAGCAAGGCATAAAGCAGTGCCTGCCCCAAGCCCTGACCCCGATAGTTGGGATGCACTCCCAAAATCGTAATGTGCGCCTCCTCTAAGATTGCCCAGAGACATCCGATGCCCACGAGCGATCGCTCTAGAGGCGGAGCTCCTTCCGGACTCAATGCAGTCGGGGCGGCGTTTTCCCCCACGTACTGAGTGGATTGACCGATTACCTCTGGTTCCTTGCCGCTAAATTCTTCTATAACTAGCAAGTCACTATTGGGACTTTCTAACTCTCGCTTGTAACCGTCTAGAGTCCAGAGTTGACCAAAACACAGTTGGTCTAGTTCCACTACCGCCAAGAGCTGCTCTGCTGTCAGCGGCTGAAGTTGCAAAAAAGTCACAGTTTTCAATTGTAGACTGAAAAACAAGACGCATTCACGCCTGTTAAGCATCCAAGGACAACTATTAGATCATGTTATCGACTCAACCAGTCGGGGTTCAAAATTCTGGACGGCAATATTTACCGCTTACGCCTACAACCCGTACAGACGCAAATCATCACGTCAGTGTAGATCGCTCACCCAATCAGGAACTTTTGCCCCTGACGTCTGGGGTTAACAGCCGCGACTGCCTGGAAATTGGTGGTTGTGACGTCACGAAACTCGTGCAGCAATTTGGTTCGCCCCTTTATATTTTGGACGAAGAAACGCTGCGGACAGCTTGTCGTCAATATCGGGATGGTTTAAGCCGCTATTATGGCGGTGAATCTCAGGTACTGTATGCTTCTAAAGCCTGGAGTTGTCTAGCCGTTTGCGCGATCGCTGCGAGTGAAGGCTTGGGGATCGATGTCGTCTCTGGCGGCGAACTCTACACGGCGCTGCAAGCTGGCGTCAGTCCCGACAAAATTTATTTTCACGGCAATAACAAATCCCGTGAAGAACTGACTCTAGCGGTTGAAACCGGCTGCACGATTGTAGTGGACAACTGGTTAGAGCTACGCACCCTCGCGGCTTTGGAATCGGGACAAGCGCCTAAGGAATCAGAGATTAACCCCTCTAATCATCCAAAATCCAAAATCCGGATCATGCTGCGGTTCACCCCTGGCATTGAATGTCACACTCACGAATACATCCGCACCGGACACCTCGATAGCAAATTTGGCTTCGATCCTAACCAATTAGAGGAAGTCTTTGCTTTTATCAGCCAGCAGTCAACTTTAGATTGTATCGGGTTGCACGCCCATATCGGTTCCCAAATCTTTGAGCGCCAACCCCATCACGATCTCGCAGGGGTTTTGGTGGAGTGGTTTAAAAAAGCAGCCACCAATGGATTGCCCGTCAAAGAGTTAAATGTCGGGGGTGGCTTAGGAATTCGTTACACCGAATCAGACGATCCTCCCAGTATTGACGAGTGGGTAAAAACTGTCAGCGATGCCATTACCGCAGCCTGCCAATCCCAACAAATCCCCTTACCTAAATTATTGTGCGAACCAGGGCGATCGCTCATTGGGACTGCCTGCGTCACCGCCTACACCGTAGGCTCATCAAAGGTCGTTCCAGACATCCGCACCTACCTATCCGTTGATGGCGGAATGTCTGACAATCCCCGTCCCATCACCTACCAATCCCTGTATCGAGCCGTTGTTGCCAACCGGATGTCGGCACCCTTGACAGAAACTGTCACCCTTGCCGGTAAACACTGCGAATCTGGAGACATTCTGATCAAAGAAGCATCGCTGCCGAAAACTGAGCCGGGAGATATTCTCGTCGTCATGGGCACAGGTGCCTACAATTACAGCATGGCTTCTAATTACAATCGCCTGTCTCGTCCGGCAGCGGTTTTAGTAGGTCGAGGAGAAGCTAATCTGATTTTGCAGAGGGAAACCTACCAGGATGTAATTCGGCAGGATCGTCTACCTGAGCGATTAGTAGTTAGTTAGATTGGGAATTTTTTGCACCAATGCGGTCAACTAAAATCCCTGCCGCTTAGTCTCTTCTCAATCAAAGGAGGGAGGCTTTTCTCCCCTTTCGTCAAGGAGAGGGTAGGGGAATACATATACATAGCTCTCATGCTCTTTGACATGAGGGCTATGTAGGGGCGCACAGCTCACGCAAACGCTCTTACCATGTGTGTTGAACGCAATGGAAAACCGCTATATAGTCGATTAATGGAAGATGTTAGTCATCGGAAAATCCTACGACTCACTACCTAATTCGCTACTACCCAAGGGGGCGCTTCAGCTAAAATCGAGCTTTAAGGGAAAAAGAAAGTAAAAAATAGAAGCAGTAATTAGCTATTAACTGTTTAGCTGGGACGTAACCACAGGTACACTAGATTTAGACTCTAAACAGTTAATTCAAGCCAATAGCTAACTGCTCTCCTTGCTTTTTACATTCTTGCCTTCTGCCTTTAAACTCGCCCGTATCCAGCAAACTTCAGCAAATCTGATAAGGTTCAATGAATTTGGGTCCCGGTCAAGACCCTCCCGGAACTTCGACCTTGTTGCTTCAAAGCATTGATATTGTTTTAGTTCTCATCCTCACGTATCTGGTGCTACTCTTTATCGGGGAGCGTCGCACATTGTGGATGGTACGGGGTTTGATTGTCTTAATGCTAGCCTCAGCCGTGAGTAATCGCCTGGGGCTGGTACTGTTGAGTTTTGTCCTGGAAAAGTTGGTAGTTGGCTCGGCTGTGGCGATGGCTGTCATTTTCCAGTCAGAATTTCGTCGGTTTCTGGAACAATTGGGCAGGGGAGAACTGATGCAGTTGCTGCAACCCTCCCGACGAGCGATTCCCAAAGCAGATAGTGTTATTGATGAAATTGTGGATGCGGTCAAGGAATTGTCCCAAAACCGCACGGGTGCTTTGATCGTACTGGAAACGACCGGGCCAATTGATGAGCGGGATTTTTCCGTTCAAGGCGTCAAATTAAATGCTGAGGTTTCTAAGGAAATCCTACAAACTATCTTTCAAACATCTACGCTCCTGCACGACGGCGCAATATTCATTAGTGGCTCCCGCATTGTTGCCGCTGGGGTGATTTTGCCCCTTTCTGAGCGCACGGCGTCGCGGCAGCTGGGGACGCGGCACCGGGCAGCAATGGGAATTACGGAGCGGGTCGAAAATTGCCTATGTATCGTTGTATCTGAAGAAACCGGCTCTATTTCTTTAGCGGAGAGGGGGGGACTGAATCGCCCCCTAACCAGCAGTAAACTGAAAGAACTCTTAGAGACGCGATTCTCCACGTCAAGCGAAGAGAGGGCCGTCGCCCCCGGTCTACGCAGTTTGGGACGTCAGATTAGCGATCGGGGAAAGGCACTGGTTTCGCGTTTGCTTCGTCTTCCACCACCGGGTTCTCGTGACAAGAAATGACTTCAAAATCAACTGTCTTACAAAATTTGCCTGCTGACCTCGATCGAGACCGCCTGCCCAAACATGTGGCAGTAATCATGGATGGAAATGGTCGATGGGCCAAACGCCAAGGGCTACCTCGAATTATGGGCCATCGGCGGGGGGTCTATGCGCTGAAGGATTTACTGCGCTGCTGTAAGGATTGGGGAATTCCAGCGCTGACTGCTTATGCGTTTTCTACGGAAAATTGGAAACGACCGCTGGAAGAGGTTGATTTTTTAATGACCTTGTTTGAGGGGGTGTTGCGGCAGGAACTCCGGGAAATGGTGCAGGAGAATGTGCGAATCAACTTTATGGGAAATTTAGCTGATTTACCGCGAAGTCTCCAGGTAGAAATTGAGCGGTCAATGGCTGAAACTCAGCACAATGCCAGCATTCAGTTTACTGTGGCAACTAATTATGGGGGACGCCAGGAAATTCTGCAAGCTTGTCGAGCGATCGCGACTCAGGTGCAGGAAGGTGTTTTACAGCCTGATGAAATTGATGAAGCTTTGTTTTCACGCCACCTCTATACTGCCAAAGTTGGCGATCCTGACCTACTGATTCGCACCAGCGGGGAAATGCGCCTCTCGAACTTCCTGCTCTGGCAATTAGCTTATGCGGAACTCTATATCACAGAGACGCTGTGGCCTGATTTTGACCGGGCGGAGTTTCACCAGGCTTTGTGTGCCTATCAACAGCGCGATCGCCGTTTCGGCAAAGTATGAAGATTGGCAAAGTATAAGTAAATTTGTAGAGACGCGAGCTATCGCGTCTCTGTTTTGACTGATTTCTGGAATTTAAGATTCAAAACTCAAAACTACTTTCTAAGGGCCTGCAAAGACGGCGTCTTCTACATCTTGGCGAGTCAGAGAATATTTGAAGGAGCGCAGGATATCTCGTCCGCCTTCACCCGCTTCTAGATAGCGCACGGTTAGCTCCTCCACATCTAGAGACAGCTCTGCTTTCCAAAAAGGTCTAGCAATGTGCCAACAGTGCAGCTGAGTTCGGTCTTGTTGACATCCCATCTTTTTGAGCCACTGTTCAATATCAGGTAAGGGATGGTTATAGAGAGGCGTATCAGCAGTGGGAAGAGTCATAGGTCGTTTTAATTTGGTTAGGGGCGGATTGTCCCAAATTATCTGTCATCCGGCAAGTAGATTGAATCAACTCGCTTGTTTTGAGGGATGAGTGGGGCAAGGCGCGACCCAGATGCCACAGGTTTAGATAGATGATGAGGATGAACAGGAAGATGAGGAGTCGCCTGCTGCTCGACTGGTTGCAGGGTTTCTAGCCTGGAAACTTGGAAGGCGGCTTCTCCTCGCGTTAAGCCAATGGCGATCGCTAACAATAGGCAACCCACAAAGGTTAAACCCATAATGAATAGGACAAAAATCTCTCCTGGAGAGAGGGGGCGATCGGTTGGATCTAAATAGGCTGAGGAAGAATATGCCTTTTTTGCTTGGGAAACCGAAGAATTCAAGTTTGGCGGTGCTTGAATTACGCTAATGCGGGAATAGCCAATTTTTAGGTCATAAGCCAGTCGCCGTTGTGGATTGCTGAGGGTGGAATAGGCTTCATTGAGCTGCTGGAACTTAGCGGTTGCTATGTTAGCAGGTAATTCTGTGGTATCGGGATGGTAGTGTTTGCTTAATTCTCGATATGCCCGTCGAATTTCGATCGGGGACGCCGAAGGGTGCAGCCCTAGCAAGGCGTAATGACTGGTCGCCAAGGTTGTTTGATACGGCATCCGGCGACCTTCATTATTCGGATTTTCCCTATTTTGAGTCACCACAGCTTCACTCTGCTTGGTTAAGAGTGGGTTTCAATTATTGTAGTGCGGGAAAGGATGCGATCGCTCTCTTTTGATAAACTGCTCCGCAAATGGCTGCTAATAGCAACCATCCCAAGGTATTCACCCGTAAATCAAATATACTTACATCTACTACATTAAATAATGTACAGGCACCAAAAGCGACTAAATAACTGAAAAGAATTAACCTATTTTGTGGAGACGAGATTAGTCTCATCTCTGCCAATAGTAGGGCAGCTTGAACCATCACCCAGCCAACTAAACCGCAGAAGAAAATGGTTGCGGGGATGCCAGTTTCAGCCGTTAGCATTAACAGCAAGCTGTGAGGATGTCCCAGCCAGACTTTCATCTGTGCCTCGTAAAGTGGCGTAAAATTCCTTAAACCCCAGCCAGTCCAGGGACGTTGCTGAGTCATCGACCAAGCAAACTGCCACTGAGTTGTCCGTAACAACGCCACGGGTCGATCTGGATACATTTGGTCGGTGAGTCGCGCCCAAAAGTAATAGGGGACAATCGTGCGAAGCCATTCGCGCACGGGTGAAGGGCCAAAAGCTGCCCAGAGGATGCTAGTAGCGATCGCCCCCACTCCGGCGATTAGCCAACGCCAACCTTGGTAGAAGGCAAAGGCAAGGCAGCTAAGAACGACAATCGCCCAAGCATTGCGGGAATTCGTCAAAATCAGTGCAACTGCATTTCCAATTACCGCTACACTCAGAAACCCAATTCGCCAGGTAAACGGAAAGGGAAAAATATATTTTGTTTTAGCTTTTGCTTCCGCCCTTTGTTCTAGCGTGGCGGTGCGTAAGCGGCGAGATTGGGGCGATCGCTTTTTGCTTTCTTCAATCCACAATCCCAGCGCCAAAATAAACACAATTTGCAGATAGGCTGCCAAAATATTGGCGTACATAAATACCGAAGCCATCCGCCCGATGGGATTCCCTTTAGGTTGCAGCGCCCAGCCTACAATACCTTCCAATAGCGCTGGGCTAGCCCAACCCATGAATATCTGCCCAAAGCCGAGAATCACCACAGGTACAGAAGGCACCACCAAAATCCAAGCTAACTGTCGCAGTTGTGCTGGTGTCTGAATGAGTTCGCTATAGGCAGCAAAAAAGATGAAAAAGGGGAGGAAATTAAACAATCCCAGCAAGGCTTCTAAAGGAAAAGGGGCGAAGCTAGCTGAAATAATTACCCAGGCGCAAAAGATAGCGAATCCGCGATTGAGAGGGCGTCGGATAATTGTGGGATATTTTTTTCTCCAGGTGCCGACTAATCCAATAAATATTCCGACAGCACCCAGAATAGGAATCAAGGGAAAAATCAGAAACCCCAGTTGAGCATAGTGCCAAGAGGCTTGCAAGCTGGGGTCAGGATGCCGACTTAAAAATGGGAAATTAAAAATTAAAAACGGGGATTTCTTCATTTTTAATTTTTAACTTTTGACTCCTAAGCAGGTTCCCAGCATTCGGCACGAGTTAGGCGAATTTGCGCTAAGGCAACGATGATAGGGATAATCCGACCGTAATTAGTCGCGATCGCTCTCCAGCCCAGATCGGCAAAAAACCACGCCCACATGGCGGGTCCCACTAATGCAAATACACTGCGGATGGCACCATAACGGGCGGCACTCATTGCCATCCCACGCTTCGCTGTTTGTAGCACCATATAATTTTGGAACTGTGCAGCAGCCGCAGCACTGCCTTGGATGACAGTTTCTTTGGCGACTTGATAGCTAGCAAAATGAATTGCAAACTGACGGGCAAGTTGTTGTAGTAACAGCGGCTGGACAATGGAACTAACGGCAAGGGCACTACCCCCCTTAACGAGTAAAGCCATCGGGTCGTGCTGTAACTGCACTGGCAGGGGTTCGGAGAGTTGAGACTTTGCTAGCGATCGCTGTACTCTGGCAGTTAACGCTTTCTGTTCGTGTCGAGGCATTTGTTTCCACGCCCGACCCATCAGATTGAGAAATACTTCTGCTTCTAAATCAGTCGTTGAAAGTTTTGCAGAATAGGGAATTTTCAGATATCGACAAACTTGGATCAAAATTTGTCGATAAGTGACTTCACCCGTGCGTCCTCGCAAAACTGTCACTCCATCCGCCGCTAAAAAGCGAAATCTCTGCTCGATCGCATCCAACCAATCTTCGTGATCTTGGCTTTGAATGTCGATCGGGTCAGGTGTCTGAACGTAATCTAAGGGGTTAAATTTGCGGCGAAATAGAATATCTGTCAGTTGCTGTAACTCTTCTTCTGTGGCTAATTCCAGCGCGGCTCTCAGCTCGTCCAACTTCAATTCCTCCCAGACCCCAGATTCGGTGCTGTCCCTTATTCTACTTCTATATACTTGAAGACTGAGGGTTATCCGTAGTGTTTGATGTCGCCGTAATTGGTGCGGGTATCGCGGGACTGACCGTTGCTCAACAGTTGCACCAAGCTGGATATAAAGTGGTCGTCGTTGACAAATCTCGTGGCGTTGGGGGAAGGGTGGCAACGCGCCGATTGCAGGGGACTTGTGCCGATCATGGCTTGCGTTATTTAGAACCCCAAGGGCAGTTAACTGAGAAGTTTATTGATGTTTTGCGGGTGAAGCAAAGCGATTTTGAAGGAAAGCCGGGGATTGTTCAAGCCTGGACGAATCCTGTTTGCCGGGAACCAGCAAAGCCGAATTTATCCTCGATCCGTCCCCGTTATGTGGCACCAATGGGGATGAATGCGATCGCTAAATTCCTCGCCACAAGTTTAGAAATGCGTCTGAATCAACGGGTTCAAGAAATTACCCCAACTGATGAGAAAACTTGGCATTTCACTTTTGAGCCGAAAGCCGACCCATTAATTGCTAAAGCTGTTGTCGTGGCAATTCCAGCGCCTCAAGCTTTGATGCTACTGGAAGCCTTAGCCAAAACCATACCAACTGAATTTCTAGATAGTTTACGGGCTGTGGAGTTTGATCCCTGTCTCAGTGTCATGGCGGGTTATCCAGCTTCTCGACAGCAAGATTTAAGTAATGCAGAGACGGGAAATTTCCCGTTACACCTAGATGTTAAACACGACTCTGACTTGTCGTGGATTGGTTTAGACAGCAGCAAACGTCCCAATCCCCAGATGCCAGTCTTTGTTTTACACAGCACTGCTGAATTTGCCAAACATTACTTAGACGCCGAAGATTTAAACCCAGTTGCACGCCAGATGTTATCCCGTGCTGCACAGTTACTTGTTCCGTGGCTAGATTCTCCCGAATGGTTTCAAATCCATCGCTGGCGCTATGCTTTTCCCAGTCGTCCTTTGCATCAAGATTGCCTGGACGCTGGGACACCGTTGCCCCTAATTTGTTGTGGCGATTGGTGCGGGGGAAACTTGGTAGAAGGGGCGATGAATTCTGGATTAGCCGCCGCCGTCAAGATTAATCAACAGATGGAAATGCGAAGCTTGCCGGGAGAAAGTTTTTTAGAAACCCTCCAGCAAATATCTGGTAGGAGCGATCGCTAAGGAGTTAATTTAAACCGATGCAAGATTTTATCCAAGTGGTTGATTACGATACCAATTGGCCTATCCAATTTGAGGAGGAAAAACTCCAAATTCTCCACGCCCTCGGTGATGCTGTCTTGGACATCCACCATATTGGCAGTACCTCAGTGCCAGGATTAGCAGCTAAACCAATCATTGATATTCTCGTAGGCTTGGAGGAGTTACCACCCAGCGTCGATCAGATTACATCTGTCGAAACACTCGGCTATCTCTACCAAGGTGAGTTGGGTGTTCCAGGACGGCACTTCTTTCGCAAAGGGATGCCCCGCACTCACCATCTCCATCTGGTGAAACGAGGAAATCAGGTTTGGGAAAACCAGCTGATCTTCCGCGATTTTCTCAGGGCGCACCCAGAGAAGGCGAAGCAATACGATGCTTTGAAGCGCGAGTTAGCGGTACAATTCCGGCTAGATCGAGAAGGCTACGTCCAGGCAAAGGCTCCTTTAATTGAGCAGCTACTCTCAAATGCTAGGGCATGGCGGCAAATTATCTAAGATAAGCAGCGATCGCTACCCGGAGAAAGTTTTTTAGCAGCGATTTCTTAGCATTGCCCGATTTAACGTTACATAGCCAAATACAACTCTGTTGCGGCAAAAGAGCAAACCGCGCAAAGTTGCGATCGCTGCTTGTCTGCCATTAGCTGCTAGTGATTTTCAAGGCGAGAGCGTTCATCAAACACCAGTATTTACAAACCGTTTCATAACATTTGGGGGATGGAAATTGCCATCAACCCTAGACCCTGTATGAATAAATCCGATTCTTGGCAGCCTTAGATGGTGCGATCTCTGTCTCCCCCAATGTAAAGAAAACTTTACATTCTGTAATGTTTTGTTATATGTTTTAAGACAGGAGACAAAGATTCGTAACCCAGAAATTTCTGGATTAATAGTTTTAACGAATCTAAATAATGCATCCATGACTTCATCCACGACTTATACGATTGAGTCCGCACAGGGCATTTTCCCTGGAACTCAGATTGCTAATGCGGTTCCAGCTACCACGGAAGCTTTCGATAAGCTCAGCGTTGACGATCAACTGGCATTACTCTGGTTTGCCTACACCGAAATGGGTGTTTCAATTACTCGCGCCGCCACAGGAGCCGCCCGCATGATACTAGCGGAAGGTTTACTAGCCCAAATTAAGCAGATGCCAGCTGCCGCCCAAACGAAAGTGATGGAGGATCTTGCTAACCGTGCTGACACTCCCATCAGCCGTTCCTATTCTTCTTTCAGCGTCAATACCAAGTTGGGTTTTTGGTATGAGTTAGGAGAGTTGATGGCACAGGGTATTGTCGCTCCCATCCCAACGGGATATCAAATGACCCCGGAAGCCGCAGCAGTGCTGGAAACCATCAAGAAACTCGATCCGGGTCAGCAAATCACAGTTTTGCGGAATACCGTCATCAACATGGGATTTGATCCGGCTCTCAACGATTACGCAAAACCCGAAGATCCCTATATAGCACCCACCGCCCTAGCTTCCCGTCCGAAGATCAGTATTGATGGCATCAGTGAGCCTACAGTGCTGAACTATATTCAAAACATGAACGCATTTGACTTTGAGGCGGCTGTGTCTCTATTTGCGGAAAAGGGAGCATTGCAACCGCCCTTCCAGAAGCCAATTGTCGGTCGTGCAGCGATTTCTGCATATATGCGCGAAGAATGTCAGGGACTCAAGATGATGCCACAGAAAGGCGTCTCTGAGCGCATAGAAGATGGCTATACCCAGCATAAAGTCACAGGGAAAGTAGAAACTCCTTGGTTCGGTGCCAGCGTTGGCATGAATATTGCGTGGCGGTTCTTGCTAGATCCCCAAGGCAAAATTTTCTTTGTGGCGGTTGACTTATTGGCGTCCCCGAAAGAACTCCTAAACCTAACTCGTCAGTAGGACGTTAGGTACAGTTGCTGAGATAAGATAAGGCACAAATAATCGCCTTAGCAACAAGAAATGTAGGGTGCTGATCCTAGCACCCTACATTTTTGCTTGAGTCTGCAAGACATCAATTTTTCACCAAACCACTCATAACGCCCAAATAATTCTCAAAAAGTATTGTAAAAGTTCAGGACTTACGCAAAGGCGCTAGATATAGCGTACAAGTTACACAAGTTGCATGGGAATAGAAGGATGTTTCAGTTCCTCAATCAAGGAATCAGAAAGCCACTGGTATTTCAC
>NZ_JAMPKD010000042.1:0-31529 GCF_039961915.1 Trichocoleus sp. DQ-A2
AACTTAATTGAAATCTTATGGAAGTTTATGAAATATGAATGGATAGAGATAGAGGCTTATCGGGACTGGAAAAGTTTAGTAAAGTATGTCAAAAATGTGCTAAAAAAAGTCGGAACCGAATATGTAATTAATTTTGCTTAAGCACTTAACTTTTTAACGTTAGAAGAAAAAAACCGCTTACTTAATTATGTTTGGGAACAAGAGTCAAACTTCGTTTCTACTAGCACTTCAACAAACGAGGCTGACTATCGTCGCTCAATGGTTCTCTATTACTTCCCAGAATTTTCTGAATTGGTAGTCAATCGAATTAAAGCGATTCTCCCAAATGTGTTCAGAAAGCTAGGGATACCTTCTTTTAAAGTTTCCGATATTGAAAGTCAGTTAACTTCCCATAATGACGGGAATTATTTCAAAATTCATAACGATAATGGCAGCCCTGAAACTATCACTAGAGAATTAACTTATGTTTATTACTTTTATCGCGAGCCAAAACCCTTTTCTGGTGGAGAGTTACTGATTTACGACAGTAAGGTGGAAAACAATTTTTACGTACAATCAGACTCGTTTAAAACAGTTGAACCGAAAAACAACAGCATTGTGTTTTTCCTGAGCCGCTATTTACACGAAGTCTTGCCTGTGGTTTGTCCTTCTAAAGCTTTCGCAGACAGTCGATTCACCATTAATGGCTGGGTGCGTCGTCAAGTAAATAATGCGTAACGACTAAAGTCGCAGCTACACGAACAAAGACCGCCTTCGCGGTCTAATATCAAGTCCGGTTAATTGACCATTTAAAGAATTAGCCTGTCTCCGTCAGGCTACGTTTTTGTAGCTGCATCCTCCAGGGTCTAGGTAAATTCTGGTAAACGTAGAATACTCCCAGTGTATACGCGACGAAAAAACGCATACTATAAGGCTGATGTGCATTTGGAAATGCACATCAGCTTAGTTATCTTCTGGGGATGGATTAAAGCAGGAATGCTTCCAAATGCGAACCTTTTTTACCGTTGGGGTTTGATAATTTGGCAGGGTGTTTTCACGCATAAAGTAAATAGAAAAGGTATCAAGCTGCTGTGACCCTTGGTGTTGAGTATTCCAGTTGCGGCAAAGATATCGCCCATAGTAAAGACGATATTTGGAATTGTCCTTGCTCCAAATATTCATCATGTATTTGCGCCAACGCTCGTTTGGATAAGTCGCAGACACAAGACGTGGTTTTTCCCAGCTTACAGGTATGCCATTTTTAAAAACATCTATTTCGGTGCCATTTTTAAGCTGACCTGGAATGACATACCAGCCATCATCTTTAAGTGGATAGGGAGCAAACATACTCCATTTTTGGTCCAATCTCAACACAAGCGTCACCCAGTTAACCACGCTTGGCAGCTTAAAGATAGAGGGAGCAATCGTCCTGAGATTCCACAAAGAGACGCAAAGCAATAAGAGGAAGGCGATAATATCTGTTAACAACGAAGAACGCACTTCCAGAGGACGAAACTTTAAAGGAGTCGTGACTTTAGAGGCGGCGCGGCGATTGTTGGCAATGATTTCGTAGGCTTTCGTACCCACAGACAACACAGGACGCCATTCCAACAAGGGAGTCAGAGGTCGAAGTAAGGGTGATAGGTGACAGACGTAGGCGATCGCTTTAAATTTGAAATGTTTGTATCCTTCCCAATCGACCACTACCCAGGAATTGTGCGTTTTCATGTCCGCGAAAATTTCCGGGTCATCCTGAGCTAAAAGCAGTGGCGTTCCTGGCAATACTAAGAAGGTGCGGAGCAGGTATACCGTCTTTTTACAGAAACCACACTCTCCGTCATAGTAGATTTTTAGTCCCTGACGTTGCGGAGTTTGCAGGCGCTGGGAGATCCCATTCCAAAACTCGCTAGGGATGAAAACCAGCCAAGCGATCGCGCTGATAAAGGGAAAAAGACCGAGGGTTAGTCCTAGTCCAAAACCGAGATGTAACAGGATAAATGTCGCCACCGCACACAAGCGGAAAAAGCTGGTACGGATGGGGATGAACAGTAAAAATGGCCCTAATAACTCAATCCCCAGCGTGGTGTAGGTTAAAAAGACGAGCAGTGGCGGCGGAAATCCTAAGAAAAATTGACCGATGGGGGTCGCAAACTGATCGATGCTCAAGGCATAATAAACGGCGCTGCCTTCTTTCCACCAGATCGGATCGGACTTCAGCGCCCATGTAAACCAGTAGACAAAACAGATTTGTAGTGTCAAGGCGACCGTTGCACCGGACAAAATACGCTCTGGAAAAGCTTTTGAGGATGAATTAAGGGCGCTATCTACCGAATAAGATGCCCCTAACGGCAAAAACATTGCCCAAAATAGCAACAAGCGAAATTCGATGTCCCCCGCACTGAGTACCATCGGGTTTCGACTATGAAGGGAAACCAAGAGTGCCCAGGAGACGATGGTGACAAATCTTGTCCGATAACCGATTAAAAGTGCAAAGGCAATAAATCCAGCAAATAAGAATAGAAAACTTTGAAATAAAGCTTGTCCGCTGAATAAATGTACTGACCAGAACCAAGGATTTAAAAATTGTTCAATCAGTGGGGCGCGGGGAAGGATGCCAAAATCAGTGTAGTGAGCTTTGAGATCCTTAGAACGATTAATCAGATCGGTAACGACGAGCAACGCTAGACCGATGCGAAACAACGCGAGCGATCGCAAGTCTAACCCAAACACTTCCTCTAGCTTCCTCTCAAAGCCACTTTTAAATTTTTTCTCCTTGGAGAACATAGAACGTTAGCCCCTTAATTGACAATTCGGTTATAACTAAAATCCCTATAAAAGTCGCCAAAATCGCCATTCATTATCCAAATTACAGTGCCACCGATACAGAAGCACCTTGTTAGCAAAAATTAGGGTTGGAAGTTCAACTAAACTTCCAACCCCCATCGCTTACCGAAACAATGACTATTCAATCAATGAATGGTTTAGTTAGATTTCCGACGGCGCACTACTCTCAGTCCTCCAACCATTAAGGCTAGAGCTGCCACAGTGCCTGGTTCTGGTACCTTTGTTGAACCACCATTATCGCCGCCAGTGGTATCGCCGCCGGTGGTATCGCCGCCGGTGGTATCGCCGCCAGTGGTATCGCCGCCAGTGGTATCGCCGCCAGTGGTATCGCCGCCAGTGGTATCGCCGCCAGTGGTATCGCCGCCAGTGGTATCGCCGCCAGTGGTATCGCCGCCAGTGGTATCGCCGCCAGTGGTATCGCCGCCAGTGGTATCGCCGCCAGTGGTATCGCCGCCGGTGGTGCCGCCGACAATAGTACCACCTAGCAATTTGTCACTCCCAGCGCCAGCATTTACCTGCTGGAAGCGAACTGCCGCCTGAAGGGTGTTATTTTGAAATCCAGCCAGGAATTGGCTTTCAAGTGTGGCAGCAACAAGGTTTGTACCACTTAATAAAAAGCTGACAAACGTATTGCCGCCCTGAGGAAGGGCACCATTAGCATTGCCACCTTCAAAGTTACCGTTATCAGCAACACCAACGCTAAAGTCACCGACTTGATTACTAAAAGGGGTAAAATTAACGTTTTGTAACAGTGTAGGGAAGAAACTGCTGCCTATGTAGGAGTTGCTAACTACGGACAAACCTTCCAGGAGATCGAACGCAACACCTGTCAGTTTAGACTGAGTGGCTCCAGCGCCGAAAATACTTTGACCAGTAGTGTTGGTGATATCCAGCCCAAGCCGAACGTTGTTTCCTTCCTGAATAAAACTGAAGTCTACAAAAGCTGATGCGCCAGTGGCAGGGTTATTAGAAGATTGACTGGTGGAACCAAAAGATATGCCGAAGGCTTGTGCCGAGCTTGGTACTAGAAAAGAGGATGTAATAGCAATGCCAGCTGCTGCTAAAACGGAAGGTAAAAATGAAGTTACTTTCATCGATGAAATCTCCTTGGTTAAGACACAAGATTAAATTGGCGTTTGTAGATAATGCTTTTTCTTTAGCCCTGCATATTTCACGCTCAGCTAATGTACGCAATATATCAGTGGCTCCTCTAAGCCACAATAGATTCTCAGTAGTTTCTCGATATCTTTAAATAAAATGGCAACGCTCTTTATCGCTACTTCATGATTCTACTGATGAAGATTTTACTTAGTTTATTTACCTAGTTAAAACGAAGCAGTTTGTTAGCTTCTAATTTAAAGCAAGGTGTTTATACTGAGGCTTTATAATAAATTTATATAAAAATAGATTAAGTTTATAGTTTCTTAAAATTAAATATCAGGGTTTATACGTAACTTATTGATAGCTTTAAATAAATAGGCATTTTTCTTTATCGTTACTTTACAATCTATGAGGATTCCACGTAAATGATTGATGCTTTTTAAGAAGGCGATCGCTGTTTTTCACTGCGAGATTTAAAGCGTTTTCATCGCTTACGCCATCCTCAAACAGATAGAACACCGCAGACTCGTTTGAGTTCCCACTCATGTTGTGTATTTAAGCCCAGATGATTCTTGCGTAGCCAGTTCTGGCTACTTACAATCGGTTGCCGAGGCAGTTTCTAATACGGTTCACGAAGAAGCTAAAAATTCAAAGCAAAGGTAGGTTGAATTAAGGAGCCATGCTAACAAATGCTTCTGTGTGTTGGGTTTCGTTCCTCAACCCAACCTACAACTACACGAAGATGGCGCGATCGCTCACACCGATCCGGGTGCTAAAACGATCCCTCAGCCTGCTACAGAGGGTGCCGTCTTGATTCAGCGGCATTGTAGGGAAAACCATTGTGTAAAAGTAGCATTCCACACTAATTGATTAGCGATTTACCGCTTAATATTGATTCGCAGAGATTTCTACAACAAATGCTGTAAGAGTGCTGGGCACGCGATCGCGCGTCGCAGCCTTGCACTCTACTTCCTTACTCCTTGGCACCATTTACAGGCTTTTAAGCGTTAATCTACAGCTCCAGATGCTTTGAGCGATCGCGCGATTTCCCGGTTTCGATTCATTTGGGCGATCGCCAAAGCCGTGTAGCCACCCCGGTTCTTCAAATTCACATCCGCACCAGCTTTCAGCAATACCTGCACGGCATTCGCATGACCCCGCTGGACCGCCCACATTAAAGCAGTCGCACCAGCATCATCCTGAAGATTGATATCCGCTCCCAACGAGAGTAGCCCTTGCATCACCCCCGCGTGCCCCTGCTCAGCTGCCTTGATTAGCGCACATTTCCCGTCGTTGGTTCGTGTATTGGGCTTAGACCCACCCTCCAGCAGCACTTTCACCGTGTCAGCGTGCCCCTGCAATGCTGCCACAGTTAACGCTGTCTCACCCAGATTCCCCGCGTTAGAATTCGCGCCCTTTCTTAACAGAGCTTCCACAATCGCCGTCTGACCATGCAATGCTGCCACCATCAAAGCGGTATCGCCCAGCTTATTTCGCGACTGGACATCCACCCCTCGGTTGAGGAGAATTTCTACAACATCAGCATGACCTTCGACAACGGCAAAGTTTAAAGCCGTCTCATCATCTTTATCTTTGGCATTGATATCCGCGCCGCGATCGAGTAGCGCCGTCACAATATCCGTGTTAGCGATCGCTGCCGCAGCCATCAGCGCCGTTGAGCCATCCGAGTTTTGAGCATTCACATCGGCACCGCCCTCCAGCAATGCTCTCACTACCTCCGGATGAACTCGATCGATTGCGAGAGTTAAAGGGGTTTCACCTTCTTTGTCTTTCGCATTCACATCAGCGCCATTCGCTAACAACCGCTGAATCACTTCTAAACGACCAAACTCAGCAGCTTGTATCAGGGGGCTTCTGCCGTCCTTGGTTTCGGCATTCGCATCTGCCCCTGCGTCTAACAAAACCTGCACTGTGTCAGCGTGTCCGAGTCCAGCAGCAAGAAATAAGGGAGAGACGCCATCATTCTCTCTCCTCCCATTCACCTCAGCACCGGCATCTAACAAGGCTTGCACCACCCTAGTTTTGCCCTCCTGCGCCGCCAACATCAAAGCCGTATCCTCAACGTTGTCTTTGACATTGACTTGGGCACCCGCATCCAGCAAGATTTGCACCACGTCAGCATGACCTTTCAGCGCCGCCACCATCAGCGCTGTGCTGCCATCCTCGTTGGCGGCATTCACATCAGCTCCTTTGGCGGCTAACATTTTAACCACGTCAATCTGATTCGCTGCCGCCGCTATCATCAAAGCCGTCAGACGATATCGTTGTCTAAGTTGATTGACGTTTGCACCAGCGTCCAGTAGAAGTCTGACAATCTCGGTGTAGCTGTTCTGGGCGGCAAACATCAAAGCAGTGGTGCCCTCCCGATCTGTCGCACTGACATCAGCGCCAGCGGCGATTAGCGCTTTTATCCGCTGAATTTCTCCCCGCTTCGCCGCCCTAATTAAGTCTTGATTTGCACTCACCGCTGTTGCCCGATCCCCTCCGCAGCATTGCCAACTTCACCTCAAATTATACTTTTGAGAGGAGGGTGTCGCTTAACCCCCAAGCTTGGAGAGGACAAAGGTAACGAGGAAGCCAACAACGGTGATTAGTCCAGCAAAATCATGGCCTTGCTCGAAAGCTTCTGGAATCATGGTGTCTGATATGATTGCCAGAATTGCGCCTGCTGCCACGGCGGTAGTTGCGGCGATAATTTTTTCCGAGGCGTGACTGAAAATCGTATTGCCCAGAAGTGCCGCGATACCGGAAAGAATCCCGATCGCTGCCCACACGCCGAAGATATAGCGAGCTGAACGACCTGCTTTCTTCATGCCAGAGGCACTGGAGAGTCCTTCGGGAATATTTGAGAGGAAAACGGCTGCTACCGCCACCCAGCTGACAGCACCTCCGTGGATCGTGCTAACGCCAATTACAATTGATTCTGGAATGCCATCAAGCAAGGCTCCCACTGCGATCGCTAAACCGCTCCCACTCGCCTCCTATAAGAGATTTTTGTTGGTTGCCAGAGCGCTTGCGATGCTTGGCACGCTGATAATTCAGATACCAGTTTGCTCGTGTGTAGACAGCAGCACCGCTTAAGAAACCAATTGCTGTTGAATCGAAGCCACCCCGCTGATAAGCCTCATCCATTAGCTCAAAAGATAGCGTCGAAATTAGCACCCCGGCACCGAAAGCGATCACGGCTGCGATCGCTCGCGGGGAAATTCGCACAAAATATCCCAACCCGGCTCCGGATAGCAACGCCGATCCACCCACCAATCCCCAGAAACCTGCCTGTAACCAGACTGGTAACATCAGCTGCCTTCCTTCAGAAATTCCTGCCCTGCAATGTTTAGCAGATTTTCGACTACTCAATCATCTGAGGTTATGGCGCGGTAATGACGACTACCCAAAGGTAGACAGCCATTATGATAAGTTTTATAAAGTTCCTTAATGAGCCGAATCTTATGAGCTTGGAAATCCCCGTATCGATTAAACCCTGGCTTAATTTTATTCACCCCGCCTTGATGTGGGTGTTACTGGGCACATCCCTCTATGCCCTATATCTGGGCATTCTAGTCCGACGCACTCGCAATGCTGAAGGGGAAGCCAAAAAAGAGCTAATCAAAGGCAGGTTTAACGTCCGGCACTACCAAGTTGGTTCATTGCTGTTGGCGTTGATGGTGATAGGCACCCTAATTGGCATGGGCGTTACCTATATCAATAATGGAAAACTCTTTTTCGGACCGCACCTGCTGGCAGGTTTAGGCATGACCGGGATGATAGCAGTTTCTGCTGCACTCTCTCCCTATATGCAAAAAGGTCACAATTGGGCGCGTTACAGTCACATTTTTTTAAATGTTGTGCTTTTGGGACTGTTTGGCTGGCAAGCTGTCAGCGGTGTGGAAATTTTGCAAAGGATCATCAGCAAGATGTAGCCTTTGGGAGGATGCTAATGGCTAATAGCAATTAGCCATTAGCCATTAGGGATTTAGCCATTAGCCCTTTTCTTGGCTTTTTTAGGCACGGGCAAGCCCAGACTGGTATGAAAGTCTTCCTGGACTTTGGGGGTGAGAGACTTAGAAACTTGTCGCACAATTTGAGCCAAGAGGCGATCGCCCGTATTTTGAATCACAGACTTAGGCAACTTGTGAATAAACTTGGGAAACTGAATATAAACGGACAAGTCCAGATGCCACTCAACATAGGTGATCGCAGATACCTGATGTGGGGCGAATCTATCTGCCGGTACTTCCACTAATGTCATCGCCGACTCATAGTCAACGTCATAGCCTGGAGTCACGTAATTCGGAACGGGTACTGTCCGAACTCGATAAACACCTTGATCCCGTGGCAACAGTTCTAAGCCAATTTTTGGCTCCACCTCATAACCAAACGCACCAAAACGCCCGATTACCAAAGCGTAACCATTCTCTCCTAGGGGTTCTACTTGCATGGGGTGAGCGCAGCGGCAGAACCAACCGTGGTGAGTATCTAGATACTTAGCAACCGTTTCGGCATCGGCATACATCTCCATGCAGCTCTCAAAGTGAGTATGAAATCGAGTCGTTTCATTTGTACTCGCGGCTTCTATGGCTGCGTTGTCGGCATCCATGAGACTGGATACTGGATTCAACATTCCTGAGTTAACCTCAAACGGTACCTCAAACGGTTGACGATCGTAGAATTGCGACTGCATCACCTGCTCTCCTGCGCTGGTTGCCGTTTTTCTATATACAGGATGCCCACAATGGGCTGAATTGTTTCCATAGATTCTAATTCTTCAACAAAAGACGACAACGCCTTTGAGTTTCTACAATTAAAAAGTTAGAGTTTACTGCCAACCAAAAAAAATTCTCTGTCCACTCAGCATAGCTTGCGATTCTAAAGACTGGACACGGGTAATTTACGGAGAAATTAATGAAAGCATTTGTAGCAGGGGCAACGGGCGAGACAGGTCGTCGGATTGTACAAGAGCTAGTGCAGCGGAATATACCTGTTCGAGCGTTAGTTCGAGACATCGAAAAAGCTAGACAGATTCTACCAGATGCCGCTGAATTGGTAGTGGGCGATGTTTTACAGCCAGAAAGCCTCTCTTCTGCCCTAGGTGATAGTACGGTTTTACTGTGCGCCACAGGTTCTAGCCCTGGCTTAGACCCGACGGGACCCTACAAGGTGGACTACGAAGGCACTAAAAATCTAGTGGATGCTGCCAAGGCGAAGGGAATCGAGCATTTTGTGCTGGTTTCTTCAATTGGTGCTTCTCAAGTTTTGCACCCACTGAATCTATTCTGGCTAGTTCTGGTGTGGAAGAAGCAAGCAGAGGAATATATTCAGAAAAGCGGGTTGACCTACACAATTGTGCGACCGGGAGGCCTCAAAAACGAAGAGAACTCAGAGCCAATCGCTATGTACAAGGCTGACACTCTGTCTTTAAGTGGCAGCATTCCCCGTACTAAGGTCGCGAAAGTGTGTGTCGAAGCGCTATTTCAACCATCGGCTCGCAATAAAATTGTTGAAATCATTACCAAGGCAGAGGCTCCTGAAAAAAGCTGGGAGCAGATGTTTGCCAGTGTGGCCTGATTATGTTCTCAGCCATCGGGCGTTTTCTCGCCGGTATGTTTTCAGCGATCGGGAGTTTTCTCATCGGAATGCTGAGCATGACGGCGGTGCTGTGCTTGTTGCTTTATTTGAAGGACTGGGAGGAGCTACGCGATCGCGGCTTCTCCTACGGAAACTCGTCGGTGGCTCCACTGAACGGAAACGGTACCGCTCCCTTGGCAATGCAAGGGGGCGATCCTTATATCCGTGCCTTGATGCGGACAATTTCTGCTAGTGAAGCAAATGTTGCCCAGCCTTATCGGGTCATCTATGGCGGTCAGTATGTCCAAGACCTCAGCCAGCATCCCCAGATGTGCATCCCGATTGGTGTTGGCCCTAATACGGGAAAATGTTCTACTGCTGCTGGTCGCTATCAGATGCTCAACACGACCTGGCTTGAGAAGGCTCAGCGTTATCACCCGCAGCCTTCAGAATTTATGTTTTGGCACTCTTATAGCTTTGAGCCACAATTTCAGGACGCTGTAGTTTATGCGTGGCTGAGCGACCGGAAAGCCTGGAAAGTAGACATTTCCAAGTTGCTGCGTCAAGGGAAACTAAAAAAGGTGTTGCGGCTGCTATCTGGCACTTGGACAAGTCTGGGCTATGGGATAGAAACCAACTCTATGAGTGGGAAGTTGCCAGAAATTTATGAGCAAATGCTAAAAGAAGAGCTACAAACTTTTGGATAAAAAACCGACGCGAGTGCGGGTTTCCAAATTTAATCTAGTTCAGTGAACTTTAGTATTCAACACACTCTTCAGCTTGCCCTAATATTTCTTTCCCCTCATTGTTGGTAAAGTAGACTTCCTAGAAATTCATCCTGATCAGCAACGTTTTGCGGTTAGAAGAGGCAACACCTCCTTCTGGAGCTGAGGTGTTGAAAAAAATCGGCATAGCCATTACCACCAGCCCAATTAGAAAAATATGAGCGATTAAGTCAAAGGTTGTGAAACCTTTGCTTGTACTTTTTTTGAGACCGGGTAGTAAGCACAAAGCTGGGCGGTGGAGGTTCATGGCGGACTCCAAAGGAGGTGAGGTCGAACAATCTATTACTATAGATAGTTGAATTAATAGACTGTTCCCACCGTTTTTTTAAGGGACTTTTGATGAATGCGATCGCCTTTCTCCGTAGAAACCCTTGCTTTTGCTCCTTTTTTTCCGGACGTTGTTAAGTTTTTAAGAAAAAAACTTAACAACGTTTGCCAAAGCAGTGATAATTTTCTTAAGCTTAAAAGCTCCTTGAGAGCTTGATGTCAGAGAAAAACCAAGTAATTGATTAGCCAACATAAGTTTAAGCGCCTGTAAAGCTATTTTTCATAGATTTCTAAAGGTAATCCGTCTGGATCGCTAAAGAATGTAAACCGCTTGCCAGTCATCTCATCAAGTCTAATATCTTCTACCTGCACTCCTTGGTTTTTTAAATAGTAAACAGCTTCATCTATATTTTTGACAGCAAACGCTAAATGCCTCAATCCGCAAGCTTCAGGGTGACTTAATCTTTGAGGAGAATTAGGAAATGAAAAAAGCTCAATTTGATCGCCGCGACCAACTCTCAAATCTAATTTGTAAGAATTTCTTTCTTCTCTAAAGGTTTCTTGGATAATTGAGAATCCTAAAACCTCTACATAAAACTTTTTAGATTTTTCATAGTTAGAGCAAATAATCGCGGCATGATGAATTCCTATTGTTTCCATAAAATGAAATTCCGCACAACGGCAACCAATAAACTACATTTCTGATAATACTTTACTTCGGAAAAGGCAAATTAATAATTTAAACTAATTAAAGCTGCAAATTACCGTATTTTTTATAATATAAAATTGGTTTAAATAGCTATCATTTAGAATCTCGCCCCAGCCTCCTAC
This sequence comes from Trichocoleus sp. DQ-A2, assembly GCF_039961915.1. Lineage (NCBI taxonomy): Bacteria > Bacillati > Cyanobacteriota > Cyanophyceae > Leptolyngbyales > Trichocoleusaceae > Trichocoleus > Trichocoleus sp. DQ-A2. Next base: position 11,394 of record NZ_JAMPKD010000042.1, read on the forward strand.
CTAAAAGCGGAGGCGGGGTATTTATCATTTTGTTTGTAACATATAAATTTCTTAGCTTTCCTTTTTAAGCCCGATTGAGCGAGCGTTAAGGCAGCGCCTCAAAACCCAAATGGTATTTAGGGTAAGCATTACCTTAACAAATATTATTGAATTGATACAGGTTTAGCTAAAAACTGGCTAACTTTGTCAAAAAATACTCTTGGATTTTCTACATGAATATTATGCCCACAATTACTAATTAAATTAACCTTAGCTGCTTTACACAGTTTCGCCATTTCTGAGTTAATGATTCTAAACTTGTTATCATATTCACCCACTAGCAAAAGCATAGGGTTTTGGTTTTGTTTGAGCGCTTTCCATAAAGAAGGTTGGCATCCAGTACTCAAATTACTTAGGGACTTAGCCAATTCAAAGGGATTATTTTGTAGCCGAAACTCTATTATCTGCTCAAATTTCGGATGTTTTTTGAGAGAAACAAAAAGCGGCTGATGATACCAATTTGTTAAAAATTCTGAAAAATCAATCGTTACTAATTCCTGCGATAATTCTAGATCCCGCTGGAGTCGCTTCCATCGTTCCTCTTCGGTCTTCAACCCAGGAGATGCCGATTCCAAGACAACTTTAGGAAAACGTTCGGGGAAATGAAGGGTCAAATATAAAGCCAATCGTCCACCCATCGAATAGCCAACCAAAAAACATTTTTCAATGCTTAACTGTTCTAGCAGGTTGAGCAAAGCCTGGGCAGTATTTGCCATTTCATAGCACTCGTCTCCACCCATAACCTTAGTTTGTCCATGACCTGGAAGGTCAACAGCAAGACAACAAAATTGGTCAGACAAAAATGAGATAACTTGATTAAATTCGTTGCAGTCACCCATAAAGCCATGTAAAAACAGGATTATCGGTTTATCTGCGCTACCGCTCAAAGAATAGTGAAATTGATAATCAAACGTCATCCTCTACAACTGTTTGCTCAAATCTGATTTGCTTAATCGTAATGCACGTCAGGATAGCGATCGCATCCTCTGTCACCAACACTATCAGTTGCGATCGCTATCCTGACTGGAGCTGCAAGCAATGCAGTAGAATTTATGCTGCTCTATTCGTTGGAAATTCGGACTCCGGAATTAGGAAGCTTTTGCTATCCCTGTGTACAGAGGCAATCGAACCGGGTTAACCGTGTGATCGCTTCCTCCAGCTTCTCCAACATAGTGCCACCAATAAAAATATTAATATATCTTATTGTTTTTATTTTTTATATTAAATTTTATTATTTTTTTTGAATTATGCTGCGTTTTTAAAGTAAATATTAGGCTAATAAAAGTGAATATTATGACAAAAACTACTAACTATTGCTATCTCATTAAATTTACATAATCAAGATTTTTTGGTATGTATTTAAATTTTATTGTTTTATTCACTGATTATTGTTATTTCTGGGATTAATTTTTTAATAATTTTTTTAATCAAAAAACAAAGTAATTATTCTATTTTTTGCATTTATCAAAATATATTGATATAAAAATCAAATTTATTTTTATTCGTCAATAATACAAATCGTTGATTCTATCAAGTCAAATAAACTAAGAAAGCAATTTATGTTAATAAATGCCGATAATTTATAATTCTGCTTAATTTATTTTGAATTGATCCCCGTTAACTCGACAACCTGTAAAAGCTGTTTAAGCAGAGTTTTATACAATATTGTGATAAATAAAGGTTTACGTTTAAAGCCAATTGCCAATCTATCGCATAGCTAAACATTTTCCATGTGTAAGCAACTTAGGAGGTGAATCAAAACGTATACAATGTTTAGAATTGTATGGCTTTCATTGTCAAAAAAATTTAAACTCGCTTTTTTACATTTAGTAAAATAAACAATAAAACTATATTATCTAAAGGCTCTTTATTAAAAGAGCTTTAACAAAATTAAAAGTTGTAAAAATGTAAAAATCGTACTTCTATCTATGCTAAAAAATACCTCTAAAAACATTGAATTATGTAAATTTGAGACATCAATATTTACAAGCATTTGAGAGAAAAAAAATTGAAGGATCGCGAGTCCTTTCCTAAAGAGATGAGGCAGCAGCTAGCTTCTTACTTGTGGTACTCTCACAAATAGTTGAGCTGAAAGAATTTGCGAACTTTTCATAGTAGTTGCCTTTATGTCTTCGCGTCTCTTGAGCAAAAATCTCAAATCAGCTCTTCCCGGCGTGTCGTAGATGTTCGCTTCTTCATTTCAGCCACAACCGCCACCCCGTCATGATTGTCGCTGTGGTTTCAGATATCAATTTCATAAACTGCCGAGGGAATAATCATGCCAAAGATAGAATTGACAATTAGGCAGGTAATTGACTTAGTTAAACAACTGCCACAGGAGGATCAGTCCATACTCTTGGATACCCTCGCCTCGGAAAGAAAGATGAATGGCACAGATAGGTTAACAGAGAAAGAGCAGCAGATGCGCGTCTTGAGTGCTGAACGGGGGCTGGATTGGGACAGCTTGAGTGAAGACGACCAAGAGGTGCTTGTTGATAAGTTGCTGCACAAGCATAAGTAAATCCCTAGCTAGAGCGTTGTTTTCGATAGCAATGTTTTTTTCTGGCTTCCACGCAAAGGGAAGCCAGTTTCGCAAAGGGAAGCCAGTTTTTAATCTAACTAAACTAAGGCAAAAATCGATCCAAAGCTTCTTTTAGCTTTTCAATTTCAACTTCAATATTGCCTTCTTCAGCTGCGCGGGCAATACACTCAGTTAAATGTTCATCCAAAATTATCCGCGCCACCCGATCTAGGGCACCCCGCACAGCAGCAATCTGCACGAGAACTTTGGGGCAGGATTCGCTTTCCTGCACCATATTTTTGATGCCTCGGACGTGTCCTTCAATCCGAGACAAGCGATTAACAACCCGCCGCAGTGATTCTTCGCTGTGGACATGATGATGGGGAGACTCTTCATCCCCATGCTCGTGGGTATGTGAACGACCGTGGACGGGCAAGGTTTCGTCAGTTAGCGGATTCGATCCAATCATGGAGAGTCAATAAGGCAGCATTTGTATTCCACATCGTAGCCTATTTAAGTATCTGCTCTTCTAGAGATGAAAAATTGTACTACACTCCACTTCGTGCCCCTACGCTAATGTGTCGCCTCAAAGAATGCGTCTTTATGTTTATAGAAATTTGAGATGTAGGGAAAACCGCATCAGTGCTTGAGCCTAAGTTCAGTCGTTTCACCTGTAAAAATAACTATAGGGATATTTTTGTTACCAGATAGATCATCACAAAGCTAGAAAATTGATGCTATGCAATTTCCAAAGTTTTTTCGGTTTCTGCGTCAAGTCAGTACCTATGTAATTGCCACCTTTCTAGGAGGCATTTTGGCGTTTGGCACTTATCGTGTCTTGCCGTCTCAGGCTGGCCCTGCTCCCAAAGAAGTTGCACTTACTCCAGGGGCATCAGAGCTGGTAGCGCAAAGCAGTATTTCTAGAATTCCCAATACTGCTGCAACTGGCAGTTTTGTCACCGCAGCGGTGAATCGGGTAGGAGCGGCAGTCGTCAGAATTGATACCGAGCGCACAGTCAACCGTAACATCGATCCGTTGTTTGACGACCCCTTCTTCCGGCGTTTTTTTGGTGAAGAGTTGCCCAGAGGGCCGATGCAAGAGCGCCTACGCGGTCAAGGCTCTGGTTTCATTATTGACAAGAGTGGGATTATTTTGACAAATTCCCATGTGGTCAATCAGGCGGATAAGGTGACTGTCACCCTTAAGGATGGACGCACAATAGAGGGGAAGGTACAAGGTGCCGATCCGGTAACGGATTTGGCGGTGGTCAAAATCGATGGAGGTAGCGACTTACCCGTGGCACCTCTTGGAGATTCTAACGAAGTGCAAGTGGGTGACTGGGCGATCGCAGTCGGCAATCCATTAGGATTGGATAACACTGTCACCTTGGGAATTATCAGTACCCTTAAACGCTCCAGTGCCGCTGTGGGGATTCCTGACAAGCGATTGGATTTCATTCAAACCGATGCAGCGATTAATCCAGGTAACTCCGGTGGACCACTCTTAAATCAACAGGGTGAAGTAATTGGCATCAACACGGCGATTCGTGCTGACGCAATGGGGATAGGCTTTGCAATTCCGATTAATCAAGCCAAAACAATTTCTGTTCAGCTGGCGCGTGGAGAAAGAGTCGCTCATCCCTATCTCGGCGTTCAAATGGCAACCCTAACGCCCCAAGTAGCGGCTGAAAACAACAGCGACCCCAATGCTCCCCTACAGGTGCCAGAAATCAACGGGGTCCTAGTCGTGCGAGTGTTGCCAAATACCCCAGCTGCCAAAAGTGGAATGCGCCGGGGGGATGTGATTTTGGAGATTGATGGGCAACCCGTGAAGACTGCCGCCGAGTTGCAGAGAATTGTCGAGAATAGCCGTGTCGGTCAGGTTATACAGATGAAGGTGCAGCGCGCCAGCCAAGCGACATCCATTAGCGTCCGCGCTGGTGAATTGCAAGAACAGTCTTAATTAGTGCTGAGGGCTGAGAGGTGAGGACTGAGTGCTTGAGACTTGAGGATTGAGTGAATTAAAAGTAAAAAGGAATAGAGAAGAGAATATTCTCTTCTCTATTCCTTTTCTAAGGTCTGCAACTTTTTCTTAACTTTCTTAACCCCCTTTTTAAGGGGGAGAAATACAGAAAGTTGCACACCGCGGTTACTACTTTTTGTCTCCTCTTTCTACTCTCTCTTCAGTTCTCGGTACTCATTACTCTCTAGTCGTCGTCCTCAAAGTCGTCGTCATCCTCAACATCGTCAATGAGGTCGTCGTCATCATCAAGAACTGGAGAGATAGCGCCGCCCATTCCATAAGTAGGCCGTTCTTCAAATCCAAGACCTGGGCTGTAAGCACGAGCTGTTCGGTCATCCAGCACCACGTCCAGCGCGTCCTCCTCAACATCCAGTCCGGAACCGAAGCCAGATGCTGACATATCAACATCTGAGCTGATGCTGTCCTCATAGGCATTGAACCCGGTTCCTGCCGGAATCAGTCGCCCAATGATCACATTCTCCTTCAGACCGCGCAGCCAGTCAGATTTGCCTTCAATTGCTGCTTCGGTGAGAACCCGCGTCGTTTCCTGGAAAGATGCCGCAGAAATAAAGCTATCTGTATTCAGCGATGCCTTGGTAATCCCCAGCAACATCGGCGTATATTGCGCCGGTGCCCCGCCAGTAATTGCCATCGCTTCATTCACTTGCTCAATCTGCCGCAGTTCCACCAACTCTCCCGGCAGCATCGTGGTGTCGCCGCCATCATCCACCCGGACTTTCGAGGTCATCTGGCGCACAATCACCTCAATATGCTTATCAGAAATATCAATCCCCTGAGATTGATAAACCGACTGCACTTCATTCACCAGGAAAGTCTGAACCTTCTGCAACGCCATCAGCGCCGCTTCGTAGACTCCCATCGTTTCCCGGTAATGCTCAAAGAAAATCTCTAGAATTTCATGAGGGTTGGCAGGACCATCGGTTAGCGCCTCCGCAGTCTCTACAACCATGTCATCTCCCACAATGACGTTCTGTCCGGGGCCGAGGGGATAGTCAGCCACGACGCCGTCCGATTCAATGACTTTAATCTCCTCTGCGTCCTGCTGAGGTCCGTAAACGACCTGAGCCGTTCCCGAACGCCGTGCCAAAATACACGCTTCTTTTGGCTTCCGGGCCTCCAGCAGTTCTTCAATACGTGGCAAACCTTGGATGATATCCCCAGTTTTCGCCCGCTCAAAGACTAGCAGCACTAGGTTGTCACCCCGCTGCACCAAGTCTCCATCATCGATATGCAAGACGGCTCCGGAAGACACGCGATAAGGACGAGCCAGACGCATCTGGATCGAATCCTCCAAGATGGCGGAAATTTGACCCGACTCTGGGGCAAGTACGCCAGAGGCGATCTCAGTCCCTGCTACTAACAGCGCTCCCACTTTTACGGTGGGTTTAGCGCCTTTCGTATCAACACTTATCCGGTCGGTATCCCGAACCAGCAGCACCCGGCGAATCGAGGCTTCTCCAGCGCGAATCCCCCGGACTTCTCCGGCATCCTTGCACTGAATTTCCGTGCGAGCCACAACGGCTCCTGGCTCGATCTGCTGACCGTCAGTCACCATAATCCGTGTATGGGTACTGCCAGAAAGTGGATCTGCCGCTGTATCCCGACGAATCACCAGAGATTCCGAAACCAAGAGCTGTAAACGCATTTCTGAAGTCCGAGGCGAAAGTTCAGAACTTACGGTTGAAAGCGCGGAGCTTTCTTCGTCGTCCTTGCCTTTTGCTTCAACTCCCTTTCCTTCAATTGGCAGCAACTCAATATCCGCCGCCAGTAGTTCTAAAGCACCAAGGCTCTCGGAACTGCTCTCACTTTCAGCTCCATAGCCAATTTCCAGAACCAATTGCGTCCGCAGCAGTTCCAGCCCTCCGATGGACTTCACCCGTTCCCCATCTTTGTAAGGAAGCCGCTGAACTGCCCGCAGCTCAATCTTGTAACGCCCCCTGCCAGAAATAGAAGCTTGAGACGGTACGCTCGGCTCATCCGGAACGTGAAACTCAGTCACTGGACGCAGCAACAATGCAGGGCCTTCAGGGGTTTCCACAAATTCGGTATAGCGCAACTCGCTAACCGTTAGCCCTGGCATAACTTCCTGCCCCGGATAGAACAGCGATCCATCTGTTCCCATAACTGCTTCTGGGTCATCGACCAAATGTAGTTCACCGGGCTTAATCACGATTTCCCGTAGGATATCGTTTTTCTGAGTTACTTCCACTATCCCAGCTGTTTGACAGAAGATATCTTTGACGACCTCTGTCATGGCTTCTACGTATTGACCGTCTTCCACTTGCAGGAGGGAGATATCCTTGTTCACTTCATGGGATTCTTCTGGAATCCACAGCAAGGTGCCGCCTTTGATGACTTCGTATCCTTGTTTTGCCTTGGCTTTTTTGGCAACTTCCACACCGGCGTATTTGATAATTCCCCCGGTCTGGGTGTTATAGCGATCGTCAATTAAGTCGGCTACTACCTGGTGGTTTTGAACTTTTGTCCCTGGGGTGGCCTTCAGGGAAAAGCGCTGATTGTCGGCGGTATAAATTACATAATGGTCGCGGCCTTGAGTCGCTTCCATTCGCACCCGTGCTTGGTCTAGCAGCACGCTAGCGGTGATAATTTCAATTTCTCGTCCCCGCGAACCAGCGTCATCAGCTTTTAGCCGGACGACACCACCATGCTCGCTCACCAACTTGGTTTCTGCGAGTACGTCGTTGCGATCCACCACTTTACCGTTCTGCACGACGGCTTCGGCACCTGGAGGTAGGTTGTAAACTTCTCCAGACAAAATCCACAACAAACCACCCCGCGCCGCAATCCGGGTGGTGTTCCCCTGGCGGTCGGTTTTTTCTTCTGGAAGCAGACCTTCAAACTTCACTTCGCCTGCCAGGTCAGTGGTAACGTCTTTGGCGGCTTTTTCTGTATGGGCGCGAGTGGAAGAAGCGATCGCAACTTCACCCAATAGCTGTTCTGCCGTTACCGTGCTGCCATTGACACAGTACAGGGTGGAATTTTGAGTGAGCGGAATCGAGATTTGCTCCTGAGTGCTGTCTACCGGATCGAGAATCAATTCCGCATTGGTCGATTCCACCAGCAAGGCATCTTCCCCGTGCCGCGTCCGCAGTCCCCGCGTCCGCATCCCTCGGCTGAAGCGCACTTTGGCGGTCATCGGCGCACGGACTTGTCGCGCCACTTCGCCAGTGAAGACGCCGCCAGTGTGGAACGTCCGCATGGTGAGCTGGGTGCCTGGTTCGCCAATCGACTGAGCGGCAATAATTCCCACCGCTTCCCCCAGATCCACGAGATGTCCGTGGGCGAGGCTCCAGCCGTAACAATGTTGACACACGGAACGGGCGGCTTCGCAGGTCAGGGGCGATCGCACGAAAACTTCTTCTATCCCAGCCTTAACAATGTTCAGCCCCATTTCTTCTGACATCGGCTGATTGCGGGGCATGACCACTTCCCCCGTGGTGGGATGAACCGCATCTTCTACTAAAACGCGACCCAGCAGGCGATCGGACAAAGGAATCAGCACCCGATCGTCCGAAGTCATGCTGCGTAAGCGAATCCCTCGCTGGGTGCCGCAGTCCACTTCCCGAACAATTACATCCTGAGACACATCCACCAGGCGGCGGGTAAGATAGCCGGAATCCGCTGTACGTAGAGCGGTATCTACCAATCCCTTCCGTGCCCCATAAGACGAGATAATATATTCCGTGACGGTCAAACCTTCCCGAAAATTCGTCTTAATTGGCAGACCAATAATCTCTCCCTGGGGGTTTGCCATCAATCCACGCATTCCCACCAGCTGACGCACCTGAGAAATATTTCCCCGCGCCCCAGAAAACGCCATCATATAGACCGAATTCAGGGGATTTTTTTGTCTAAAGTTGCGAACCACCTCATCCTTTAGGGCTTCGCTGGTACTATTCCAGGTATCGATAACCTTTTGGAAGCGCTCCACCTCGGTGATTTCGCCCCGCGTGTAGCGTGCTTCTGTAGAGCGAATTTCAGTTTCGGCAGCGTCCAGCAACTGCCGCTTAGAATCCGGCACCTGCAAGTCATCCACACTAATCGAGACACCCGCTTTAGTCGCGTAGTGGAAGCCCAAATCTTTCAGGCGATCTGCCATTTGGGAGGTGCGGGCACTACCGAAATGCGTAAATGCCCAGGCAACCAGTTTCTTCAGTTGCCCTTTGTCCACCATCCGATTATGAAAAATATTTTTGATTTCTGGTTGCTCTGCCATAAGTTAGGACTGAGGTATAAGGACTGTTAGCGTAGCGGCGCTCTACTCGCAAAACGAGTATTTAAAGAAGACTGAGCAATGAGGCGTATTCGCGTAGGGCCATTCAACTCGCGGACTGAGCGAACACAGAACAAGCCAACACAAAACACCGGAGCGAGGACGTGAGTGAGGAGGAAAGTCAAAACTCTTTGCCCAGCCCTCAATCACTCCGTCCTCAACACTGATTTATATTGCCAATGCCTCTTGAATCGTCTTATTGTAGATAATTCGACCGGGCGTCGTCCGAATGTATTGGGTCAAGACGTTTCCTTCCTTGTCTTGCCGCACTCGACGGAAGTTGTAGGTTGTCCAGACGGTGCCATCAGCTAAGGTTTCCACCTTTTCCGGCTCCGCATCCGGTTTATCATTCTCTACTATCCCGTCAAAGCGCACCCAGATGTAGGCGTGTAAATCTACCGCAGACTGCTCATAGGCTAAGAGCGCATCATCCAAGCTGGCGAAATAACCTCCAGCACCCTTGGTCGCTGCTGGGTTTTCTGCCGTTAGGTAATAGCAGCCTAATACCATGTCTTGGCTAGGCGTTACAATGGGTCGGCCCGTCGCTGGAGAGAGGATGTTATTAGAAGCCAGCATCAGTAACCGCGCTTCTGCCTGAGCCTCCAAAGAAAGCGGTACGTGAACCGCCATCTGGTCGCCATCGAAGTCCGCGTTGAACGCCGGACATACCAGTGGGTGCAGCTGAATTGCTCGACCTTCTACCAGAATTGGCTCAAACGCTTGAATCCCTAAACGGTGCAGCGTTGGTGCCCGGTTTAGCATTACCGGGTGTCCGGCAATTACTTCCTCTAGCACGTCCCACACAGAGGCATCCCCGCGCTGAATCAGCTTCTTGGCTGCCTTGATATTATTGACTAGTCCGCCGCGAATCAGCCGGTGAATTACAAACGGTTGGAATAACTCAATTGCCATTTCTCGTGGCAAGCCGCATTGGTGGATTTTTAGCTTTGGTCCCACCACAATTACAGAACGTCCGGAGTAATCCACTCGCTTACCCAACAGGTTTTGCCGGAAGCGTCCCTGCTTACCTTCAATAATGTCTGACAGAGATTTCAGGGGCCGATTATTGGCACCTACTACCGTCCGTCCCCGACGACCATTATCAATGAGCGCATCCACTGCTTCTTGCAACATCCGCTTCTCGTTGCGAACAATGATTTCCGGTGCCAAGATTTCTTGGAGCCGTGCTAAGCGGTTGTTGCGGTTAATTACCCGACGATACAAGTCATTCAAGTCAGAAGTGGCAAATCTGCCGCCATCCAGCTGCACCATTGGACGCAAATCTGGCGGAATTACCGGAATCACCGACAGCACCATCCACTCTGGCTTAGAACCAGTCGCGATGAAGTTGTCAATCACTCTCAAGCGCTTAATCAGTTTCGCCCGCTTCTGACCCTTAGCATTGGCAATTTCCTCTCGTTGGGACTCAGCCTCTGCTTCCAAGTTAATGTCCTGCAAGAGACGTTGCAGCGCCTCAGCACCAATTCCCACCTCGACACCTTGCAGGGTAGAATCTTCGCTATAGAGCTGCTCCTCAATTTCCAGCCACTGATCTTCCGTCAGCAACTGCTTGTAACTGAGATTCTCCGCGTTGCCAGGACTGAGTACCACATACGCATTGAAATAGACAATCTGCTCCACATCCCGCAGGGGCATATCCAGCAGAATCGACATATAGCTGGGAATGCCCTTGAGATACCAAACGTGAGCCACAGGTGCCGCTAGCTTAATGTAGCCCATACGGTGACGACGCACCCGCGATTCTGTCACTTCTACGCCGCAGCGTTCGCAGACAATACCTCTGTGGCGCACCCGCTTGTACTTGCCGCAGTGGCATTCCCAATCTTTTGCGGGGCCAAAAATGCGCTCGCAGAAAAGGCCATCCATTTCTGGTTTGAGCGTCCGGTAATTGATCGTTTCGGGTTTCGTAACCTCACCCACCACTTGACCATTGGGCAGGTTTCTTTGCCCCCAGTCCTGAATTCGCTTTGGCGATGCCAGAGCAATTTTGACGTAGTCAAACCGCTGTTCTAGCTGATGTCTCATCTGTCGCTGCGCTCCAATTAAAAATTAAAAATGAAAAATTAAAAATTAAAGAATTCCTAATTTTTAATTTTTAATTTTTCATTTTTTATTGATTAAACTTCGTCTTCTTCCAGTTCCTCGCGGCTGAGAGATTCATAGGTGGGTCGCGTCGGCGTCCGGCGATTTGACACATCCGCCATCAAGTCAACCTCTACGTGTCCCGTGGTTCCGTCCTCGGTCGTCTCCACCTTATGGACGGCAATATCTAAACATAGAGATTGCAGTTCTCGCATTAACACCTTGAACGATTCTGGTGTTCCCGGTCGCGGAATCGCCTTGCCTTTCACGATCGCATTCAGCGCTTCGTTCCGCCCCTGCATATCGTCGGATTTCACCGTCAGCAACTCCTGCAAAATGTAGGCAGCGCCAAAAGCTTCCAGCGCCCACACTTCCATTTCGCCAAATCGCTGTCCGCCCTGCTGCGCTTTGCCTCCCAAGGGTTGCTGCGTCACCAAAGAGTAGGGTCCCGTAGAACGGGCGTGGATCTTGTCGTCTACCAGGTGTACCAGCTTCAGCATATACGCCTTGCCCACGGTAATCGGACGGTCAAAGGCTTCCCCAGTACGCCCATCAAAGACTCGGAGCTTTCCGGCTTCATCAGGGTTAAATAGCCAGTTCTTCCCGGTCTTCTTCCTCGCCTCCTCCAACTTGCCATGCACCGACTCGCGGCTTTTTTCCGCTCCGTGCATTTCGTCGAAGGGAATCACTTTGAAGCGGACATTTAAGTTCTCACCAGCCCATCCCAGCAAGCACTCAAACACCTGCCCCACATTCATTCGTGAGGGTACTCCGAGTGGATTGAGCACGATGTCCACGGGGGTTCCATCTGGCAGGTAGGGCATATCTTCGGCGGGTAATATCCGGGAAATAATCCCCTTATTACCGTGCCGTCCCGCCATCTTGTCGCCCACTTGGATTTTGCGCTTCTGCGCGACGTAGACACGCACCACCATGTTCGCTCCGGGGGGCAGTTCGTCGCCCTGTTCGCGGGTGAAGACGCGCACGTCTACCACGCGCCCTTTCTCTCCGTTGGGCACTCGCAGGGAGTTGTCCCGTACATCCCGCGCCTTTTCACCGAAAATTGCCCGCAGCAGTTTCTCTTCCGGTGGCTGGTCGGATTCCCCTTTGGGCGTCACCTTTCCTACCAGAATGTCCCCAGCTTCTACCCAGGCTCCAATTCGGATAATCCCGGTTTCATCCAGGCTTCGCAAGCTATCTTCCCCGACGTTAGGAATTTCCCGCGTAATTTCTTCGGGTCCTAGCTTGGTTTGCCGTGCCTCGATTTCGTACTTCTCAATGTGGATGCTGGTGTAGACATCGTCGTAAACCAGCCGTTCGCTGATTAAGATCGCGTCCTCGTAGTTGTAGCCTTCCCAAGGCATATACGCTACCAGGATATTCTGCCCCAAAGCCAGTTCGCCCCCTTCGGTAGCAGAACCGTCGGCAAGTACCTGTCCGGCAACGATGCGATCGCCCTCATACACTAAGGGTCGCTGATTCAAGCAGGTATCCTGGTTTGAGCGCTGATACTTCTGCAACTCATACTCGATCTGCGGTCCGTTGGGTTCCCCGGTTTCGTCGAAACTCCGCACTGCGATCCGCGTCGCATCCACAAAGGTGACTTCCCCGTCGTATTTGGCAACCACGACCATCCCGGAGTCCCGCGCCGCCTGGGCTTCCAAGCCAGTCCCGACTAGGGGTCGCTCTGGCTTCAATAACGGCACTGCCTGCCGCTGCATGTTCGATCCCATCAACGCTCGGTTGGCATCGTCGTGTTCCAAAAAGGGAATCAACGATGTGGCAACCGAAATAATCTGCACCGGCGACACCGCTACATAATCCACCATGTCGGGTGTCGTGGTGGTGAAATCTTGGCGATATCTCACCGCTACCGATTCTCCCAAGATCCATCCATCCACATCCATCGGGATGTCCCCTGGCGCGACTTGCAGATCGTCTTCCTCATCTGCCGTCATATATACCGGCGCTTGTTCCTTGAGTACCCGTCCGTTTTCTACTTTCCAGAACGGCGTCTCTACAAATCCATAGGCATTTACCCGCGCATGAGTTGCCAAAGAGCCGATCAATCCAGCGTTCGGTCCTTCTGGCGTCTCAATCGGGCAAATCCGCCCGTAGTGGCTCGGATGAATATCCCGCACGGCGAACCCTGCGCGTTCCCGCGTTAGTCCTCCCGGACCCAACGCTGAGAGTCGCCGCTTGTGAGTCAATTCCGCTAAGGGATTTGTCTGATCCATAAACTGGGACAACTGGGAGGAGCCGAAAAACTCCTTAATCGCCGCTACCAAAGGCTTCGGGTTTACCAAAGAAGCGGGTGTTAGGGTTTCGGCATCCGAAACGGTCATCCGCTCCCGGATAATCCGCTCTAAGCGGTTCAAGCCGACGCGCACTTGGTTTTGCAATAGTTCGCCTACTGAGCGCACTCTTCGGTTCCCCAAGTGGTCGATATCATCGGTAATCCCGATGTCATATTCCAAGTTGATCAAGTAGTCTACCGCTGCCAGAATATCGGTTGGGGTCAGCACGCGCACTGTATCCGGCACGGAGAGCCGCAGCTTCTTGTTCAGCTTATAGCGACCAACGCGACCCAGGTCGTAACGCTTCGGATCGAAGAAGCGCGATTCCAACAACTGCTGTCCGCCAGAAACCGTTGGTGGTTCACCGGGTCGTAGTTTCCGATATAGCTCCATGAGCGCTTCTTCTTCGGAAAACTGCCCTTCTTTCTCAATGGTCTTCTGGAAATATTCTGGGTGACGCAACGCATCAAAAATCTCAGAGTCGGAAAGCCCCAAGCTCTTGAGTAATACCTGTGCCGACAGTTTGCGCGTCTTATCGATTCGTACCCACACTAAGTCGTTTTTATCGGTTTCAAACTTCAGCCACGCACCCCGGTTGGGAATAAGAGAAGCTGAGTAGGTACGGCGTCCGTTTTTGTCGGTTTCCGATTTGTAATAAACTCCGGGGCTTCGCACGATTTGGTTAACGATCACCCGCTCGGCACCATTAATAATAAATGTGCCTCGGTCGGTCATTAGGGGCAAATCGCCGATGAAGACTTCTTGCTCTTTAATCGTGCCGTCTTCTTTATTAATGAGCCGCGTCGGAACGTACATTTGTACGGCATAGCTTGCATCCCGACGCTTGGCTTCATCTACATCGTACTTGGGTCGCTTGAGTTTGTAGTCTTTGCCCAAGAAGTGCAACTCCAGCTTGCCGGTGTAATCGGTAATCGGCGAAAAGCTGTTAAGTTCCTCAATCAGACCTTCTTCCAGGAACCAGCGGAAGCTGGCTCGCTGAATTTCTACCAGGTCTGGCAACATGTAAGCAACTGGAGTGGAGGTCTGATTAGTCATGCTTTTCCTCTTGCAAAAGAATTCAGGAATTACCTGTCGTAAGGGGGGGGTTTAAGAAGAATGCCAGTGGGGAGACCCGACTTCCCAATCAACCCGATCGTCTAGAACTCAAAAGTCATCCGTTAGTAAGGATGAATCCTGAATTGATTCGTCCTCCATCGTTGATGGTTTTGAATTCGTCCTTCATCTTTAGATCCTTCCCATCTAGCGGGATGGAATTCGTGCCAAAGTAAGCAGTAGCGGCGAAGTATGCCTCACTCGTCCCCAAGGACAAGCGATTGGCAAGAACAAAATGAGCCGTTTAGTCCCCACTAGCAGGGAAGGAAACGTCTCAGGGTTGTTTTTCGTTGGTTTTATACGCGAACCAGCAGTTCGCTTTGGCTTGTTTGCTCAAAGATAATATTTAGTGCTTCTTTACCAGGTATAAGGACAGCGATTGCAGGGGTATGAAGTCTGTTTAGGTGGAGCAGGCAGCCATCCCAGTTTGCTCGCAAGAATTCTGTTCATAGAGGGTCTTTTAAATATTATGTCGCAAATTGACTTTCTTTGTTGACACCTACCTCTAAATTGGGGTAATGAAACCCAGAAGGGAGAAAAGAGATTTTCCACCAAAAGTTATTGTCTTCGGGGGATGGATGTCTCTGTCGTGGTTCTCCCTGCCTTTCCAGTGTCTACAGCACTCAGAACGGGTACGGTACGCGGCACGCGGCATGGATAAAAGCCCTTAGAATTGGGCATTAAATCGCAGCACAAGGCTGAGGTACGGAAAGTCGAAACAGATTACAGGCATTCTGGGTGGTTTGCGTGGCTAGAGTCGCTAAAGAGACCCCCCTCAGATGGGCAACACACTCTGCGACATATCGGACGTAGGAAGGTTCGTTACGTTTGCCACGCTTGGGAACGGGTGCGAGGAAGGGGCAGTCGGTTTCAATTAGGAGGCGATCGCTGGGGATTCTCCTGGCCGATTCCTGAACTTGAGTGGCGTTTTTAAACGTTACGATGCCGCTGATACTAATATAGAAACCCAAATCCAAGAACCATTGCATTTCTTCCGGAGTACCCCCCCAGCAGTGCATGACGCCCCGCACAGGACCCGTGCGCTTCCAGAAATCTTGCAACAGTTCGTGCATGGTCGCAGCAGCATCTCGGCAATGAATAATTACAGGCAAATCAAGTTGCTGCGCGATCGCTAGCTGTGCTTCTAATACTTCTATTTGCCGCTCCCTATCTTCCGCTTTATAAAAATCCAGACCCATTTCGCCAATTGCTACCACTCGCTGGTCAGAACTCGCCAGCGAACGAATTTGTTCGGCAGTTTCTGATGCCCACTTCTCGGTATCGAGGGGATGTAACCCCACGGCGAAGTAAAGTTCTGGAAATCGGTTTGCCAGTGATTGAATGCTTGAAAACTCCGTAGGTTCCACGCACGAATGCACTAGCCGAACGATCCCCGCTTCGCGCCACCGAGCTTTAATTTCTTCCAGATCGGACTGGAAGAGATCGAAGTTTATATGGACGTGGGTATCGAACAACTGTATCTGTTCAGTCATTGGTCATCAAGCATTGGGTAGTGGGTAACGGGTAGTGGGAATTCTACCTACCACCGCTTTCGATAAACAACTGACTGCTGACTACTGACGAGCGGCTAGCAGCTAGGAAGCAGAAGCATCGGACGAAGCCGGGGTTGAAGTTTCTGGCTGGGGCTGCGCGCGTTTGAGCGCCTTAGCGAGATTGGATTTTTTCCGGGCACCGTTGTTGGTATGCAACACCCCCCGCTTTACCGCTTTGTCAATCTTGCTGTAGACCTCTGACATCCGCCGCTGTACTTCTTGCAGCGATTCCGCAGTGGGGTTGGCTGCGTGGGTTTGGACGGCTGCAAGATAACTCTTCATCAGCGTTTTTACGGCTGATTTATAGGTCTTGTTACGCAGCCGGTTGCGTTCGGCTACTTGGACTCGCTTTAGGGCTGACTTAGTATTGGCCACAGTCTTGAAGAAAACTCTGTACAGTTAACAAACAGAACTAGATAGATTAATATACCATCTCTCCATAAATTATAGCGATCCCTTGAAAAATCCAGGTTAAGCTATAGAAACGAGTACAGGGAATAGGCTGCCTCATCCCTTGAGATGAGGATAGTGATATACCTGAACTCAGGCGGGTAATTCCTAGATGGTGATTCCGACTCCATGCTGCGAATCATTACTCAGGTATCTGAGGCAAGAACTGAACTGCGGCGTATCTGCGATCGCACCCATGACGACCAGATTGTTCATAAAGAGGCAACTGTTCGGGAAGTCTTACAGGCTGTGAAGCGCCAGGGCGACAAAGCTCTGCTGCATTACACGGCTGAATTCGATCGACAAACTTTGAATTCCGAACAGCTGCGCGTTAGTGGCTCAGAACTGGATGCTGCCTATCAACAGGTGTCCCAGGAGTTACTCAACGCGATTCAACTGGCACGTCAACAAATAGAAGCATTCCACCGGCAGCGCGTCCCGAAATCTTGGGTTCAATTTGGGGACGATGAGATTGTTTTGGGGAAGCGTTACACGCCGGTAGATCGAGCAGGGCTTTACGTTCCTGGCGGTCGAGCGTCCTATCCAAGTACGGTATTAATGAACGCCATCCCTGCGAAGGTAGCGGGTGTGCCGAGAATTGTCATGGTGACGCCCCCAGGGCAAGAAAAAACGATTAATGCCGCGGTGCTAGTGGCAGCCCAGGAAGCTGGGGTGCAGGAAATTTATCGGATTGGGGGCGCTCAAGCGATCGCGGCTTTGGCTTATGGCACCGAAACCATTCCTAAGGTAGATGTCATCACTGGTCCCGGTAATATCTACGTCACCCTGGCGAAAAAGCTCGTTTATGGCACTGTGGGGATTGACTCGCTGGCAGGGCCTTCTGAGGTACTGATTATTGCCGATGAAAACGCCAATCCCGTCTATGTGGCGGCAGATATGTTGGCGCAAGCGGAACACGATCCGATGGCAGCAGCAATTCTCCTGACAACAGAAGCTGGGTTGGCGAAGAAAGTACAGCTAGAAGTAGAACGTCAATTGGAAGATCATCCGCGACGGCTACTGACAGAGAAAGCGATCGCTCATTACGGTTTAATTGTGGTGGTTGACTCTCTGTTGGTTGCTGCCGAACTCTCCAACGAGTTTGCCCCCGAACACTTGGAACTGGAAGTCCAAGAACCCTGGGATCTGCTGGAAAAAATTCGCCACGCGGGTGCTATATTCTTGGGTTCCTCAACGCCCGAAGCTGTGGGAGACTACTTAGCAGGGCCGAATCACACGCTACCTACCTCTGGCGCTGCCCGTTACGCTTCAGCACTGGGAGTTGAAACGTTTCTGAAACACTCCAGTTTGATTCAGTACTCGCCGACAGCGCTCCAGAAGCTTGGCAACGCTATCCAGATTCTTGCCCAAGCCGAGGGTTTGACTTCCCACGCTGACTCCGTGCGGCTGCGAATCGAGAAGAGGTCTGACGAATAACGAAAAAGGAGATTTTGGGGTGCTAAAAATTATTCTGGTGGCTCTCGACAGTTCAGAGCTTTCGGAGGGAGTGATTCAGTCCCTGGAAGAACTCCAACTACAGCCAACGACCAAAATCATCCTTTCCCATGTGATTCCTTCGTCGGGGTCTGAGGTGGAAATTGCTGTTGATAAGCCCCATGCCTCTTCGGAGGATCTGCCCTATCGGCAGATTGAAAAGCAGATGGAATCTTATCAGGCAGCTTTACCTTGCCACAGCGAATTAGAAATCGTTTCTGGCGACCCCGCTGAAGAAATAATCCGACTTGCGAATATTTATCAAGCTGACTTGATTGTGATTGGCAGTCGGGGTTTAACGGGTTTGAAGCGAATTATAGAGGGTTCTGTCAGCAGCCAAGTTGTTGCTGATGCCCCTTGTTCCGTGCTGGTGGTGAAGCAGGCAT
Organism: Trichocoleus sp. DQ-A2; assembly: GCF_039961915.1. Lineage (NCBI taxonomy): Bacteria > Bacillati > Cyanobacteriota > Cyanophyceae > Leptolyngbyales > Trichocoleusaceae > Trichocoleus > Trichocoleus sp. DQ-A2. Next base: position 29,688 of record NZ_JAMPKD010000042.1, read on the forward strand.
AAAAATTAAAAAAGAAGCCCTGGCGAATAGAATTCGCGGCTATACAGACAAAACCTGCCTACCCAGGTTTTAGAATAATTGATTATTCTTAGTCCGCGCAGGCGGACTTTTTTTATTTAGCCGCAAATTCCATTCCTTGGATGTAGGAAATGCTAATTAAGAGAATAATTCAGGCTCAGATTCTCGATTTTGAGAGCCTGAATTATCCCTGAGGTCAGCCTTACCCTTTACTTTTTCTTTAGATGAATTTGAAAGTAACTGGTTTCGGTTCTGATTGAAAGAAGTGTTCTAAGCCAGGAATTACATACTGAAAGCCGTCTATAAACGTGTCTCTTCAACCTAGTTTGGAGTGCTGGATTCAGCATTAATTTCATGCTTAGAGGAACTTTTTCTAATTCCTAGTCCCTAATAACTTCTAGTAAAGTAGAATAATTATTCTAGTTGAGATTGGCTAAATAATAGGCTAATTTCGTAATCAAGAAGCTGAGAACCTTGCAAAACTGAGTTCAAACTGAGCGATGCGTTAAGACTGTAGCATTCTGTACTGGCTTTTTAATGAATGAATAAACTCACCCAGCCTATTCAGGGCAAATTTCCGACAAATAGGCTTGGTAGCGTCATGCTCAAAGAGTACCAACAGCAGACCGAAGTTTATCAAGTTTTGATAGAGTAATAAAAATTACAATAAATACCCGTATTGTCGTACCGGGTGGAAACTGCGATCGCCAAATGGTCGTCTAAAAATTTATTGGCATTACATCATTTGTAGATTTATGGTGATTTCCCGTAAATTAGGGACGAAGGTAGCAGGAAGTGCATCACTGATTTTGATACAGTTTCTCGGTTTAATAGAATTTCCCCTCAATTCTCTATTGAGCCGCCTATCAATTGATTTAGGGTTTAGCTCAACCGCTTATGCAGATGTTGTGCCGAAAACGCCAACAGGTTCTGGTTACGAGCCGGGTGATGTGGGTGCTCCCGGAGGCACCATTGGAACGGGAACGCGAGTTCGTTATCAGCCACCCGATGATGGAATGATTCCCAGAGGCGGTACCAGAGGCGTTGACGAATCGCCAATAGAATGCTCTGAGTCTCAGCCTACATCTGTGACTTTGTTGGCTCCTACGACTCATACCGGATTGACTGCATCAGGTCATCCCATCTTTTACTGGTACTTGTCGGGCACCCGATCGGTACCGATTACTTTTACACTGGTTGAGCCAGGAGTATCTAAGCCAATTATTGAGCAAACAATTCAAACACCCAAGGCTGGAATTAATCAACTCCGGATGTCCAAAGAGTTGCCAGAACTGGTTCCAGGACGGGAATATCTATGGACAGTCACTCTGAAGTGCAATCCGAAACGACGTTCTGAAGATCAGATTGCTCAAGGCTGGATTAAGCACGTACCCGCAACACCTGCTCTAGAGAAACAACTGGCAGCTGCGCGATCGCAGATTGGCAAGGCAGCAATCTATGCTCGATCGGCATACTGGTATGACACTCTAGGCGTAATTTTAGCTGCCCATGCTACTTCCCCCAAGGATCGGTTGATCCGCCAGGAGTTTCTATCGCTCTTAGAGCAAATTGGACTGACAGAGGTGAAAGAGCAAGAACAACAACGGTTGGTAAGGCAGTAGCTAGGTCATCCAACATAAATTTAAAATTGTCTCTGTCTGAATAAAAACCTGTTTTCTGGTAGAAAACGGGTTTCTTTTATTCCACACAGTAGACCTCCTGCATGAATGAGAAAATAGTGTGCCAGTTGGCGATCGTCGAATTGCAAAATTAAGGAGAGACAAGGAGCAACTTAAGGAGGGGGCGATGCCATACACACAGTTA
>NZ_JAMPKD010000043.1:0-28232 GCF_039961915.1 Trichocoleus sp. DQ-A2
TCGCGGACGCGGGATGCACCAACGCCGACGAACATTTCCACAAATTCACTTCCGGAGATGCTGAAGAAGGGAACCCCGGCTTCCCCGGCGATCGCTTTGGCGAGTAATGTTTTCCCGGTTCCTGGAGGGCCAATTAACAGGACGCCTTTGGGAATTTTCGCACCTACGGCGGTGAATTTCTCTGGGAGTTTGAGGAAGGTGACGACTTCTTCGAGTTCTTCTTTGGCTTCTTCGATCCCGGCGACGTCGTCAAATTTGACGCCGGTTTTGGCTTCCATCTGAAATCTGGCTCTTGATTTCCCGAAGTTCATGGCTTGCCCAGAGGCATTACTAGAACGACGGAAAATAAACATTAATACTCCCAGTAAGAAGAAGAGTAATAGTAAGTTTGCCGCTACTCCCACCGCTGCGGTGTTATCGGTCGAAGGTTGTACATCAAGTTCGACATTTTTGTCGCGGAGTTGTTCGATCAATTCTGGGTTTTGCTCTAGAAGCATTACCTCTTGCGGCGGATCGGTTGGCTTTTGCCCCGTTAATCTAACCTTAGCCATCCGGGTGGCTGGGTCAATTTCCACTTTGGTGACTTGGTTTGCCTCAAGTTTCTGCAATAAATCGCCATAGGTGAGGGTGTTCTGCTCTGCCTTGGCGAGGGCAGGAGGACTCAGCAGCATCCCCTGGAAAATCATCAAACTGGCGGCGATCTGCCAGAAGCGTCGTGGCGCTGGTTTAACGGAATCTTTAGACCTTTTTGCCGGTCGATCCCCTATCCATGCTTCGATCCCAGAATTATTGTTCATAATTATTGCCCTTTCCCTGCTGCTTTGACTCAACCCCTAGGTTGCTGGATTTCCAGAGGAATCTGCCTAAATCAGGAGTTGAGCAGACCTTTCCATCTTCTAGTTTAACTGTCTCGATTCCAGCCTTGCCGAGAATCGGTTTGCTGGTTTTGGCTGCTTTGTTGACGAAGTTGGGTGGAACTTGTTATCTTAAACGTATTCATAACGAGTACGCTTTAATATTATCGTAAATTTATCTACCGATGTCTCGGTGACAGGTGATTGCCTAAAATTAACTATTTTTGCGGTTACTAAAGCTTGTTTTCATCTTCATGGAGGATTGATATGGTCAAAATTGTGGGAATTGGCGGGAGTTTACGGGCTGAATCTCAAAGTCAGCTGGCTCTAAATTTGGCAGCTTTGCGAATGCGATCGCTTGGTGCTGAGGTAGAAGTTCTTGATTTGCGGCAAATGAATCTGCCTTTTTGTAACGGGGAAAAGGAATTTCCAGACTTTCCAGATGTTGCAAAGATGCGGAAAGCCGTCGCTGAGGCAGATGGCTTAATTTTGGCAACCCCTGAATATCATGGTAGTGTCAGCGGTGTGCTGAAAAATGCCTTAGATTTAATGAGCTTTGACCAGCTAAGCGATAAAGTTGCAGGTTTAATTAGTGTCTTGGGAGGTCAGTCAAATAGTAACGCTCTCAACGATCTTCGGGTAATTATGCGCTGGGTTCATGCTTGGGTAATTCCGGAACAAATTGCCATTGGACAAGCTTGGAAAGCGTTTGATGCTAATGGGAACTTGCTGGATGATAAACTTTCTGAGCGCTTTGATGAATTTGCTAAAAGTTTAGTAGAAAATACCCAAAAACTGAGAAAGGCTGCCTAGTTTTCGGCTTCAATTGGGAAGTTTTAACGCAAAGGTACGTCAAGGAAATCGCAAAGGTACGCAGAGATGATTTCTCTTTGCGTATCTTTGCTTTATTTCTTTGTGGTTCTAAGCGTTAAAAAACACCCAATTATTTAATGATGATGGTGATCGTGGTCGTGGTGATGACCGTGGTCATGGTGATGATGACCGTGATCGTGGTGGTCGTGGGTATGAGCCGCTTGCATCGCCGCCATCTGAGGATTAACGGAAAGAGCTTGTTCTGAAAATAAAGCTTCAATCTGAGGATGCGCCCATTCTGCTGCCATCTTTAAAAATTCTGGATGGTCGTTGACGCACTCCATTTGTACGTAGGTCACTTCCGGATGCTTACGCCGTAAGTTATGCAGGATGTGGTCTACATCTAGCAGAGTTTCGTGATTCTCAGTAGCAAAGCCAATCGGCATGAAAACAACCGACGTAGCACCCAGCAGAATTAGATTTTCAGCAGCTTGGGTGGCATTGGGTTGAGTCCATTCAATCAGAGGAGTGTCATGGTTAAGCCAACCCACTGAAATCAGCGGATATTTATTGATCAGCTTCTCTCTAACTCTCTCGTAGAGTGCCTCACTTTCAGTGATGCCAGAGGTAAATCCTTTAGCTTTATGAGGGCAACCGTGGTTCATCAACACGATGGCAGTTTGGGAGGGCAGGTGGGCGACTGCTAAATCGCGGGCAATTTTCTCCTCTACTAGACGCGCTAACAACTCGATGTAGGCGGGTTCGTTGTAGAAGGAGGGAATATAGCGCTGTCCCTTAATCCAATGTTCGCTACCGTCAGAGAGTTTGGAAAGAGCGTTATTTACTTGCTCGACCGCAATCCCGCTGGTAAAGATAGAATCTACCACTAAGAGCGGGTAGATCAGCAGTTTGTCAAAACCCTGCTCTTTGATTTCAGCAAGAACCTGTTCGGGAAGGAAGGGAGCGCAGAAGTTAAAGGCTTTGAAAACTTTAACGCGATCGCCCCATTTTTCTTGTAGATTTTTTTCTATCCCCGCCCGTTGCTGTTCAAAAATTGCGTTGTGGGGGGAAATAAAATGATCGTGCTGGTGGTTCCACTCATGCAGGTCAAAGATTGCCAAAAGCTTTGCGAGTGGTGGATAAATCCAGGTGGGTACCGGCGCAAACTTAGCGGTGAGTAGATTTAAAGCTTGTTCGTTGTAGTTGGCAAAGTCGTCGTAGCTTTCTACTTCGCCATAGCCCATCAGCAATACGGCTACGCGGTCGTTACCTGTGGCTGAATCGTTATTTTGTTGAAGTTTTTCTGGGGTGGCTACCAAGTCGCGTTCCTCAACTTGAATGGTGTCTACATCAGAGTGGAAACTGAGGCGATCGCGTTGTCGTACAGATTCAATCCCCTCAAAGCACCACTCCTTTTTTAGGTTAACATCCCCTATGGGGGGATTAAGGTAAAAAAATTTAGTAGTTAGATAATATTGCAGCGAGTTTTGAGGCGCGATTCATCCATCCAATGATTGATACAAGTCACGAGCGAGCGAGCGGGCGAAGAGTTGCATCTAGTGGCATACGCAAGGACGCGATCGCGTCCTTGCACCTTCGCTTTGTAAAGTGCCGCATCCACCGCATGAATGACTGCCTCTTCCGTATTGCCATGAATCGGGAAGCAAGCAACTCCCAGCGAGATCGAAATCGTACCCAGTTGCTGACGCCGAGATTGTACCTTTTGTTTTTGTAAAGTTTCGTACAGCGATAAATTGGCTAGCGCTAGGGCAAGATTTTCTGCGACTGTCACTGGTTATACCCCAGCACAGATTAAATTCCGGATCTACCCATTCAATCGCTTGATAGCCGCTGAAATACTGAATATTCAGCGTTGCATCTGCTTCCAATTTTGCTGAGATGGCTTCCCCGCATTTTCCCAGCGCTTTGTCATGCGAACCAGTGCTAAAAATCGCTCTTTCATTTCCCCGGTGAGTTCGATTTTTATACTCTTGGCTTCCAAGTCAATTTTCTGCTGAATGCGATCGCTCTTCAGTGCTTCTAGTCCTTGCCAGAGACACAGCGCCGCAATCGAAACCCCAATGCCAACGAGGAAGGGCAGCCGTCGCGACGCCACCGCATATCCTCTGTAAACGAACAGCCACAAGGGCATACACTTAGCGATCGCTAGATTTCACTGAAGCGCTGTTATCCTCTTCTGTCTCCTTTGCTAAGTGTTTCCTGAATCCAACAGAACGTGTTGGGATTGTGTTCAGGAATTTTGCCACTGTCACGTACAGTCACCCTGTTTTCTCACTTCTTGTCACATACATTTCTTGTCAAATAATAAGTGCAACATAATAGCGACAGGCAGTTTATGTCTTTAGCTAAAGCGTGTAAGTCCAAATTTACTAATCATTGAAATCATAGATTCTGCTGGGAACCCGCTAACAACTAGCTACACCCTGAATTGAACCCTTTGAAAGTCTTTCTAAGATTTTTTATATCTGAAGATCGATGTTTTGTCTGTAAGATATTTTCATAATTCAAATGATGCTCGTCATCATTTGCCCCTAACCTTTAGAAATGATGAACGTCATTATTTGCCCAGGTATCCACGATCCAGCGCTAACGCAGAATTTTCTGGAAGAATTACAGCCAAAAAAGAGAGAGAACCTGTTGATTTTTCCGGTTCAAGAATTCGCCGCTTACTCAGCAGCGGATATTTACAATTATTTGTGCGTAAATCTTAGTCCGCCTAGCTCCCAAGCATCACCCGTAATCTTTATTAGCTTCAGTGCGGGTGTTGTGGGGGCAATTGGAGGGGCTTGGCTGTGGCAGCTATCAGGAGGAACGGTTAAAGCTTTGATTGCGCTAGATGGCTGGGGTATGCCTTTGTCTGGTAACTTTCCCATCCATCGACTCAGTCACGATTACTTTACACACTGGAGTTCAGCGGTACTGGGAAGTGGCGAAGAGAGTTTCTATGCCGATCCGCCAGTAGAGCATTTAGAATTATGGCGATCGCCTCAAACTGCACAAGGTTGGTGGGTAAGTTCAGTAAAGGGAAAAGCGGAAACGCGAACCTACACCACAGCCGCTGAGTTTTTAGCCAGTCTGTTGCAGCGTTACGAGAATGGATAATATCGAATCTGGTTGATGACCCACAAATACGAAAAAACCCCACCCTGCCATCGCCTGCGGCTAAAGTGGCTTTTGAGCAGGTAAGCCGACAGTGCGCGGAAATTCCCTCGGCGTGGGTGCCACTTTGCGGAGATAAAGACAGTGGCGATCGCTATGACTACAAGGAGTCGTAAACCCTTCTATCGACTCAATGACACCACCCAATTGCACAAGCGCTGGTTGTAGAGCATTGGTTTCTTCTTCTGTCCACTGTCCTCGATAGAGGATGGCTAAGCCACCGGGTTTTAGTAACGGGAGGGCATATTCTGCACAGACAGATGCTGTGGCGACGGCTCTCACCAGTGCCAAGTCGTAAGAAGCTCGATGCTGGGGATGTTGACCAATTTCTTCCGCTCTACCAGTCAAAGTAGCAGCATTTTGAATCCCCATCTGGTCGATCAGAGTTTCTAAAAACGCGATTTTTTTGCGCGTGGCATCCAGTAAAGTGACGGTGCAATGGCTGAGGGCGATCGCAATGGGAATCCCCGGAAATCCTCCTCCAGTCCCAATATCGATAGCGCGTTCGACGGAGGGAAGGGACAAGCGATCGCTTGTCCCTTCCGAATGGGAGGATAGCAGGGGTGCAATTCCTCGCAGAGAATCCCACAGATGTTTTTCCCAAAACTCTGTCGGTTCGGTGATGCGAGTTAAATTTAGCTGGCGATTTCCTACCAAAATTAGCTCGTAAAGGCGCTGAAATTGTTGCCTTTGTTCGGCTTCCGGCTGCCAGCCTAATGTTTGCTGCCAGATGTCTGCCATTTCCGGCAACATTAGCGTCTCAATCTCACCCATGACCGCCAACCTTCAACTTTTTAAATTTGTGAATTACCCTTCGGGAAAGGGTTCGCCCTACAACCGCCCAAACCCATTTAAGCTGCTGGTTGCGGCTCAATTACTTTAGCTTCCAATGACGCTGGTTCCACCGATTGCAATTCTCCGTGGTTAATTGTCCAGCATCGATCGGCGATCGCTAACAAATCACCCGCATCGTGAGTGACAACCAACAGCGTCCAATGGGTTTTGAGTTTTGCGAATAAACTCACTAGCTGACGCCGCATTGACCAATCTAGTCCAGCGGTGGGTTCATCCAACAACAGCAAATGAGGTTGGCGAATTAACTGCACTGCTAGAGCAAGGCGTCGCTGTTGACCTCCACTCAAGGAATGCGGTGAGGTATGCAATGGCAGATGTGCCAGATTTACTTCTTGCAGAGCTTCCGTGACTTTTTCCAATCCCAACTCTGGATGCCCCATCCGCAGTTCTTCTAAAATTGTCCCGCCACAAAAATGCCGCTCTGGAAATTGAAACACTAATCCTCCCAACTGTTGCAGATGTTCGGGAGTCAGTTCTTGGTCTCTCCAATAGAGGGCACCATCCGTTTTTTCCGCCAGACCTGCGAGAATTTCTAAAAATGTGCTTTTGCCAGAGCCACTTGGGCCAATGACAAGACCCAGATTGTTCGGTGCCAGTTCTAAATTAAGGGCTTTTAGAATCGCAGTAGGGGCAGCCGGGGGGTGATAAGTCAGGTTTTTGAGATAGAGCATTAATTACCCGAATAGAAAATAGAAAGCGAACTCGTCAAGGCATCCAGTTGGGAACAAAAAAGCCTTCTTTAATTTTGACTTAAATTATTCGGCACAAGAAAAACTGAACGAAACCTGTTTTTGAGCAAAACAAATTTTATCCGCGATTCCGGATCTCTTTATTTCTACTTTTATCCTTGGCATTTAAAAAAAATTAACTAAATTTTTCCGGAACCTGGAATTTAGTAAAGGCGTCAAACGCATTTAACTCTCTTTATCTAGAAGTGACTAATTATACACTTGTTGTTTCTAAATGTTGAGCCGAAGGGCGATGGTAACAGAATATTTTCTGGCGTTACTAGATAGCATTTAACATTGGAGACAGCATTCACTCAAGCGTAAGGTTTTGTGAGGATGACGATAATGGATCGATTTTCGGTTCCGAAGCAGATTGTTTCTGCGATCGCAAATACACCCGCGATTTGCTCTAAGCCTTTGATCGCGCCAGCGTCTGCACGTTTTGCTCTGCTCGCATCGCTGATGGCAGTCAGCGTTTGGTCTAGCCCTAGTCTAGCGGATGACCCTTTTCGCTCTAGCAATCCTCGGAATATCGGAGACAGTACAGAAGCTGCTTTCAAGGCAATCTTTGAAAAGGGAAACTATCTAGAAGCAAAGCGTTACCTACAGCAAGCGGAAACGCAGGAACCCAACGAACCCCTAGCATACGCAATGAAGGCGTCTCTCACCTACTCCTCTATTGACTGGAAAGGGGAAAGTGCGGAGAGCAAGCAACAAAAACAAGCTTTGTTAGATGAGTTTAAATTATACGCGGACAAGACGCTGCAAACGGCTGAGAAGCTCACAGCAAGCGATCCCTTGCGGGGAAATCTCTACACCGCAGTAGGTCATTTTTTACAAGGCGCTCATACGATTGCGATCGCGAATCGAGATGCAATCAAAAGTGGCCCGCAAGCTTTGAGTAAATTGCAGCAGGTATTTGAATACCTCGATAAAGCTGAAAAAGTAGCACCTGATGATGCAGAACTCAACTTGCTCAAGGGGTATATGGATTTGATGATTGCGGTAAATTTGCCATTTTCCAACCCCAATCAAGCGATTGAACGCTTAGAAAAAGCAAGTCCGTCTTATTTGGCTTATCGAGGAATTGCCGTCGGCTATCGGGACTTGAAGAAGTACGATAAGGCGTGGGAATTTGCGGAGAAGGCAAGTCAAATCACGCCAAATAACCCAGAATTGTTCTATCTCAAGGGGCAGATCCTGGTTGAGCAAGGGAAGAAGAAAAACAATAACCAAGATTTGATCAAGCGAGCGGTGGAGAATTTTGACAAAGCGATCGCAAAAGAAGCCCAACTCCCGGCGAACGTCGTTAAACAGCTGAAGCGAGAACGCGATAAAGCACAACGCCGGATTACGGGAGGATGAAGCCTAAAAGGATGAAGTATAAACGATAGGATGAAAGAAAGGATGAAATGAGTTTGCGGTTCCAAAACAATGGATTGAAGCCGATTTCTCGAATTTCATCCTTTACACTTTATACTTCACGGTTGATATGCAGGTAGTGTTCCGCGAGTTTAACCCTTTCGATCTGTGGATCTGGCTGGAGTTCAGCATGGTTCCCTCGGAGATGGAAAAGCAGTATGTCGAGGAGGTGTTTAACTCCTGGTTCTTCTTGGGGAAATTGGGAGGATTTAATGCAGAAAATCTCCAAGTCCAGGATACGGGTTTAGATATCAGCTACATGGATTACGATTCTGACGCAGCGGATAACACGATGGTCTCGCTCATGCATAATATGGGCGAGTTTGAGTACGAAGGGGGATGGGCACGGTGCTGGCTCGATCTGGGAACCAGTGATGCGATCGCGCTTGATATCCTGATCAACTCTCTCAACCAGCTGAACAACGAATACGTAAGAATTGAACGTTTGTACATTGGCGGCGAAAATGAAGACTGGCCCGTTGAGGGTAGCGAAAGTCGCGCTGCCTTTAGTTACAACGAAAATTGACAAAAACGATGCACAAATCAGGTGAAATTCGGGTGCTTGCCTTGGGGCTGATTCGGAACGACGAGCGCATTTTTATTTCCGAAGGCTATGACCCCGTTAAGCAAAATACATTTTATCGCGCCTTAGGGGGCGGCGTTGACTTTGGAGAAACCAGCATTGACGCACTACAAAGAGAATTTCAAGAAGAAATTCAGGCTGAATTAACAAATATCCGATATCTTGGCTGTATCGAAAATTTGTTTACTTTCAATGGGAAGCCTGGTCACGAAATTATTCAACTGTATCAATGTGATTTTGTCGATCCTAAGCTTTATCAGATTGAGCGAACGATTTTTGCTGAAGGCGATCGCCAAAAAGCGGCACTTTGGGTAGAAATTAATCGTTTTACATCTGGCGAGTTGCGATTAGTCCCAGGAGAATTTTTGCATTACTTGTAATCTTGTAGGGACATGGCATTGCCATGTCCCTAGACCTAAAAAAACTACATCCCTCGCGGATTAAGATTTATCGGAACATACTGCTGACAGAACTATCTTCGTGAACCCGCCAAATAGTTTCGCCCAGCACATTGGCGACCGAAAGAACCGTCAGTTGTTTAAATCTATCTGCTTCGGGGACTGGGATGGTGTTGGTGACAATCACCTCTTCAAATATCCCGCTTGAGAGCCGCTCAATCGCGGGTGGAGAGAAAACTGCATGGGTAGCACAGGCATATACCTGCCTAGCGCCTTCTTTGCGTAACAACCGAGCGCCCTCTGAAATGGTGCCGCCGGTGTCAATCATGTCGTCTACTAAGACGGCTGTTTTGCCTTCGACATCGCCAATCAGATTCATTACTTCTGCTACGTTATGCGCTTGCCGACGCTTATCAATAATCGCCAACGGCGCATCGTTCAGCTTTTTCGCAAACGCTCTAGCTCTAGCCACACCACCTACATCCGGTGAAACAACAACCAAGTCAGATAGTTGCTTGTTTGCCAGGTAATTGATGAGGGCGGGTGAGCCGTAGACGTGATCGAAGGGAATATCAAAGTATCCCTGAATCTGGGCTGAGTGCAAATCCATCGCCAAAATCCGGCTGGCTCCAGCCTCTGTAATCAGGTTCGCAACCAGCTTGGCGGTAATGGATTCGCGTCCCGCTGTTTTGCGGTCGGCTCTCGCATAGCCATAATAAGGAATGACTGCGGTAATTTGTCGAGCCGAGGCGCGGCGACAGGCGTCAACCATGATCAGCAATTCCATCAAGTGATCGTTCACCGGATGGCAAGTGGGTTGAATTAAGTAGACGTCACACCCTCGAATCGATTCTTGAATTTGAATGTAAAGCTCTCCATCAGCAAACCGCTTGCGAACCATTGGTCCCAAGTCCATGCCTAGATAGCGAGCAACTTCCTGAGAGAGGGGTATATTAGCAGAGCCGGAAAACAGTCGCAGACGATTGTTATCTGCTATTTGTGGCAGCGTAGGCTGAAGCGATATAGTGGGAGAACGGAGCACAGCAGACCCTCAAGAGCTACTTCGATCGCAATCTTATCATTGTCGCCGAAAAGACTTATCAAATTTATTTGTTAAGAAGGGATGAATATCTGAATCACTGGTTACAGAATATCTAAAAAATTGCTCTACAGACAAGAATTAGAAAGTTTTGGTCTTAAGTTTGAGAACCTAACTCTTCAATGCAGGTTTCTTCAGGTATGACCATCTCAGTAGAATGGCTTAGTTTTTGGAATCTTAAGTAAACTGTCAAGATAACGTCTCCGTATTTCTCCTGATAAAACATAAACTTTAGATCGCATAGGCAAGTCAAATGTACAGATTTCTAGACAAATGCTTTGATAATAAATAATTTTTTAACAAATAGAAAGCAAAGTAAAAATACATTAAGGGAACGCGATCGCCGATTAGCCGCATCGGAAAGTCCGACTGATGGCTGGGGGGAGCGACTCACTTTCCAACAAGCTCCAACAAGCCAAAATTAGAAGCTGATGGAACGGTGAGCGACAGCTTTTGCCAAAATAGATCCAAGAAGGTAAGGTAGCATAGCTTTGTCATAATTGCATCTTGAAAAGCCCTTCTTCCCTAGCCCTTATTTATGCAACCCCCGATTGTCATTGGAACGATTCTACAAAACCGCTACCGCTTGATCGGTATTCTCGGTCAGGGAGGGTTCGGACGAACGTATCTAGCAGAGGACCAGGGGCGCTTTAGCGAACGATGTGCCTTAAAGGAATTAATTCCTGCTCAAGAATCAGCTTATGCACTGGAGAAAGCAAGGGAACTGTTTCAGCGAGAGGCGACGACTCTTTACCAAATCCAGCACCCGCAGATTCCCCAGTTTCGGGCTACTTTTGAGCAAGATCAGCGGTTGTTCCTAGTGCAGGACTATGTGGAGGGGAAGACTTATCGGATGCTGCTTGATGAGCGTCGGAGTCAAGGCAACACTTTCTCGGAGGTAGAAGTGGTGCAATTTCTGCGGCAGTTGTTGCCCGTCTTAGCGCACATCCATGTTAAAGGGATTATTCATCGGGATATTGCGCCGGACAATATTATTTTACGGGAGAGCGATCGCTTACCTGTGCTGATCGATTTCGGCGTGGTTAAGGAGCTGGCAACTCGGTTTCAGCTACCAGATGTTACCAGACCAATCGCGACAACGGTGGGGAAACCCGGTTATGCCCCCAGCGAACAAATACAGGCAGGGCAAGCTTACCCTAGCAGCGACCTCTACGCTTTAGCGGCGACGGCTGCGGTAATGCTCACAGGCAAAGAGCCAGCAGAATTGCTGGATGCGACTCAGCTAACGTGGCAATGGCGCAGGTGGGCGAACGTCAGCGATGGGTTCGCTCAAGTATTGAATCGGATGTTAAGTTATCGACCGGGCGATCGCTACCAATCAGCTGGAGAGGTTGTACAAGCACTCCAATCTCTGACGAATACAACCGCCGCTCTTCAACCGCCACCCGCAACTTTTCAACCTCCACCACCGATCCAACCGCCACCCGCAACTTTTCAACCTCCACCTGCTAACCCGCAACCGTCAGCTCCCAGCCCCCAACCGCCCCGTCCGACTACTTCCCAAGTACAAACAGTAGCGGTAGGACGCCGACCCGATCCGGTGACACCTAACCAAAATACTCCTGGCAACCCGGTCAATCCGAATGCCGCCCGTCCAACTCGACCCGATCCAGTGATTCCCGAACCGCGCCGCTCGACTTGGGAAGATCCTTGGGCTGTCTTCGCAGTTGTAATCAGTCTTGCTTTATTAGCTGGACTGGGTTCTTGGGCGTTAGTCAGCTTTGTGATTAATCGGCAGCCTCAACCAGATCCAACGCCGATAGTTTCTGACACACCAACACCAACGCCCACACCAACGCCAACGCCCACACCAACGCCAACGCCCACACCCAGCTTAGAACCAGTAGCGTACAGTCAGCGCCTAAACTTAGTACCCGGTCAAACGCTGAATAAACAAGGAAATCTCAAAGGAAACGAAACTCTGAACTACATCATTCGTGGAGAACAAGATCAACAATTAAATTCCTTGCTGAATGACGAAGGCGTGTTAATGACGGTGTTGGGACCCGATCAAAACCCAATTAGTAACAATGCTAGGCGAGTCCGAAGTTGGACAGGAACGCTTCCCTTTACCGGCAATTACACCATTCAGCTAAGTCCGATCAAGGGGTTGCCTCAGAGCGACTATAACTTACAGATTAGCCTTGCGAACCCAGTCCCAACGCCAACGCCGACACCCACACCCACTCCGACACCTACTCCTACTCCCACTCCTCCCGCCGGTCAATTTGATACTCAACCGATTACCTTCCCTCCCGGCGAACCGGCTGTGCAGGTTTCGGCTCGAACCAGTCCGCAGCGGATTAAGCGTTACTTGGTAAATGTGCAACAAGGACAGGTACTGAAGGCGGACATTCAACCAGGTGGGGCAACTTTAGATATTCGGTATCCCGATGGCACTCTCGTGGAAGATGCCTCTGGCGTTTTGTCTTGGCAGGCTCAGGTGCCTCGCGCTGGAAATTATCAAATTGATGTAATTGCGCCAGAGGATACACCCTTTACGCTAGATATTAGTGTTCGGTAATGGGTAATCGATGGTGGGTAAACCTTAGAAGATGGATTTCCAACTTTACAAGCTTCCAACTTCTACTGACAACTGACGAGTGACAACTGACGAGTGACAACTACTTTGAACGCGCTACTAATTACTGGAACCGATACGGACGCTGGGAAAACAGTTTTGACTGCGGCTTTGGCAGCTTATTGGCAGATGTATTGTCCTGCCAAAAGCTTAGGGATGATGAAGCCAATTCAGTCGGGAACTGGGGATAGAGAACTTTACAATCAGTTATTTTCTCTCAATCAATCTTTAGAGGAAATTAATCCGTTGTACTTCCAGGCACCCTTAGCGCCTCCCATCGCTGCTGAACGGGAAGGAAGGAGTGTTGACTTAGGAAAAGCTTGGCAAGCGTTTGAAAATCTGCGGCGTCAGCGAGATTTTGTGCTGATAGAAGCATTGGGAGGATTGGGTTCGCCGGTTACGCACGAACTCACGGTGGCGGATTTGGCTAGGGATTGGGGGTTGCCAACGGTATTAGTGGTGCCGGTAAGATTAGGAGCGATCGCCCAAGCGGTTGCGAATGTTGCCCTCTCTCGTCAGTCGGGTGTACACCTCAAAGGCATCGTCCTGAATTGCGTTCAACCTCTTACCGAACAAGAAATCGCCGATTGGTGTCCAATCGATTTGATTGAGTCTTTCACCAATACCCCAGTTTTTGGGATTCTGCCCAATCTGAGCGACCTCAGCGATCTCGGTAAACTCGCTCAAGTTGCGTCAGATTTAGATATAGAGCGATTGATGCCACTTTAACCAAAATTCAAAGATAACCAAGGGTAGGGAGTCAAGTTCTGGCGATACACCGCCCTACCCGATTAATTCCTTCACGTCATCATAAATTTTTGGAGTCTGAATAAGATGTTTGCCACTTCTTTAAGCCCTCTTTCTGTTGATTCATCTCGGATTCGACCGGAAATTCAAGCATTGCAGCCGATGCTGGTGGAGTTGCGGCGGCGGCTGCATCAGCGCCCTGAATTAGGCTTTCGAGAGCATTTAACTGCCGAGTTAGTTTCCCAAAAACTGCAAGAATGGGGAATTGAACATGAAACTGGCATTGCAAACACTGGAATTGTTGGCACAATTACTGGTAATAAACCCGGTAAAGTGTTGGCAATTCGGGCCGATATGGATGCCCTGCCGATTCAAGAAGAGAATGATGTGCCTTATCGGTCGCAGCATGATGGAGTGATGCACGCTTGCGGTCATGATGGACATACAGCGATCGCTCTCTCGACGGCTTACTATCTCTCTGAGCATCGCGATGACTTTGCTGGCACTGTAAAAATTATCTTCCAACCCGCTGAGGAAGGGCCAGGAGGTGCCAAGCCGATGATTGAAGCCGGTGTCTTACAAAATCCCCAGGTGGATGGGATTATCGGGCTGCATTTATGGAATAATCTGCCTCTCGGCACTGTGGGAGTCCGTACAGGTGCTTTGATGGCAGCAACAGAAGGTTTTCGCTGCACGATTCAAGGCAAAGGCGGACACGGGGCGATTCCTCATCAAACAGTTGATTCAATTTTAGTCAGCGCTCATATTGTTACTGCCTTGCAGACAATTGTGGCTCGAAATGTCTCGCCCCTAGAGTCCGCCGTCGTTACCGTCGGGGAACTTCATGCAGGCAAAGCGCTTAACGTAATTGCTGATACGGCTTTCTTCACGGGTACTGTGAGATATTTCAATCCGGTTCTAGGAGAACTTATTCCGCAACGGATCGAGCAGATTATTGCGGGTATTTGTCAAAGCCACGGTGCCACTTATCAACTGGACTACAAGCGGCTTTATCCTCCGGTGATTAATGATGCCAAGATGGCGGAACTCGTGCGTTCTGTAGCGGAAGGGGTGGTAGAAACTCCGATTGGAATTGTGCCAGAATGCCAAACAATGGGCGGCGAAGATATGTCTTTCTTTTTGCAAGCGTTGCCCGGTTGCTATTTCTTTTTGGGTTCGGCGAATGTAGAAAAAGAGTTAGCGTATCCGCACCATCATCCGCGATTTAATTTTGATGAAACAGCACTGGAGATGGGTGTTGAGATATTTGTCAGGTGTGTTGAGAAATTTTGCAGAGTGGAGGATTGAAGGCTTGTCAGGATGAAGGTTTAAAGGATCGTTTGAGTCTGTAATTGCTAACCTGCTAACCTGAAACTCGCTGGCAATCTTTCTTCAATCCCATGAGGTGCTGATGACTTCTCAACTGCCAAATTTAACTGATTTGCAACAGGCACAGCAAGCGATCGCAGACTTCGAGCAATCTAGCGCTCCCAGCGTTTGGTCTAGTTTAGATAAACAGCAAGTCATTGCTGATATGCGATCGCGTCTAATCGATCCCTTTCAAGTAAATCAAGGGGGACAACCCTTCTGCGGGCCAGCATCGATTGTATTTGAGCTGGTTCGCAAGCAGCCCCTCAAATACGTAAAAATTTGCCGCAGTTTATTTGAAATCGGCGGTTTTCAAGCGAGAACTCGATATATCCAAGCATCGCCCAGACTGCGCCAAAGCCAAGGCAGACTGCGGATGGGGATGGCAGATTGGATGCTATTGGCAACCTTGCGCGAATCAGAAAACCTGATTTTTCCAGTCGAACCCAACGCCCCCAACATCATTCGGAATCTGGGCGGGATGACGAAATCATGGGAGATGAAAGGCTGGGTGAAAGAAGTGCTGGGCTATCGTCAATTTAAATATGCCCATACCTATATTTATGGCGAATTTGATGCGATGCGCGAAGCCGCAGAAGTCATCGCCAGCGGTGGCGTAGCGTTTGCTTTGGTTACGGCAGAAGGGTTACTCAGCAACAAACCGCCACTACTGCCTTACCCGACTCACTGGATTTCCCTATTAGGCAATATTGTGATTCAACCAGGTAAACCTTGGCACCACGATAGCGGACATATCAGCTTCGACATCTACACTTGGGCAAGAAAGATGCACGTAGACGCAGCTGAGGGTCCATTCGAGGATTATTTTTGGGGAATTGTCATGGGAAGAATGTAAAATTCTCAAGGAATATTTCATACCTTAGTAGGTAGACACAAAAAAACCGAAAATATAGATAGAAAGCCGGTTTGAAAAAAACAGCCTTCTAAAATATCTACAATCTACTGAGTTATGAAACGACCTGCTGTGCGAACCTCTGCCGTATTTCTTACCGTTGCATTCTTACTGTCAGCCTGCACCCAAACGAACCCTGTGGGCACAAACCCCACTACTGCCCCTTCAGCAGCCCCAGGTTCATCTAGTGCCATTCCGATTGGGATTGCCTTAGCGCAAACCAGTAACGTCGCTCTCCTCGGTCAGGAAGGCATTGCGGGTGCCAAAATTGCCGAGAAATACTTTAATGACAAAGGTGGTATTGACGGCACCCCGATTAAATTGATTGTTCAGGACACAGGTGGAGAGGAAGCCGGAGCGATTAATGCCTTTCAAACCCTAATTAGTCAGAATAAAGTTGTCGGCATTGTTGGACCAACTCTTTCGCAGCAAGCATTTAGTGCCGACCCCATTGCAGAGAGAACCAAAGTGCCAGTTATTGGAGCATCCAACACTGCTAAAGGAATTCCGGAGATTGGAGATTATGTTGCTCGTGTCTCAGCACCCGTTTCCATTGTCGCTCCTCTCTCGCTAAAAGCAGCCCTCAAGCTTAACCCAAATATCAAGAAAGTTGCGGTATTTTACGCTCAGAATGATGCATTTAGTAAGTCGGAGACAGAAATTTTTCAGCAAACAGTTAAAGACCAGAAACTTGATTTAGTAACGGTACAAAAGTTCCAGACGAGCGATACGGACTTTCAAACGCAAACCACCAATACTATTAACTTAAAACCCGATTTAGTGATTATTTCTGGACTAGCGGCAGACGGAGGAAACTTGGTTCGCCAACTGCGGGAACTGGGTTATAAAGGTACTATTGTTGGGGGCAATGGATTTAATACTTCCAATATATTTAATGTGTGTAAAGTTCTCTGTGATGGAGTTCTAGTTGCACAAGCTTATAGCCCCGAATACTCTAGTGAGGTGAACGCTGCCTTTCGCACCGCTTATCTCAATCAATATAAAAAAGAACCCCCGCAGTTTAGTGCCCAAGCCTTTGCAGCGGTTCAAGTGTATGCAGAGGCTCTGAAAGCTTTAAATCAGAAAACTAAAATTAGCACAATGCCGCTACCGCAACTACGTACAGAACTGAACAGGCAGTTGCTAGCTGGTACGTACCAGACACCACTAGGTGAGATTGGCTTTACGCCAGTAGGCGATGTCAAACAAAAAGAATTCTACGTCGCACAACTTAAGGTAGATGCAGACGGAAATAATGGTAAATTCGCTTTAGTTAAATAACGATAGGGTGGGCAAAGCCCACCCTAATCAAAAATATATGGATATCACTCTTTTTTTACAACAATTCCTAAACGGTTTATCTATTGGCAGTATTTACGCAATTTTTGCTTTGGGATACACTCTAATTTTTTCTATCTTAGGGATTATTAATTTTGCTCATGGGGCACTCTTTACTTTAGGAGCGTACTTCACTTATGCCCTGATGGGAGGAACATTTGGATTTAACGGATTATTTGCAAATGCAAGTTTACCGATAAAGCTTCCATTTGCACTAGCATTAATTTTAGGGAGTACGCTGGCTGGTTTGGTTGGGGTTGGAATTGAGCGTGTTGCTTTTCGACCTTTGCGACGTAAAGGCTCTGATCCTCTGCTGACGGTAGTTTCTAGCCTTGGTGTAGCCTTAGTAATTGTAAATTTAATCCAGTATTTGGTGGGAGCAGAAAGTTATAGTTTTCCTGCAAATACTTACGGTAACTTGCCTCCTTCTATCAACTTTGGTACGGGAGAAAACCCAATTCCTATCCGTAGCGTTCAAATTGTAATTTTTAGTGTATGTGTAATAATTTTGGCGATCCTCACTTATTGCATAAACCGTACTAAATTTGGTAAAGCGATGAAAGCTGTAGCTGAAGATCCGATAACTGCTAGTTTGCTAGGGATCAATACCGACTTTTTTATTGTCCTGACGTTTTTCGTCAGCAGTTTCTTAGCGGGATTAGCAGGGACTTTGGTAGGGTCTAGTGTAAGTATCGCTGGACCCTACTTGGGTATTGCATTTGGACTAAAGGGTTTAGCTGTTATTGTACTAGGTGGTTTAGGAAGTATTCCTGGTGCCGTCTTGGGAGGTTTAGCGATCGGACTTGTGGAGGCATTTGTCCCTTCAGATTATTCTGCTTATAAGGATGCGTTTGCTTTTGGAATACTATTCATAATGCTGATAGTTAGACCTCAGGGTTTGCTAGGGCGTCGGCTGATTCAAAAAGTATAGTTATTGGAATGTTAAATGTAAAACTAAATATTGCTCGTTAATTTTTTATTTTTAATGTGTTGCAATGAGTGATTTTTTGAACACTTATGGATCGCTGATCGTTTCTATGGTGTTGGGGGCACTACTAGGATTGTCGTTGTACCTACCGCTGATGACTGGACAGTTATCTCTAGCTAGTCCTGGTTTTTATGCGCTGGGCGGATATATTGCAGCGATTCTATCTACCCAGGTATTTCGCGTTAGTGGCGGTTTATTCCCGATTCCGCTGCTGTTATTGGAGATGCTGGTTGCTGGTATAGTCTCTGGCATATTGGGCGTTATGGTGGGGATTCCGGCGCTGCGGTTGCGGGGGATCTATTTAGCGATCGCTACCATTGCCTTTGTAGAAGTTTTGCGCGTCCTATCGCTAAATTTGGATATTACTGGCGGCGCTGTCGGTATTTTTGGCATCCCCCAACCTTTCCAAACCCCTATCGAGTATTTGTGGATAGCGTTTCCTTTACTAATTATTAGTATGGTATTGCTTTATCGACTTGAACGAATTCGGGCAGGAAGGGCATTTACAGCTATTCGAGAAGATGAATTAGCCGCGGGGGCGATGGGAATCAATCCAACTTACTACAAAGTTCTAGCTTTTACCCTGGGCGCGATTTTGGCAGGAATCGCTGGGGCAGTTAGCGCCCATTTTCTTAATACCTGGAACGCCCGCCAAGGCACCTTTGATGCCAGTATTGTTTATTTAACTTCTGTCTTAATTGGTGGAACTAGAACTTTTGTAGGACCTGTATTGGGTGGTATGGTATTTACAGCTTTGCCGGAAATATTAAGGGGAATTGCAGATACTAGCGGTTTACCTACCTGGTTAGCAGGATTCCTCCGAGATGGTCGCTTGATTATTTTTGGGTTCCTAATAGTTGTGGGAACGATATTTTTCCCACAAGGCTTGGTGACGCCAGAATTGTTTAAGAGAAAAATGAAGAATAAAGCATGAAGGATGAAATTTCACCTTTAAAACTTGACACTTTGCCCTGTCTGGAAGCAAAAGCACTAATGCGCCAGTTTGGTGGCTTAGTAGCGGTGAATAATGTATCTTTCACGGTTCATAAAAATGAGATTTTTGGTTTAATTGGCCCCAATGGTGCTGGTAAAACTACACTATTTAATCTGATGACTGGGTTAATCCGGCCTTCCAGCGGGCAATTAGTCTATCAAGGCGAGGAAATTTCCCAGCGCCCTCCCCATCAAATCGCTGCTAAAGGTATCGCCAGAACTTTTCAAAATATTCGCTTATTTGGTAATCTTTCGGCTCTGGAAAATGTGATGATTGCGCGGCATATTCATAATAAGGGCGCTAATATTCTATCTACTCTGTTAACTGGGCTGTTGAGTTTACCATCAGCGTCTAGGCGAGAACAGTTAAATAAACAAAAAGCGATCGCGTTACTGGATATGGTGGGATTAAGCGATCGCGCCCAAGAAAAAGCTCGAAATTTTCCCTATGGAGATCAGCGTCGCTTAGAAATTGCCAGGGCGCTAGCGTTAGAACCGCAAATTCTATTGTTAGATGAGCCTGCGGCTGGCATGAATCCTAGCGAAAAACACCAATTAAGCGAATTTATCCGAGAAATCCGCCAACAGTTTAACTTGACGATAATCTTGATTGAACATCACGTGCCGCTGGTAATGGGATTATGCGATCGCATTGCCGTGTTAAATTTTGGTAAGTTGATTGCTTTGGGCGAACCATCGGTTATCAGAAACGATCCGTCTGTCATTGAAGCTTATTTGGGAAATGAATGAGGGCTTTAAACGCTGATGAACGCTGATAAATCCAGAGAATCAGGTGATGGGCAAGAAAAGTTTACCCTGCTTGAGCTTAAAAATATTTTTGTTAATTATGGTGGAATTCAGGCTTTAAACGATATTAGTTTGACTGTCAATAACGGCGAGGTTGTCACTCTTATTGGTGCCAACGGCGCTGGAAAAAGTACAACCCTACGCGCTATCTCTAAGATAATCAATCCCCGAATTGGTAGCATTATTTACAGCGGTCGCAATATTACTCATCGCCAACCTCATGAAGTAGTGCGGCTAGGAATTGCTCATTCTCCGGAAGGACGTAGAGTATTAGCACGACAAACTGTTTTTGATAACTTAGAATTGGGTGCTTATATCCACTCCAATCAGGACGTCGTGAGGGCTGATATTAATCGTCAATTTGAGATGTTTCCACGTCTGAAAGAACGTCGCAATCAACTTGCTGGGACACTCAGCGGTGGCGAACAGCAAATGTTAGCGATCGCTCGTGCTTTGATGAGCCGTCCAAAACTGTTACTATTAGATGAGCCAAGCTTGGGTCTTGCCCCTACAATTGTCAGAGAAATTTTTTCCATTATTCAAAATCTCCGCGATACAGGGGTAACTATCCTTTTAGTTGAGCAAAACGCTAATCTGGCTCTAGAAATTTCTGATAGAGGATATGTACTTGAAGCTGGTTGTATCACCTTGACAGGAAAATCTTCTGACTTGCTTAAGGATGAGCGGGTTATGAAAGCTTATTTGGGATGATTTAGGATATTTTTACTTTGATTTGAAGATTTATTTTTACTTAGATTTGAGCGAAAATAAGGACAATAAATAATTAAAAAAATTGCCCAATATTTGGATAAATATAAGAAGTAATGGGAGCTGTCTTACCGATTTTTGGTCTATCGTTGATAACCCTTCCGTGTCTGACGGTAAGTATAGGCGAGCGCCTATACTTAAAATAAATAGGTGGGCAGTGCCCACCCTATTTTTTTACATTTTTCTTCTTAACTTTTGCTTTCTTATGGAACTGCCATTCCCCGTTGTACGGCTGGACGCTGCTGAATTGTTTCAAACCAGCGCTTAAGATTTGGATGATTATCTAGGGTTAAACCTTGAAATTCATAGCTAGCAACCCAAGGAAATGTGGCAATATCGGCAATCGAGTATTCATTGCAGATAAATTCCCGATCTGCCAACTGTTTATCTAAGACACCGTAAAGCCGTAGAGTCTCTTTCTCATACCGCTCAATTGCGTAAGGAATCTTTTCTGGAGCAAACTTCTTAAAATGGTTTAACTGACCAAACATTGGCCCGACGCCTCCCATTTGAAACATCAGCCATTCCAGCACTTGAAAGCGAGCTTTTTGTTCTTTAGGTAAGAATTTTCCAGTTTTCTCTGCTAGATAGATCAGGATAGCACCCGATTCAAAAACCGTCATGCCAGTATCTTGGTCAACAATCGCGGGAATCTTGCTATTCGGATTAATTGCGACAAATTCTGGGGTAAATTGCTCTCCCTTCGTAATGTCAATCTTATGGACGTTGTAAGGAAGTTCCACTTCCTCCAACATGACAGAAGCCTTGCGCCCGTTTGGTGTCGTGAAGGTGTAAAGGTCAATCATGAGGTTAAATGTTCAGTTTTGCCGTTCCACAAGGTAGTGTAACTTGAAAAGTGACGGCGGAATACGTGCTACGCACTTTGCCAGCTCTGAATTAATTACCACGATCTATAGGGATGGCATCTCGTTACTTTAAAAAATTTAAACATTGGCTTTTAAATGCAGGTAATCTCTCCAATTGTTAAAGATTTAGTACTAATCGGTGGCGGACACAGCCATGCCATTGTGTTAAAAATGTTTGGTATGAAACCGTTACCGGGAGTCCGCCTAACGCTGATTACAGACACTTCTCATACCCCCTATTCTGGTATGTTGCCCGGTCATGTGGCAGGTTTTTATGGCTACGATGAAAGTCATATTGATCTACGACGTCTTGCCCAATTTGCCCAAGCGCAATTTTATCTTGACCGAGCGATTGGTCTGGATTTGGAAAATAATAAAGTCATCTGTGCTAACCATCCAGATGTTGCATTTGATCTGTTATCAATTGATATCGGCAGTACCCCAGCCACAATATCTATACCAGGTGCAGCGGAGTACGCTATTCCAGCGAAACCCGTCGTAAAATTGTTGAGTGAATGGGATAAACTGCTGAAAATTGTTGCAGAAATACCTGAAAAACCAATACAACTTAGCATTGTGGGTGGAGGTGCTGGTGGAGTGGAACTGGCGCTGGCAATGCAATCTCGGTTGCAGCAATTTCTTGAGCATTCCCAGCAGTCTCTGGAAAATCTAGAAATCCATCTATTCCATAGTGGTGTTGAGCTTTTACCAAACTATAACCGCTGGGTGGGTCGGCGTCTTCAGAAAATTTTGATCCAGCGTGGGGTTGAGTTGCATCTAGAGGAAAAGGTGTGCGAAGTTCAACCGCGCAAGATTATTTGTGAGTCTGGTTTAGTAGTTGAATGCCCTAACGTTGCAACTTCTGCTGAGTGTCGGGTTTTTTGGGTAACACAAGCATCGGCACCTCGTTGGCTGCAAGCATCTGGATTGGCTACCGATTCCAAAGGCTTTATCCAGGTAGATGATACCTTGCGATCGCTTTCTCATCCCCAAGTTTTTGCGGCTGGTGATATTGCCACAATGATTCATCATCCCCGTCCGAAAGCGGGAGTTTTTGCGGTACGTCAGGGGAAGCCACTGTTTAACAACCTGCGACGGACGTTACTAGGAAAGCCACTTAAGCCGTATAAGCCGCAGAAACAATATCTTAGTTTAATTGGTACAGGGGATGGTCAAGCGATCGCTTCTTGGGGAGCTTTTAGTTGGGAATCGCGCTTGTTTTGGCACTGGAAAGACCGCATTGACCGCGAATTTATGGCACGCTTTCACAACTTGCCGGAAATGTCAGCCATCACCCCATCCTCAATCCCCAACAGCCAATCCCCAATCCCTAATCCCCCAATGCGTTGCGCTGGTTGCGGTTCTAAAGTCGGTAGTACAACATTAGAACGAGTCCTACACCGCATTAAATTAGAACACCCTGAAGTTGGTAATCGTGAAGATATTTTAATTGGACTTGATGCACCAGATGATGCTGCCGTAGTCAAGGTGCCAGTAGATCAAGTGATGGTTCATACCCTAGACTATTTCCGAAGTCTAATTAATGACCCGTTTATCTTTGCTCAAATTAGCGCTAATCATTGCTTAAGCGATATTTTTGCAATGGGTGCTACTCCTCAGAGTGCGCTGGCAATTGCCACTATTCCCTACGCCTGGGAAGAAAAGCAGGAGGAAACCCTTTATCAACTGTTATCGGGTGCTGCTAAAGTGCTGCAACAGTCGCAAACACCTCTGGTAGGCGGACACACCACAGAAGGAGCAGAACTAACTTTTGGTTTATCCTGTAACGGCTTAGCCTATCCCAATCAGCTGCTACGAAAAGGAGGTATGAAGCCGGGGCAAGTGCTAATTTTGACCAAAGCGCTAGGAACGGGAACTCTATTTGCTGCGCAGATGAGCTTGCAAGCAAAAGGTCGATGGATTGATGATGCAGTCCACTCGATGCTGCTGTCAAATCAAGCAGCCGCTAAGTGTTTATTAAAACATGGAGTTACTGCCTGTACGGATATTACAGGATTTGGATTGCTGGGGCATTTACTGGAAATGATCCAAGCATCTCAGGTGGCGGTGGAGTTCAATTTAGAAGCTATCCCAGTTCTAGAAGGTGCCTTGGAAACGCTGCAAATGGGAATTGTGAGTTCTTTACACCCGCAGAATTTACGGGCATCCCGCCAGATTAGCAATTTATCAGCAGTTAGCGATCGCGCTACTTACCCTCTTCTATTCGATCCCCAAACTTCTGGCGGACTCTTAGCTGCGATTCCAGATGAACGCGCTGATGCTTGTGTCGCCTCACTCAAAACTTTGGGATATACCTACAGCCAAATAATTGGTCGCGTGACGCCACCAAATCTAGGCGTTCAGCCCATCTCACTAATTGTCTGAATTCAACGGAGAGGAGAGGATTTGAACCTCCGGTGACGTTGCCGCCACAACTGATTTCGAGTCAGTCGCATTCAACCACTCTGCCACCTCTCCAAGCGCTATCTTTATTAACCAAAGGTTAATAACTCAGCATTATCAGTATATACTAAATTCCGTCAATCTCTTCTGCCTAACGAATAATTTCCAGTAAAGCATCATGCCGCGACTTGAGGTAATCGTCACTGCATATCCATTTATTATCAAGGCAGGTTGAGTAGTTTCCATTCTGGAGAGGGTTCTGAAAAACATTATTAGCATCGGGTAGAGGCTTTCGGTAAATAAGCTATCGAAAAAAATGTCGGAAAAAATATAAATTCTCGCTGAAATACTTCTTCTCCCTCTAAAACCGTAGAAATACGGGGGTCATTTGTTTAATTGCAGGTGAATATTTTAAAATTAAAATTGTTTCGCTTCAAGCCTCAATCATTTTTTGAATGAGTAATGCCCAACAGTGCTTTGTAAAAGCTTGTTTCTCAAATCTCCTAAACGGTTATAAAAAAGGCTCAATAGACCTCTTGCATGAATAGGAAGAGGAGGCAAGCTCAAAGTTGATAATGGCAGCAATCAAGTTGAAACGTAAGCCAAAGCGCCTGCGCCGATTTCGGTAACGCTCTGCCAGGAGCAGCAAATCTTATTGTCTCAATCGGGGTAGTCTGAGTGCTAGGTCAGTTATCTATTTAAGCTTTACCTCTACAGCCGGAAAATATTACTCCCCATTCCTAATAGCTCATACCAACATCGTTTTCCGTTGCTTCCAGCGTTGTCTCAAACCTACCACTAGGAGTCCACTGGACTGCTCCATCACGCTCGGTTGTATAGACTTGGGTTTTGATTTTTCGCAGCTCTTGCGTCGTTTCTGGATCGATAGTTGCGGAGGCAGCGATCGCTACCTTGGGTTGCATCTTTTGCAATATATCAGCTTGTAAATTTTCTCCAGACCACCAAAGCACCTGGGCTGGAGGTAATTGTTTCAGAAGCGCTAACTTTCTTTCCTTTTCCTCTGGCTTAAAATTTCCCACCACTAACCAAATCTGGTTGCCGATTTGTAGTTGCACTACTGGTGGTTGGCTACTAATTAACTTGATGACTGAAGCTCCAATTGGTACACTCTGACCAACTGGCAAAGCTTGAGTTGGAATCTTCACGCCTAGAGTCGAAAGTTTACCAATAGAAGCAGTGTTAGCATAAAAGCTTGACACTGGGAGCCGTTCCAAAATTTTAGGCCAGCCACTTCTAGAACTAAGTTGAGAATCTGTTACCACAGCCCAGTCAATTTGATTGACGCCCTGCTGTTGTAAAAAAGGCAGCACAGTAAAATTAGCTGTACTATCATCCCCACTATTAACCAGGGTGACTTCTCCTTTGTCTTGAATCACCAAAACTGGCTCTCCCGGCGTAGAAAGCACCGTGACTCGAAATAAAGTTGCTTTTGTCTGCCAAACTGGGACAACCACTAAACTGGCAGCAATTAGACCCGCAAACCACCAACGCCGACGCCACCATTTGCTCAGCGAAGCCAGAGCAATTAGTCCGTATAGAGCTAACAGTTGCAAAATAGAGATGGTACCGACAGCAACAGAATTTCCTGGTAACTGGGAAAAAAATTCCACTAGCAGAATCAGCCCTTGGGATGGGTAATAGAGCAACCAAGCCAAGGCACTGCCAGCTAAGGGCCAGATCAATGATGCTAAGGCGCTGATAATTCCACCAATACTAATGATGGAGATTAAAGGGGTGCTTATTATGTTTGCCAGGATGCTGTAAGGAGATACTAGACCAAAGACATAAAGTTGTAGGGGTAAAACCCAGGGAAAAACGGCTATTGGAAGCGCAATCAAAGATGCGATCGCGGGTGGTAACCAATCCAGCCATTTTGTAACCGTAGGTACTGCAACTAATAATCCTAGGGTGGCTAAAAAACTCAGTTGAAAACCTAAATCCCAAATCCATAGGGGATTAAACAGCAACAAGAGAGTGGCAGCAAGTAGGAGCGAACCCAGCGGCTTTACCTTTCGTTCCATCGCCAAAGCAATTAAAGCTCCGACACCCATCACTCCAGCTCGAACCACAGAAGGCTGCAACCCCGTTAAACCTACAAAAACAAGTAGGGCAGTGAACCCAATGATAAATTGCGATCGCACCGAAAAACGCTGGGTCAGAGCCACCACCACACCCAGAATCAAAGAAATTTGAAACCCAGACGCTGCAAGGGCATGAGCCAAACCACTCTGGATAAATTTATTGCGAACATCGTAGGGTAAATCTACCGCCTGATTCCCCAACACCATCGAACTGACCAGCTGACCCTCTGGACTGCCTAACCAACGTACTTGAGATTGAATGATCCGCCGCCGGATAGTCCAAAATCCCCAGGGACGTTTTTCTGGTTCATTAACAAAGCTAACTTGACGTCCGCTGAGACCGGCAAACCCACCTTCTCTTTTTAGGTAAGCTTGAAAGTCAAAGGCTCCTGGATTGGCAGCAGGCTTAGGTTTATACAAGACTCCAGTTACTGCTATTTCTTGACCTGGATATAAACCCGTCGCTTGCAGTAATGGCAAAGTCACGTATAACTTACCAGTTACCCCTTGGCTGACATCAGCAGGTTTGTTGTTGCCGTTCTTGACCTCATTTAATTTTGTCGCTTCCAGCCAAAACTGCGATCGCTGACTTTGCGTCAGACGGGGTGGAGTTGCAATCTTGCCTTGAACAGTGACAACCTGCTCTTGGCCTCTAATATTTTGGGCAGACACAAACTTGCTAATGTTATTCGCCGCTGGTTGCGGCATTCGCATTTGAAAATAAAGTGCCGCTAGCAACCCGACAACTCCAGCCACCAGCCACACTCTCGCTTTCGGGCCTGTTCGCCAAAATCGGGGCAAGACAACAGCTGCCCCAATCCCTAAGGCTAGTATTCCGTACTTCCCCCAGGGTAATCCCGTAGAAAGCAAGCCCAGAATATAAGCCAAACTTAAAATGACGCCATTGGCTAAGTTCATTAGATAGTCAAACTTATCTCAAGCTCAGTACAGCGTGCAGAAACAGCATACACATTGCTGTGCTTCCTAAGTAAGAATTGTGAACTGTCTGCAACACTACTTGATTGCCCCCAAAATTAGTCATACAGATAATGTTCGCTAACAGCTAGCAATACCAGCACAATTCAATCCATTTCAAATGCAGACTCTTTGTATTTATTGCTGATGCATAAAGACGAAAAGCCCAAAAAGCTGCTAGTACAGCCTGCTGCCTTCACAAGCGTCTTACCACCTCCTTTGTCAACTTCGTTTTTACTAAAAGGTTGCATTCGTCTTCAGAAGCATCTAACCCAGTCCACTGAAATACCTATGCTCCAAATTTGTTGCTAGTTTTGAGCTACTGGTTCTTTAGCTTCTTGTAGTTTACACAGCGGAAATCCCAGTGCCTCTCGTTGCTGCAAGTACAGTTCAGCAACTCGCCGTGCCAATTTGCGAATTCTGCCAATGTAGCGCGTCCGCTCGGTTACAGAAATGACCCCTCTCGCATCCAGCAAATTAAATGTGTGAGAACACTTCAAAACATAATCCAGGCTGGGTAAGACAAGTCCGCGTAAAGCTATTTGCTCTGCCTCCTGCTCGTATAGACCAAATAAGGTAAACAACAACTCTGGGTTGGATGCTTCAAAGTTGTATACACACTGCTCAATTTCTCCCTGGAGGTGAACGTCTCCATAGGTAAGATCGTCAGTCCAGCGAATTTTGGTCAATGCATCGACCTGTTGGAGGTACATGGTTAATCGCTCTAAACCATAAGTGATCTCAATTGAGACTGGTCTACAATCAATGCCTCCGCATTGCTGAAAGTAAGTAAACTGAGTGATTTCCATCCCATCTAGCCAAACTTCCCAGCCGACACCCCAAGCTCCTACTGTGGCATCCTCCCAGTTGTCTTCTACAAACCGGACATCGTGATCCTCAGGACGAATACCCAAAGCTCTCAGCGAGTCCAAATATATCTCTTGGATATTATCTGGAGAAGGCTTAATCAAAACTTGATACTGATAATAGTGTTGATAGCGATTCGGATTTTCGCCATAGCGTCCATCTGTGGGACGACGGCAAGGTTCGATATAAGCCACAGCCCAAGGTTCAGGTCCAAGACATCTTAAAAAGGTATGAGGATTCTTGGTGCCTGCCCCTTTCTCAATATCGTAGGGCTGAGCGATCAGGCAACCGCGATCGCTCCAGAACTTGTGTAATGTAGCAATCACCAACTGAAAATTCACAGATTCCTTTCCTTAAGCGCTCAACGCATAACCCATTGTGGCCCAAAAGCTGCGCCCTTGGGGATTTTGAGAGTTTTCCAAAAAAGTTTTTCAAAACAGTTGACAGAAGCGGTTCGTGGTTGCTACATTAATAAAGCGGTCGGGAGAGCAAGCGAAAGTGAAGCGACACCGAAGCGCACCGAACCTAGAAAAGATAATAGTTTGAAAGCCAAGTAAACACAA
>NZ_JAMPKD010000044.1:0-18694 GCF_039961915.1 Trichocoleus sp. DQ-A2
CTTTTCGGGACGCTATCGCAATCGTAGAAAGCGGTTTGGCTTACGCTTCAACTTGATTGCGGGACTGTTGAACTACGAACTGGCACATACTCACTGATTCATGCAGGAGGTCTATTCTATAATTGAGGGCTTTCTCGTTCTTCGGGGTTACAAGATAGAAGTGTAAAGGCGCATATCTTGATACCTCTAGAATGATTACTTTTCACTATCTCAATTAGGCTGTAGGCACCCAGCATTACTTTGTTAAGCTGTATTAAGTAATGCTCAGCTCATGCTCAGAACTCCACAGATGCGCTTGTTGATGCCGAATTTGTCCTATACACCGCCTTGGTTGCTGAGAAATGGTCTGTCAATGACCTTATATACTGCTTTGCGGGCAGGGCGCGAATGGGAGAAGATGACTGTAGATCCGGAGCCAAGTTACCAGGAGACAACTTTTACAGGTGCCGGAGACGTGCCGATTTATGGATGGGTTGCTATCCCCGATCGCCCTCACGGTACGATTGTGGGGACTTATGGCATTACCGGCGATTTGGAGAATCAATGGTTTCTGAGACTGTTGGGGCGCAAGGCATTTGCACAAGGTTATGCAGTAGTGCTATTTGATTGGCGTGCCCACGGGAAAACCGCTCAGTTGTCTCCGACCTTGACTTCTGATGGCTTGTACGAGGGAGAAGATTTTGTCTGCATTGCTGCCCAAGCTAAGGCGATGGGTTGTCCTGCACCGTTCTGGTTCACGGGTTACTCGTTGGGAGGGCAACTGGCGCTATGGGCGGTGAAAGCGTCACAGGAGTTGTTAAGCGGGAAAAGTCAGGAACTAGGGTTGCAGGAAAGGGAGATTGGCGGGGCTGCGGTGATTTGTCCTAGCCTGGATTCTAACCGTTCCCTATCCTATTTGGTGAAACACCCGTTGGGTAAGTATTTAGAACAAGCGATCGCGCGAGAATTGAAAAGACTGGCTTGGCGCGTTCATCATGCTCATCCTGAAGCCATCGATCCCGCAGCGATTGAGCAGGCTAACAGCATTTGGGGCTTTGATAATGAATTG
Source organism: Trichocoleus sp. DQ-A2 (assembly GCF_039961915.1). Lineage (NCBI taxonomy): Bacteria > Bacillati > Cyanobacteriota > Cyanophyceae > Leptolyngbyales > Trichocoleusaceae > Trichocoleus > Trichocoleus sp. DQ-A2. Next base: position 1,049 of record NZ_JAMPKD010000044.1, read on the forward strand.
GTAATCGGGCGATTGGGCTTTCCATCCGTCGAAGCGTATTATGACGCTAGTAGTGCCCTACACCTGTTACCTCACCTGAAAAAACCGACTCTAATTCTGTACGCCGCTGACGATCCGATGTTTGACCCTTCAATTGTGCCTGAGTTGCAAGCGGCTAGCGATCGCAATCCTGACATTACTTTAGTACTGACGCAATATGGCGGTCATGTTGGGTACATCAGTAGTCAGGAATGTCAGCGTCAAACCGGAGATCCCGATCCTTGGTGGGCGTGGAATCGAATTTTAGAATGGTGCAAGGAAATTAAAAATTAAAAATGCAAAATGTAAGACTTGCCATTATACATTCTTAATTTTTAATTGCACTACTAACTATGGCGGGGCAGTAAAACGGGTGGCAAAATTTGAATTTCGCGTTGGAGATAAAGCCCGCGCTTTGAGAATTGCTGCGGTCAAAAAGGCATAGGAAATGATTCCCACCACCGCCAACAACAAGCCGCTGACAGCGCCTGTAGCGTTCCACAACGCATGGAGTCCTGATGCTGTCAGATAACCAATCAGCAAAATTGTCCAGCGCTTCTTGGGTTTTAGGGCACTCAGCCCAATGAAATAGCCTAGATAGCCGCTGTAAGCCATGTGTCCTGCCACCGATCCTAAAATTCGGGGAATCAGGAGTTGCAATCCCACCAATTCTCCAGCACCTTCTCCAGCTTGTAGTGTCACATTTTGGATAATCTGGGGGATGTATTGACCCAGTGTTTCCAACAGGGTGAAGCCAACTGCTGAGGCGGTTCCCAGCAGGATTCCATCCAGGGGTTCCCAGACGCCAATGCGATCGCGCAAGGGAGAGCGAAATCCTCGCCCAATTAAATACAATCCCAGCACTGGCAACGCCTTGAGCAACTCCTCCATTAATCCTGCCCCGAAAAACATTCGGATCAACAAACCGGGAAAGTCGATCAAACTCACCTGTTCCGAACCTCGGAGTACTGCTTCTACGTCTCCGGGCAAAACACGGCGAAAAACATAGATGAAAGCCAGCAAGACAGGACTCACCAAAATCAAGGCGGTTGTGACCGCTGAACCCAGGAGTACCCACCAAGGCTTATGCTTGCCGCAAAGTTGGTAGACAAAGTAATAAGCTGCCCAAGCCAGATAAGCTGCCAGTAACAGATTGAATACCACTGACTCACCGACAGCGGCAAACATCAAGACCACAAATCCGACTGTGACCATCCCCGGTACTAGATAAGCTTTTTTCGTTAAATCTCGTCCGGTGGAAAAAATCGGAAATAACTGGGTAAATGTCACTCCTTCCGGCTGGGATGGCTGCGCTGGTGCGAATGGCTGAGACGACAGTTGAGTTCTGATTGAGGGAGTTTGAAACTCAAAAATAAACTCTGTGCCGTTTTGTCCCAACTCAATGCGATCGCCTGCGTGCAACATTTGACATCCCTGTAAGCGTCTCCCGTTCACGTAGGTACCATTGGCACTGTTGAGGTCGCAAATTTGCCAACTGGATGCTACTCCCGACTGAGTAAGGGGACGGATTGCCGCATGACGCCTGGATACAACACCATGTTGGTTAGAATCCAACACAATTTGACAACTGGGTTCGCGCCCAATCACGACCTCCCGATCGAGCGGAAGCAAGTATGGGGGCAGCGGCGTACCAGCAGCACCAGTAGAAAGCAGCCGGAGAAACCCACTTGTGTAGCTCTGGCCTGTCATTTTAGTAGATTGCGAGAAAGCGATTAGCGATAGCTTAGCAATTAGTGGGGAGTTGTAGAGGCTGGGATTGACCCCCTCTGTCCGGCTAAAAGCTAACAACTCAGCACATCATTACAAAAAAACCTATCAGAAGAAACCCGATTTCTTCAAGAAATCGGGTCTCAAGCTTTGGTAGGTGATTTTTGTTGATTTCTATCACCCTGATTCAATGCTATTTATTGGTGAGAGTTGGCTTCCCGAACTGCGGCATAGAACAGAAATCCTACGAGAGGAATACTGGCAGCCAGGATGATCCCTGTAGGCAAGTTGCCCAAGTCGGGGTTTCCAGAAGCGAGTTCAAAAATGGAGCCAACGGCAGCGATCGCTGCTACGCAAGAACCGAGCAAAAATACACCACTTTTCGGGGTCATCATGGGCGGTGATATCCTTAAGCTACTGGCTTGACAGCTTGAGCAGAGAAGCCATGCTTTTTCAGCTCCTCATTCAAAGCGATCGCATTTTCCACCCGATCCACAAACAGCACGCCATTGAGGTGATCCATCTCGTGCTGAATGGCACGGGAGAGTAGCCCAGTCGCCTTCATGGTGCGGGGGCGGCCCTGTTCGTCTTTAAAAGCCACTTCCACCATTTCCGGGCGCTTCACGTCGATATAAACGCCAGGAATAGAAAGACAGCCTTCTTGAAACATACACAAGTCGCGCCCGAATTTCTTGATAGTCGGGTTAATCAACACTAAAGGCTGATTAGCAGCGTTATCCGGTTCGGTGTCAATGACAATCAGCTGTTTTTGCACTGCCACTTGAGGCGCTGCCAAACCGATGCCATCTGCGCTGTACATGGTTTGCAGCATCTCCCGAATCAGCTGCCGGATTTCCTGGTCTACCTTGGCAATACGTTTAGCTGGCTGACGCAGGACGCGATCGCCCATATAGTGAATTTCTAATGGCGGTTTTTCTAACTTTTTCTTTTCGACGGCAACTTCAGTCGTCATAGCATTCTGGCTCGCAGATACAGCTTATATGTTCAATGGGTGGAGTTTTTTTATCTTAACAGTTCTCAGTTGTTGGCTCCCTTACTATTTAACTCACTTACTCTCTTCCCCAACACCTACTTTCATCAACAACGCGCCGAACGCGGTAGCATAAATTTTTCTCCCTCTGCCGCAAATTTCCCCTTCACCATTAGCACTGTCTCATCAAATGCGTGGGGAAACGCCCTGATATCTCCTGCATCCAAAAGTTCAGGGCTAAAGTATATCGTGATGTCTTCAATGGTTTGGGGTATTCTGTCGATAATTTCTTTCAATGGGTATATCTGCGTTGCCACGATATCAAAAAGGTGGAGTTGAGTCTCTTTTATCTCCATGCAAGCGATTAAATCCAAATCTTCTGCATAGTATATAGGGCGACTTCCTTCATTGAAGCAAAATACGGCTTTCTCTTTCACAACTCCAACAATATTAGAAACAGGTGTCCGAGTTTCTAATAGTCTGTGTAACAATTTCAAATCTTTGTCATTATCAAAATTCAGTATTCTAAAACCATCCCTGCTACTCCGAGAATCCCATCTAACTTTAAACACGTATTCTTCTAATTTACGAAAACCGAAAGGCGTATAAAACTCTGGGTTCGGTGTTGTCAATACCAGCGTCTCGTAGCGTTTATCGCAATATTCTAGCGCCTCTTCCATCACTTCGCGGTAGTAGCCGCGCCTGCGAAATTCCGTCCTCGTGCATACTCCATGTACTCCCCCCACCGTCACCATTTGTCCCATAATTTGCATAGGAATTTCTAACACTCCTATATGGGTAATAGCTATGTCCTCATGGAAGCGAATAAAAGGAGTCGAAGCCTCTTCCCAAGATGCACCTAATTTTCTCCCGCATTCTGCCAATTCCCCTATTCCAGAAAATACGATTTCAACCAAGCCAAACAACTTATTACTTAAACTGGAGTCAGTAGAGAATGAGCGTTTAAAACGATACTGATTCATAACTTAAGCATAATTATCAACACTTTATACTACAAATACTACAACACCTTAGACTTTCAAGGCAAGTGGGAGCAGTTTGGGAGAGTAGAATCTAATGCAGCTCTAATAATCTATTCTTCAAAGAATCGAACGCCCATGCTATAAACTCTCTGATGATGGCTGTGGTTGAAGAGGAAATTCGTGTTTAAATTTCTGAGCAAACTAGACTACCTGCTGCGCGAAACCCTCCTGGGATTGCGGCGTGGAGGTTGGATGAATTGGGCGGCAATCAGTACCGTTACTGTTTTGCTGTTTTTATTCGGCATGAGTTTACAGGCATCTTGGCAGCTTGAGCGTTTGCTGACTCAATTCGGCAGCCAGTTGGAAGTATCTGTATATTTAGATCCCGGAGCGCGGGTGGAACTTGTTGCCCCAATCGTGGGAAAAATGCCAGAAGTGGTCGATGTAAAAACTATTTCCAAAGAGCAAGCTTGGGAATCCTTGGTCAAAGAGCTGGGAATGTCAGAGATTGATGGTGCCACCCAGCAACTCGAAGGAAATCCTCTGGTGGATGAGCTGAAAGTCAAGGCGCGGACTTCTGAGGCAGTACCTGTCTTGGCGCAGAAGCTGGGGAAAGTGCCAGGGGTAGATGACGTGCAGTATGTCGATGAGGCGGTACAACGGCTGGCTCAGCTCAATAAAGGTTTGAGCTATGTCAGTCTTACGATCACTACTGTCCTAACGATGACCGCAGTTGCAGTAATTACCACAACGATTCGCCTGATTGTGATGGCCCGACGGCGTGAGATCGAGATTATGCAACTGGTGGGAGCAACGACCGCTTGGATTTATCTACCGTTTATATTACAAGGCATTAGCTTTGGTTTAGTTGGGGCAGCGATCGCTTGGATTCTGATTAGCACTATCCAGCGTACTTTGAGCAATTTGTTATCAGCCCAACCCGATTTTATTCAATTTCTGGCGAACGGACTGCAATTAAGTCCTCTACAAGTTTTAATGTTGCCGCTGATTTTGCTTTGTTTAGGCGGTTCAGTCGGCTTAATGGGAAGTTTGTTTGCTGTCCGCCGCTTTGCTTTGCGATAGTTGGCAGTTAAAACTCAAAAATCAAAACTAAAAATTAAAAATTTTTATGGCATCACAATGGGAACGTTTGCTGCAAAATTTAGGGGAATGGCAAGGTTCATTTACCCGCCTCTCACCTACGGGAGAATTACTGGAAGATACTCCTACCGTTGTTTCCCTAGAAGGTCTAGACAATAACCAAACGATTCGCCAAATCATCCGCCGCTTACCACCCGGTCAACTCCCAGACGAGAAAGTTCTCGAATATAGTTCTTTAGGAAAAAGCGTTCTATTTTTTGAAAATGGAGCTTTTTCCCAAGGTTCGATTCAACTCGCTCCTTTTTCCGAATTTGGAGCTGAACTCGGCTTAATTGACGGCAACCGGCGTCTGCGCCTAGTGCAGATATTTAATCGAGACGGTCAATTAGATAAAATTACTTTAATTCGAGAGAAGCTAGCTGATTCAGACGTTCCGGAGCGACCACATCTAACCCTAGACCAACTGATAGGAGAATGGCAGGGAGAAGCAGTAACAATCTATCCAGATTATCGCTCACCCGATACTTATTCCACTACACTCAAAGTTGATTATGAAGAGAGTGGTAACGTAATTCAGCAATTGAGCTTTGGCGATCGTACTTTTACCTCAACTGCAAGAATGAACGGTAACATTCTCCGCTTTGAGCAAGGTTCCCTACCCGTTCAAGTGTTGTTCTTACCGGATGGTGCTTCTTCCAATTGTCCCCTGCAAGTAAAAACGGGTCAATCTTTTGTTCTAGAAGTAGGTTGGTTATTGAAGCCTGATTTGCGTCAGCGAATGATTCGCCGCTATAGCGATAAAGGGGAATGGATTAGCCTTACCCTAGTTACAGAGCGTAAAGTGTGACAAACAAAGTTAATCGCACAGAAGCACAGAAAAATTTTTAACTTTGCGAACCTTTGCGTGAACCTTCGCGTACCTTTGAGTTTAAAAAATAATTAAAAACTCACCTTCCCATCCTTTGAAACAGTCTCTTCAAACACTGAACCACCCGCTTCAACACGAAGTTTTCCTGTTTTCCAGCCAAGAGAAATGGGGCTATTCCCTTCAGGCGACTTGTAGAGTTCAAAATTTTCAAACCAGTTATGCTGGACGCCGTTCCGGATAAGAATTGGTAGCTCGTTCTTAGAATTATGTGTGATTTTGAGAGTATCGCCAGTTGTTCCTTTGAGCTGCACGGTGCCCGTTGCTATTAAGCTTAAATCTAGCTGAGTCTTAGTCTTTACAGCTTTTTTAAAATTCTCATAACTACCCGTCGTTTTTGCTTCGCCTACTTCTAGAGCAAAGCCAGCATATTGATTGTCTGTCGTGGTTACTTTTAATATCTTTTCATCTTGATAAAGCTGCGCCGCTTTCTTATCTTGAACTTTAACTTCAGTAGTAGAAGAATTAAGATTAATTGGATGAATGGCTAACCAAGTTTTTTCTAATTTAATAAACCAAAGCTTGTCTTCTATTTCTAATTTCGCTGTTTTAGGTAGCTGAAAGAAAAAGGATTTATCAGAAGCAGGTCGTAGCCAAAGCGCCAAGTTGCGGTATTGTCCTATTTGATCGCCTAGATCTTTCCCGGACTTCATTCTGTCGTCGCCCGTGTTAACGACAAAATAATCAACCCCTCGCTTAGAATCTTCAGCCATCAATTTGAAAGGGCCAACATCACCATCGCTAAACTCACCGGCTATACTACCCATCTGATAAGTGTTGCCAAAAAATGTAGTTTCCCAATAACCCGGTCGGTCTTCTCCTCCAGGTTTCCAATTTTCATAAACTGGTTTTGTAGCGAGTAATTCAATCGGCTTCTTAAACTGCTTACGAGCTAATGCAACAACTGCGAGTGGAGGACGATAAGCACTAGTAATGACGTGAATTGAATCGTGTTCTGGTTTAGGATTAGCCAGCGAATTATCCCCAAAATATAGCCAGAGCAAACGAGCGGCAGATGAACCATACACGACATTACTTTTGCCATAATCTCGTTTAGTAGGCCCTCCAAAACCGCCGTGATAATACTTCACTGCTCCAGCAGCGCAAAGCCAATCAAGAGCAGCTTTACCAAGTTGTTTGACTTCCGGATCTTTCGCAAAATCGTAGAGATTCAGATATGCAGCTAGGGTATGACCGTGGTAATTTTCTGAATCCCACTCGCCCATCCCGATGTGATAAAGTGCCCAGACATATCGCTTAATTTTCTTTTTGTATAACTGGCGCACCTCTTCATTACCCGTTTCTTCCGCCATTAGATAAACCGATATCTCGCGCATCGCTCTAAGATTATCGGTATTGCGCCCGTCTACCCAGCTACCACGCACCTTTGGCCCCCAACCATCACCGCCACGACCTCTCCCATAAATCGGGTGGGGACGACCATTGGGATCTTTCTCCGTCCATTTTTTTGCCCCGTCAAACATCCGTTGTTTGTAGGCAGAATCTAGAAATTTACCGAAGAAGAAATATTTTCTAATTTGACCTTTGAGAGTAAAAGAATAGTAATAGTCAATACCGTCAGTGTGGGCGTTATCTTTGGCTTGTTTGTCTTCCTTTTCTAAAAAAGCGATCGCTTTCTCTCGGTTCCCAGCTAAAAAGTCAAACATGGCGAGGGGATAAGTTTGCTTTTCGTTTTCCCCGCTGTTGTTGTTGTATTTTTTACCCGTGTAGTAGCGAATAACCTCATTCGCTCTTTGCTGAAACTCTTTTTCCAGTTCAGGCGTCCACTGGTTCTGAAACTTTGCATCGACGGGTAGCGACTGAATCTTAACTAAGCCATTTGCATCTTTGCTAATTGATGGAGAAGCGTTTGAACTGGGTGTATTTGCCCTGGATAAGGGAGTGGTTTTGGCGTTGCAAGCCAATATTGTTACAGCCAGTACGGATGCTATCGCCGTATGACGAAAAATAAAAAACCGTTTCATCAGCAACAGAGGTAATTAAGCTGCTCCGATTTTGGCATGAGAAAGAGAAGCGATCGCGCTTTGGGCAAGATAAACGCGATCGCGCTTTGGGCAAGATGGATGCGATCGCTTAATAGTCTTCTTTATGTTCTGATTATTGCTTTGAACTCTTCTAAACTTGGGGTAGGTTTTATTCGGTGAATCATGCGGTGACAGTTAGAGCATAAAACAGTAAAATCTTTTGATGGATCTAGCTGAACTTTAGTTTTTTCTAAACTTGAAATTGGAACAATATGATGAGCCTCTATATAGTTTCTTCCAATTTCTCCGTAACGATTTTCAAAATCGAATCCGCAAGCCTTGCATATATATCCATGTATTTCTTTTGCTTTCTTACACAGAGCTTGATTTCTCTCTACTCTTCGATGAATCCTATACTTTGTTAAGTCTTCCAGCCAAACTTCTTCAGAATAGGAATCACTTCCCGGAGCCTCAGAAGGTTGATTTTCAATTAATTCTTCATAGATATTAATAAATTTCAATAAATCTTCAAGCATTTTTTAAGATGATGGTAACGCATCTCTAGAATAATAAGTAGCTAAAATATTACCTGCTTCGTAAGCTTGTCCTAATCGTCTAGCAGTGGTTTCTTTAGGAATTGCTTCAAGCTTAAGGTCAATTTTCTCATAAATATTTATATCAATTTTCGTCAAAATCATCCTTCTAAATATCTTGGCTTGATTTCGCAAAACTTCTTTTGAACGTCCGAGTCCGTAAATTTTTTTCTGAGATGCTGTACCTTGAATAAGTGATAGGTAGACACCAGAAAAATCAGCACGAAAAAGGTAGACAACGAAAAAACCAAACCTTACACTTTCTGTGACGAGCTTGTTGAAAATAGCAATCCAAGGGATATTTGCCCATGAGCCGTTTCCTGGGGATGCTTCGATGCTATAAATATCTGGAAGCTTTAGATAAGTATCTAACCAAACTAGTACATTATTTCTCAGATAACTAGCAAATAAATGCTTTTTGAAATTTTCTTTACTAACGATTGGGTACTCCGATAAAACTCTCTCAATTATGTTTTCTAGCATTCGTACTAATTCCTCAGATAGATTTCATTTATGCTAGTTGTTACCAGATTGGTTCAAGATTGAGTACGAATCCAGGGAGAACATTTTCTCCGGATAAAGTAGTAGGAGATTGCAGCACTTCTACTTCTTGACCTTGGCGATAAATTTCTACTTGTTCGGATTTGCGGTTAATTAACAAACCTAAAACAGTGCCATTGTCTCGATATTCTTTCATTTTCTCTTGAGCGACTTTCAAACTATCACTCGGTGAAAGTAAATCAACTACAAAATCAGGACAAATGGGGGGGGATTTCTCTCTCTGCTGCTGAGTTAGCGCATCCCATCGTTCCAGTTTCACCCAAGCAGCATCAGGAGAACGATCCGCACCATTGGGGAGTTTGAAACCTGTTGAGGAATCGAAAACTTTACCCAATCTATTTTGCTCGTTCCAAATCCAAAGTTGAGCAGTTAGTCCGGCGTTGCGATTTCCTGTTTCTCCCCCGGCGGGTGACATGATGATTAATTCTCCCGTAGCAGTGCGCTCAAACCTTAGATTTTCATTTACTTGACAAAGCTGAAAAAATTGCTCATCTGTCAGCTTAATAATCGGGTTGAAGTTGACGGTTAGGGCAGTCATACCGACATTAGGGTTTAGATTTTGGATGATTTAACTCCTGTAGAGACGCAATTAATTGCGTCTCTACATGGGTTTCAGTTACCGACTATTCTATTCCTTCAATCCGGTCTTCGACCTCCTGATACAATTCGCGTAGCATCTCTAAGTTGCTTTCACTGGTTTCCCAGTAACCGCGACCATTGACTTCAAGTAAGGTTGCGACAACTTTGCGGAAAGAGTGAGGATTGAGGTTCATTAACCGCTTCCGCATCTCTTCATCTTGGATAAACGTGGTATTTGTATCCTCGTAAATCCAGTTATCGACAGCACCAGCGGTTGCAGACCAACCCATCGTATTTACTAAGCGCTTCGAGAGTTCGCGGACACCTTCGTACCCGTGACTTAGCATCCCTTCGTACCACTTGGGATTTAGTAGTTTGGTACGGGCATCTAAGCGGACGGTTTCTGATAGCGTGCGGACTTGGGCGTTGGCAGTGGTAGTGTCAGCAATGTAGGATGCTGGGGTTTTGCCATCGCCGCGCAGAGTGGCGACAACCTTGGTGGGGTCGGAGTCAAAGTAGTGGGAAACATCCGTGAGGCTAATCTCGGAAGAGTCGAGATTTTGGAACGTCACTTCAGCTGTTTTCAGCGTTGCTTCAAAAATCTGACGCGACTGTTCCATTGTGCCTGGACTATCGGAAGTGAAGGCGAAGGATTTGCGGCTGAGGTACATATCTTGTAACTCAGATTCGCTTTCCCAAGTGCTGTTTTCTACTGCCAGGTTGATATTAGAAGAATAAGAACCGGAAGCGTTGGAGAAAACGCGAGTTGCCGCTTGACGCAGGTTGATGCCCATTTCCTCCGCCTGTAGTAAGGCGTGTTTGCGGACAAAGTTCATCGATAGGGGTTCGTCGGCTTCTGCTGCCATCTTCACGGCTTGGTCGAGTAGGTTCATCTGGTTGATGAACAAGTCGCGGAAGACACCAGAACAGTTGATGACGACATCAACGCGGGGGCGACCGAGTTCAGCCAGGGGAATCAGTTCCAGTTTGTTGACTCGTCCCAAAGCATCTGGCACGGGTTTAACGCCGACCATCCACATAATTTGGGCGAGAGATTCACCGTAGGTTTTGATGTTGTCGGTTCCCCAGAGGACGCAGGCAATGGTTTCGGGATAGGCACCTGTTTCCGCCCGTTGCCGTTCTAGCAGTCGGTCTACAACGACTTTGGCGGATTTGACTGCGGCTGCGGTGGGGATAGATTGGGGGTCGAGGGCGTGGATGTTTTTGCCTGTAGGCAGGACATCAGGGTTGCGGATGGGGTCGCCACCGGGACCGGGGATGATGTATTCCCCTTCTAAGCCTTTGAGTAAGGCACCCAGTTCGTTGTCGGCACAAACTTGCTGAAGGCAGAATTCCAAATACTCAAATAGAGGCTTAATCGCTTCTGGGTCAACTTTCGCATAGCCTGCTTTATGCAGGGACTCGATCCAAGGTTCCTTCTTGCCCATGTTGAAGAAGTTGAGCTTAGAAACGAGGGAAACGCGACCATCGGCGTCAGTTTGTTCTTTGACGAGGGCGGAAACAGCGGCACGAGTGGCAAGGGTTATGTCTTGCAACAGTTGGACATCTTCTAAGATGCCTTTGTCGTTGTTCTTATAGATGTCGTCAATGTCGCGTCCGATGCTGTTGGCGATGATGCGGGGAAGACTAAGAATTTCTTCTTCGTTGCGGTCGAGAGAGGCGATATTGACCAAGGTCGCGATCGCTTCTTCTGCACTCGGCGGTTTTCCAACGACGTGCAAACCACAAGGCAATAGCCGCGACTCAATTTCCATCAGTCGTCGGTACACCAAACCAACTAGGGTATCCCGTTCCTCGGCAGTCATCTCTTTGGCGTCTTTCTCTGGCAAGGCGATATCTTTATCTAGATTCACCATGCGAGATTTATCCACAATTGTGTTAACAATCTGGATACCCCGTCCCGTATCTTTGAGGGTTTGGTAAGAACCGATTAACTCGCTCAATTCTTGCAAACCCTTGTAGAGTCCAGCATTTTCTGCCGGGGGAGTTAAGTAGGAGATGGTTTCCGCGTAGCTGCGGCGCTTGGCAATGGTAGCTTCGCTGGGGTTATTCGCCGCGTAGTAGTAAAGATTGGGAGTATTCCCAATCAAGTTATCGGGGTAACATTCGTTAGACATCCCCATCTGCTTACCAGGCATGAATTCCAGCGATCCATGCGTACCGAAATGCAGCACGGCGTCGGCTTTCCAAATTCGCTCTAAATAGGTGTAATAAGCGGCAAAACCGTGATGGGGGCTGGCAGAACGGGAGAATAGCAACCGCATCGGATCGCCTTCGTAGCCAAAGGTCGGCTGGACGCCGATAAAGACGTTGCCGAAGTGTTTGCCGAAGATTAATAAATTCTGCCCGTCACTGTTGAGATGTCCAGGCGGTTTGCCCCAGTTTTCTTCTAGCCGCTGAGAGTAAGGCGTTAAGTCTTCATACTCTGGCACTGACATCCGATAGGCGATATTCAGTTCCGGAGTGCTGTACTGTGCTTGGGCATCGTGGATGACTTCTTGCATCAACGCCATCGCTGACTCTGGAAGTTCTGGGAGGTCGTAGCCGTTCTGCTTGAGGGCTTTCATCACCTCGTAGATGGAACCAAATACATCCAGATAAGCAGCTGTCCCGACGTTACCTTTGTCCGGTGGGAAGCTAAAGACGGTGATAGCAACTTTCTTTTGGAGTTTTGGCTTGCGGCGCAGGTTTGCCCATTTTAAGGCGCGTTGAGCGATCGCTTCTATGCGATCTTGAAGGGCGATCGCTTTCCCAGTGGCTCCATCCCTTCCGGAAAGGATAATCGGCTCAATCGCTCCATCTAGTTCGGGGATGGCAATTTGCAATGCCACTTGCACCGGATGCAGCCCTAAATCGCTATTTTCCCACTCTTCTGTTGTTTGAAATACCAGCGGCAGTGCCACCATGTAGGGGCGATTCAGGCGTTTGAGCGTGTCAATTGCTTTGGGATGATCTTGTCTAGCAGGACCACCGACCAGGGCAAATCCGGTCAGGGATACCACCGTATCCACGATTGTCTGGTTGCCTTGGAGGAAGAAAGCCTCAACTGGCTTAGAAAAATCTAAACCGGAAGCAAAGACGGGAATTACCCGTGCGCCCATTGCTTCGAGTTCCTGCACCATCGCCACATAATGGGCATCGTCGCCTGTGACGAGGTGAGTGCGTTGCAGCACTAAGCCCACACAGGGAGCCAGGGGATCTTTGAGATCGGCAGAAATATCGTTGCGGCTGTTGTACCAGTTGAAATATTCTTTGACATCCTCAAACATCTGGGGTGCCAAGGGGTGCCAGATCCCCATATCAACATAGGTGACGGGGTCTTTGTATTGGAAAGACGAGCCACGGCGCGTCTCTACACCCTTGAGAACGTATCTATCCGCCAGCATCAGCAGAAAGTTCTCTAGGTTTTCTGAGGAACCGCCTAGCCAATATTGGAAGCTGAGCATGAAGTTCCGAGCATCCTGCGCTTTGTCCATTGGCAGGTATTTCAGAACTTTGGGCAAAGTTTGCAGCAGCTTCAGCATCCCATCCTGGAAGCCGCTACCGGATTTTTCTTTGCGCTTCCGCATGAATTGGGCGATCGCACTCTTGGATTGCCCCAGTTGCGCCATCGAGAAGCTGCCCATTTTGTTCAGGCGCATCACTTGCGGCATCGATGGAAAGACAACAGCGACATCAAGCGCGTCGCGGTGGGGTTCTACTGCCGCAACAACTTTATCGGCTAAGTCTTCAATAAAAATCAGGGAAGCGATAAAGATATTGGCACCCGCAACGTCTCGCTTAAAACCCTCGTAGTTTTCCGGGTCGCGCAATTCTTCAAGCAGATAGCCGCTAATTTCGATGGCTAAGCCGGGATGGTTCTCGTTAATTGAGCGAACCGCTCCTGAGAGGGCACTCTGGTACTGCGGCTCTAGCACGACATAGACCACCTTGAGTAGCGATCGCCCCCGTAGGTTGTCTGGGGCAATGTGGCGAATGGTGGACTTGACGTGAGTGAACATTCGCGTAGGCTCCAAATGATAACGTGTTCTCTTATTTAGGAAGGCAGAATTAAAGATACAGAAGTCTGAGGCGATCGCTCATCTTTCTGAATTCTGGGTTCTGATGATTGATTGGCTTATGAAGTGTTTTTACCAAAAAATGCTTACCCAGTGCGGGGTTTGGGCATTATCTGACACAATTCGATAAAAACTTTGCAACAATTTTTTATATTTATTGACAAATATGAAAGTGCATACTCATTTTTTTGCAAATAAGTATTAAGTTTTGGAGAGGCGTGGAATGCCAATATCGGACATCTTGATTCTTTCAAATGGCCCTGGGGAGTTAGCGACCTGGGTTCGTCCTGTGGTAAAAGCTTTACGGGAACAACTAGGGGATGACCGTTCGGCAGTGCGGATCTCGGTCGTTCTGTCTCCTTGTCCCAACGCGAGTGGCAAAGAAGCAGAAATTGCCCAGTCTTACCCGGAAGTAGACCGAGTACAGGGGGCAGAGAAGTTTTGGGAGTTCTTACTGTGGGGAAAGACGGCGGAAAACTGGGATTGGCGCGATCGCGGTGTGGTTCTGTTTCTTGGTGGAGATCAAATCTTTCCCGTCGTCATTGGCAAACGCTTGGGTTATCGCACAGTGATTTATGCGGAGTGGGACGCCCGTTGGCACAGTTTGATTGACCGATTTGGCGTCATGAAACCGGAACTCGTCGCCCGCGTTCCCCAGAAATATGCTCATAAGTTTTCGGTTGTCGGGGATTTAATGGCAGAAGCGGCAGAATTAAACACTAAAAATGAAAAATTAGAAATTTCCGAGGCAATCTATCCGGGCGAAACGATTGGGTTATTGCCTGGGTCGAAACCAGCAAAACTTGCTCAAGGAGTGCCTTTGTGCTTGGCGATCGCAGAATGCATCTATGCTAAACGTCCCCAAACTCGCTTTGTGATCCCCGTCGCGCCGACTTTGGATCTAAAAACTTTAGCTCGATTCGCCGATCCTAGGCAAAATCCAGTGATTGAGTTAGTCAAAGGCGCAACAGCAGAACTCATAACTCCCGATCCGCCAGAACTTCCGTATTTAAAAACAGCAGCGGGAGTGCGAGTAGAACTGTGGACGCGATCGCCAGCTTATGACTTACTATCTCAATGTTCTCTGTGTTTTACGACCGTAGGAGCCAATACTGCTGAACTCGCTGCTTTAGCCGTCCCGATGATTGTCTTATTGCCAACTCAACAACTGGACGCCATGCGAAGCTGGGATGGGTTGCCGGGATTACTTGCTAATTTGCCAGTTCTCGGTTCTAGTTTTGCCAAAGCGATCAACTGGATTATCATGCAAAAAGTCATGGAACAAGGGCGTTTATATGCTTGGCCTAATATTTGGGCAAAAACCCAGATAGTTCCAGAATTACTCGGTAAACTCCAAGCGGCAGAAGTTGCAGAATTTTCTTTGGACTATTTAAATCATCCTGAAAAATTGCAGGAAATGCGCGATCGCCTCCGCAGCATTCGAGGTGAAGCGGGTGCTGCCCAAAAACTGGCAAAGCTAGTTTGTGAGGAGTTAGAAAGACAAAATGCTTAATTTTTAAGCACTACGACGCCCTAGTTCGTAGATCCCGCAACCGACACAAGCCAGCATTCCCATACTGATTGCCCAGCTGCGCCCTAAGCCAAGTTCTACTCCGTAGTTGCAAACCGCGCCAATCAGGAAAAAAGGCACAATGCTGAAAATAGAAGCATAGAAGGCATTTTGAGCTTCTCTACCCTTGCGAGTTCTGTCAAATTCTTCTTGTGAAGTGTAGAGCGATCGCTCAGCGAAGTTAAACCAGCGATTAATTTGCTCCATAACCCATTCGCTGACCGGAGAGCAACCGAGATATAAAGCCAGCGACCATAGACCTGCACCCGCGATCGCGGTCGCATTCAGCTCGAATCTAAACGGTAGAATTTCAATCAGCATGGGTTTTACAACACTATAGTAGTTACTCTTCAGGGATTTTAACAAAAGTCAAGAATCCGTGAATATAGGTTGTTCCTCACTACCGGAAAAAGTTGTGAGGTGCCGACAATTTCCACCCAGAGACAGACCCCAGCTAAAGGCTTGACTGTCAAACTTGACACGGCAGCAATCTAAAGTAACATCTTTCGGTTAATTGGCTGCGTAGATAAGCACCACAGTTCTCGGTTATCGATCTTAATTTGGGCAAACGAAGAGTAAAGCAATGCAGCAAGGGTCCGTACCACAAAACCTTCAAAACCGCTTTCTCCATCCAAGACGATTTCTATTTTTATTAGGGCTGCCTTTAGCGTGGTTAATGCCAGCAGTAGAATTACAGCCAAAATCAGTTGAGGCATTGGAAGTTAGAGCAAGTTCGGCATTAACTGGCAATAGTTGGCAAGGGGCATCTTTCCCAGTTGAAAATTTTCAAGGCTATACTTCTGCATTTGGCTACCGTCGCTCTCCTTCTGGTTCTGGGGGTTTGGAATTCCATCGGGGTTTAGACATTGCTGCACCTGAAGGAAGTTACATTCGTAACTGGTGGGCAGGAAAAGTCGTGAAAGTCTCACAAGATAGACTTTGTGGCACCTCAATTACTGTGGAGTCCGGTGCGTGGCGGCACGTCTACTGTCACATGAAAGGAAGCGTGGAAACCGCCAATGGCGGTCGTTATTTCATCGATCGCAGCGGGGGTCTTGTAGTTTGGGAAGGGCAACAAGTGCCAGCAGGTGCCCGGATTGGTCGGGTAGGGATGACTGGGCGCACTACTGGCCCTCATCTCCACTGGGGATTAAAGTATGGCGATAACTATGTAGATCCGGCTCAGGTTCTTAAAGCAATGTATGCTCAACAACCCGGTAATGTTCGGCAAGTTGGGCAACGTTTGCTTCAACCGTCTAGAAGTCAGACATCGTGGTGGAAACGTCAGGGACAACGAACGATTGATTATTGATCGACGTGACAACATTTTCTTAGGCTCAATCCTTCTTACCTAAGACAAAAGCAATTCAAGGACTGGGTGCAATACATCAGTAGGGACATGGCAATGCCATGTCCCTACTTGTTAGAAACCGTAATATATTGCACTCAACTGAGAAACGTTATACAGGAACCCCCCAAAGATTGGCAGGTTCAAACCTTAGTAATAAAAGAACCCGTTTTTTTCAAGAAAACGAGTTCTTTTATAGAAGTGTTCTGTTTAAAGAACAAGCACTTTTAATTAAGGTAATTAAGGAAGTGCTACCTCTTTCTTAGGCACTTGGGCGCGTTCAGTTACAATTTGACGAAAGCGATCGCCCTCAATCGTTTCTTGGTCTAACAAAAGATCTACCAGATAGTCTACTAAGACTCGGTTTTCCAAAATCAGCCGACAAGCTTCCTTATAACAATGCTCAACAATTGTTCTGACTTGAGTATCAATGCGAGTCGCAATTTCCTCAGAATACTCGCTACGGCTCCCCCAATCGCGCCCTAAGAATACCTCCCCATTCGGAGTTTCCAACGACAGCGGCCCCAAATCGGACATTCCAAAGCGCGTGACCATCTGCCGCGCCAGCGATGTCACTTTCTCTAAGTCATTCCAGGCACCCGTTGTCACTTCATCGTCGCCAAAAATGACTTCTTCCGCCGCGCGTCCGCCTAAGATTCCAGTAATTCGAGCCAGCAGCTGCGATCGCGAAAACAAACCCTGCTCTTCACCCGGAGTATACCAGGTCAGTCCTCGTGCTTGACCCCGTGGTACAAGGGTGACTTTCTGCACCGCATCGTGACCGGGTAACAGAGTGCCGATCACAGCATGACCGATTTCGTGATAGGCAATTAATCGCTTGTTCTTGCTATCCACCAGCGGCGTGCCTTCCATCCCCGCTACCACCCGGTCAACGGCGTCGTTGATTTCTAGCTCTGTAATCGCGTCTTTCCGCCGTCTGGCAGTCAAAATGGCAGCTTCGTTGAGCAGGTTCGCTAAGTCAGCACCTGTAAAGCCTGGAGTTCGACGAGCAATGTTTTCCAGCGAGACTTCGGGGGCAATTTTCTTATTCCGCGCATGAACTTCCAGAACCGCAAGGCGTCCCTTCAGATCCGGTGCATCCACCATCACTTGTCGGTCAAAACGTCCCGGACGCAACAGCGCCGAATCCAGAACATCGGGACGGTTGGTTGCGGCAATAATAAT
>NZ_JAMPKD010000045.1:0-16273 GCF_039961915.1 Trichocoleus sp. DQ-A2
CAATCTCTACTCGACTTGAGACTAACATGCTCAGGCTCAATTAATTAGTTTTTTTTGATGTAGCTCTATCAGCCCCTATGCCACTACCTATAGCGTACCTGCGTAAGTCCTGAACTGTTGCAGCAAGCCGCACAAGACCAACACATCGAGCTGAAGTATCTGGATGAGTCGGGCTTTTGCCTATGGAGTCCAGTGGGCTACAGCTACAGTCGCATCGGGGAACAGAAATGCCTGGAGCAGACCCAGCAACGCTACGGAAGTCGAATTAGCATTTTGGGTCTTTGGCAACCGGATGAACGCTTCGAGTATGCGCTAGTGCAAGGAGGCTTTAAGAGTGCAAGCTACATTAGTGTGATCGATTGGGTCGCTGCAACAGCGAATGAAACCCTCAAACGAACGGGACGGCTTACCGTTATCGTTCAAGACAATGGACCGATTCACACTAGTAAACTGGTACGTGAGCAGTGGGCACGGTGGCAAGAGCAAGGATTATTCATTTTCTTCTTGCCTGCCTATTGCTCCCAGATGAACCCCATCGAAGGACAGTGGCATCAACTCAAAGCCCATGAAATTTCAGGACGAATGTTCGACAATGAATATGATTTAGCCCTTGCTGTAATGGACGGCATGCAATCACGGAGTGAACAAGGGGGGGTAGTCATGAATAGTAATGGTAGGCTGGTACTCAAGAGACATCAACCATTACAAACGGCGCAATGAACTGTCCCAAGTGCCAATTAGCTCAAATCATCAAATACGGACGTACCCATTACGGCAAACCGCGATTCCGTTGCCAGGAGTGTGGGCGACAGTTCGTCGAGAATGCAACCCGACAACCGATTGATGAGGCAACTCGTCAATTGATTGATAAGTTGTTGCTCGAACGCCTTGCACTTGCCGCAATTGCACGGGTAACGGGTGTTTCTGAGCGTTGGCTGCAAATGTACGTCAATCAGAAGTTTTATCAAACTCCAAAAACTGTCGAAGTCACCCAAAAAAACCGGGTCGGCTGATAATTCAGTTGGACGAGATGTGGTCGTTTGTTGGCGCTAAAACGAATAAACAATGGATCTGGCTGGCCATTGATGCTGGTAGCCGTGAGATTGTTGGCGTATTCGTTGGAGATCGTTCTCGGCAAGGCGCAAAGGGGCTTTGGCAATCCTTACCAGCTGTTTACCGCCAGTGCGCGATTTGCTACACCGATTTTTGGGAGGCGTATGAGCAGGTACTACGCCCGAAAGCGGCATCGCGCAGTCGGCAAAGAAACGGGAAAAACTAGCTATATCGAACGGTTCAACAACACCTTACGGCAACGAGTGGGGCGCTTAGTTCGTAAAACCTTATCTTTCTCCAAGAAGTTGAGTAATCACATTGGTGCGATTTGGTATTTTGTGCATCATTACAACGCCTCCCTTCGCTCTTAACCATTACTATTCACCACTACCCAAGGGGGATATACGTTAGAGCGTTTTAGGTTTAAATCATCCTAGCTACTTACGTTAGAGCGTTTTAGGTTTAAATCATCCTAGCTACTTAACTCAGCATAATCTGTAAGCGTGCAACGGATGCTTTTTCCATCAATTGCTAGTCTTTCCCCAGAATTTGGCGGTACAAAAATTACGGCCCAGGTGTTAAATAGGTTCGTTAATGGATGAAAATCGAGTGTTTTGAGAACACGTCGGAATGTTGAGTAGGAAGGAAACTTGATTGTGTCTTCAAGGCTGAACAGTTGTATCAACCTTTGTCTGTGTACAACGGTAAAATCTTCAAGTGGTCGGTAGCCCCAATACCCACTCATAGCTCCCAGTAACATCAGTAGCAGTACCAACCACAATTCATGTCTGCGTCCGCGAATGTGTCGATAGTCTGGGATTTTTTGCAAGTCCTCGATCAGATTCATCTTGTTTTCAACCGTAGATGTTTAGATACTCTTAATAAGTATTCTGATTTTTCTACCGCTGTATGAAACCACCCTGCTCTAGGTAAGCTCCAGAGGGGAGCTGGAGCCGCTTGCAAAGCGCGGCGAATAACTGACTTTTATTTAATCCAGAGCTAGCAATGGCATGATTCTAGATAGATCGGGAGAAACCCGTTGACTCAGATGGAGTTGATTCACTACCCTGTGGAAGGAGTCACCCTGCTGCAAGCGATCGCGCATCTCCTCGACTTCACCCCAGGTTAAATCGCTCTCGACATAGGCTTTAGCCACTGCGATGACTAAGTCTGCGTAGTGATTCCCCTCTGCTTCGGTCATCATATTGTGCTGAATATTCAGAGTTTGGTCAAAACGGTGATACCAGCACTTGGGTTGTTGGGGGAGTAAGGCTTTAAACAGAGCTTTATGTTCTTCGTCGCCGACTGCGCGATCGCTTTCACTCGACACAATCAACATGGGCGCAGCGTAACTCGTTTCTGCCCGCTCAAAGATATCTTTTCCCATGTCTAAAAACAGTCGCAAGGATGGCATCAGAAAGCCGTCATAGCCAAAATGTGCGACTCCTGGTGCAGTTTTCCACTCAAAGTAAATATTAAATACCCGCACAAACAAATCGACTACTTTATGGCTACCACTCAAATAAGGGGCAAACAGCAAAGCCCGATAAATTTGTACGGCGCGTTCTAAGGATAGCCAAGCTGCTAAAGTGCTGCCACCAGAAAGCCCTCCCACTACTACTTTTCTTCCCAAAGCTTGAGCTTGTTGTAGCCAGTAAATTCCAAACTGTTGATAAACTTCTTGTTCTTCGGGAAGCGGAGGAGGGTTATCTCCATCCCAATTGCCTGCAATCCCATGCCCAGGAAGCAAAGGAATCAAGACGTTGTAGCCTGCCTTAAAGAAAGCTTCTCCTATCGGCACAAACTGTTCTGGAGTGGCAGTAAACCCATGAAAGAACAGACACACCTTGTCCGTAGGATTAGAGTAAAGAAAAAACCGAGAGCCGCGGGTTTCATCCATCAGCGGTAGCGCATCTTCACGGGCTTTCGTCTCTCGCACCAATGCTGCGGTAAAGGTGGAATAGTTAAACATTGTTATCTAAATCGTTTTTGCATGGGAAGCCCGAATTCAATGCGGCGCAGCACATCTATATCTATTTAGATTAACAGCCACCAGAACTCAGTGAATCCTTCATAAGGATATTCAAAAATGAAGTCATGTCTCAAGTGCGCGTTTTCTGAGTTAACCGAATCAGTCCAATCAGCCACCTGAACAGCGGTAGGGTGCGGGGTAAGGGTTGAGGCGTGGGGAATGCAAAAGAACCAAAGCTGCTTTCAGATGAGATGCGGACTAACTTCTGCTGTAAAAGATTGAGTGCCAAGTCGATTTCCTGGGCACAGTGGCGATATCTGGATAAAGATTTGCCAACGGGATCGCGAATATCTAAGGAATTTTGTTCCCCGACAAATTCTTTGAGCGTGAAAGTCTTGTCGCTCGTCTCAGGATACATCGCGATCGCAATATATTTATGAAACTTTGTCATCGTCAGCACTAAATCTGCCCATTCGACGAGTTCTGGCTTTAACCCTTGCGGTTCGCAGTCATATTGAATTCCGTACTCTGCCAATACCGTTAGAGTATGGGGCGAAACGGGTATCCCCTTAAATTTATAAAGTCCAGCTGAACGCACCTCAGTTTGGGCTAAGATTTCCTGCCTTTGCCTCAGTTCCCGAATCTTTTTCTGAAATAGCGCTTGTGCCATCGGGCTGCGACAGGTGTTGCCAGTACAAACAAATAGAACTCGCATACCAGAAGTGAGTGAAGCAATGATTTATTTTGCTACGCTACGACTGATGGTAAACCCTTTCACTTTTTAAAATGTCATTCGGCTGATTTTTACAGACGAATGGGTGGCACCCGCAGCTACAATTTTTGATTTAACAAACATCTACGTATTTAGTCACTTTCCGCTTCTATCTAAAGGAATATAATGTCACTTTTAGCCAAACAAAAGCCGCTCATTGCGGAGCGGCTTTTGTTTAGGTAAAATTAGCAAAAATTAGCTATTTTTAAAGTTAGATTCCACTTTGAATAACCATCAGGACGGTAACACTGACGCTCATCAATACTAAAAGAATTGCTAGAGAAACTGATTGACCCAGATGTGGCGCTTGTGAAACTTTCATGTGGTTTTCTTTTAATTTCTGAATTGTATTAAATGAAGAATACCAGCAACCTTAAGGGATCAATGAGAAAAGCACAAGTTTCTTTAATAAACGCAACAGTTCTTAAGAATCGCCAGTGCGATCGCTCTTAAAGACAAGCACAGATATAGATAAAAAAACACGTAAGGGAACGGGCTAAGCCCGTTCCCCTAAACGTTTTGAGAGCGAGGACAGTTATCGAGTCAAACCGTGTTCAAGGGCATAGCGCACTAACTCAGTGCGGCTATTGGTTCCTGTCTTGCTAAACAAGCGGCTGACATACTTCTCAACGTTGCGGACACTGGTTTCCAAGCGTCGGGCAATTTCTTTATTCATCAATCCTTCCGCAACCAAGTCTAAAACACTCTGCTCTCGTGGCGTTAAGTCTATGCGGATATGGGAAGGCGACTGGGGGATTCGATTTGTATCTTCTAACATCCCCCGGATGGCAGCAATTTGTTGCTTGATGTCCTCAATATCGTTACCGCCAGTGGTGTTCGTTGGGGTAGTGCGACGTTCCAGTAAGTTTTTGACAATTGCCTCCAATTCCTCTGGATCAAAGGGCTTCGGGAGATACGCATCGCAACCCGCTTGATAGCCTTGGATGCGATCGCTTGTCATGCCTCTAGCCGTTAAAAATACTACAGGTAAATTTTTGAAGCGAGGATCTTCCCGCAGTTGCTTGAGGAATTGATACCCATCCACCTTGGGCATCATCACATCTGAAATCACTAAATCCGGTTGGTTCTTCTGCAACATCTGCCATGCGTCACCAGCATTACTGGCAACCTGAACGGTAAAACCACTGTCTTGCAGATATTCTTTGACTGCTTCGCGCAGTCCGGGTTCGTCGTCTACCAGTAACAATTTTCCTGTCATTTATCTTTCCTTGCCGCTACGTTTTTTTAATATAGGACTTACGCAGAGATCCCCCTTGTATCTCCCGATAAATTGGGGGACTTTTCCGGTTCCCCCAATTTATCGGGGGGTTATGTCGGTTCTAGGTTTCAAGCTTTCAGTGCGTAAGTCCTGTAACAGTATTTTCTTAACAGATGTGTTCCTTTGCTGCTGTTTTTTTTAATGTAACGAACTTTTTGAACCTCTATTTGTTCGGACTTCTGGACTATCCAAATGCAACCATCAATAATATAATTGAACGCACTAAAATTGTCTATTTTTGTTTGACAGATGTGCTTTCCCTTACCTACTCGGTTAGTAGGAGGGAAAAGGATCGTCGCTGGATTTGCGAAGCCTAGAATTTCCAGATGCGTTAGCGATGGGGGTTTGATTTTCCTTCAGGTGGACGGATGGAGGGGGTGCGATCGCTACCGACTCCGTCTGTTTAGTAAAACAAGCGATCGCAGACCTTAATTAAAAATTAAAACTTGGCATTTTATTGAATAATTTCGACTTCCGTTCCTTTTTTCACAACTTGATATAACTCTTCAATATCTCGATTTTTTAAAGAAATACAGCCTAATGTCCAATTTGAGCGCTTTTCTATCAAAAAGTCTTGCTCATCAGGGACACCGTGAATTCCTACCTGTCCCCCGATTGAATCAAGCCAATTTATTTTTCCGTTTCCCTTGGCTTTGATATGTTTTCTCCAAGAATCTTTAGTTGGGTAATCCAGCCAGAGAAACTTTGACCACGTAGGATGGGTATAGAGGTCTTTTATCTTGAATATGCCTTCTGGCGTGCTGCCATCCCCTTCTTTGAGCTTATCATCCACTGAGTTGAAGCCCAAAACCACTGGATAAGACTTCAGGGGCTTTTTATCGTAATAAACTGTCAGCCTGTACCTGGATTTCTCAATGAGTATAGAGACTTTATTCTTGTCTATTTCTGGAGAATCTACTAACTGTGTAAGCTGATGCGTATAGTTTAAAAGACCATTTCCTAGAACTTTAGGATGTAAATGATTTGAAAAAAGATTATCGGAACAATTATTCCAGCAAAAGACGTGCAGAAGATAGGGCAGCGGTACAGCATAACCCAGACGCATGAGTTGGATGTATAGGCAAAAAATTCCGGATAGGAGAACAGAAAAAACTAAAAACTGCCTTCTTCTATTCCCCTGTTTTTTGCTGCTGCCCATTGTGGATGTAGTTGGAGCGATTCAAACCTTTGGTGGACGCCCAGCTTGTGCGGTTTTAGACACCAAAGGATGATTGACAACGGCTATTTTAACTAATGGAGGACAAGACACAACAAAGCTAAAATGCCGTTAATCAGATAAAAGGTGGCAACCACTTGGGTTTCACTCCAGCCACTCAGTTCTAAATGGTGGTGAATCGGTGCCATCTTAAATAAACGCTTGCCGATACCATCCGGGCCTTTGGTGGCTTTATAGTAGCCCACCTGCGCCATCACTGAGAGCGATTCCACGAAGAAAATACCGCTGAGGATAAACAGCGCCCAGAGATTGTTCGTCAGAAGTCCGACTGCTGTCAGTGCGCCTCCCAGCGCCATCGAACCCGTATCGCCCATAAAGACGCGGGCTTTGTTGCGGTTGTGAACCAAAAAGCCTAGGTAGCTGCCACTCATGCAGGCGCAAAAAATCATTAAACTTGGCGACACGGGAGCAACAATGGCACCGAGTCCCAAAAGAGCGATCGCGCCCGTTCCCGCTGCGAGTCCATCGACTCCATCCGTGAGGTTTGTCGCATTACTTTCCGCCACTAGCACAAATACTGCTAAAGGCCAGAACAGCAACCCCAAAGGAATGGCTAAACCAAAAGGCAAGGCAATCGTGGTAATACTTGCTGGTTGATTCCAGACCAGCCACAGAGAAAACAGAACACCCACCCCAATCTGCAAAATGAGTTTCATCCGGGGCGAGATGCCTTTATTAGACCGGCGTCTAATCACTTGCCAATCGTCAACCCAGCCAATCGCTCCGTAGGCTAAAGTTACGATTGATACGGCAAGTACGGGAAAGAATCCTTGTATGCTTACAGCCAATCCAGACCACACCAAGGCGGCGATTACCCCAACTGGCACAAAAAACACCCCGCCCATTGTCGGAGTGCCTGCTTTTTGTAAATGCGCTTGGGGACCATCCTCCCGAATAAATTGACCCGCTTTTAGGGCTTGCAGGAAGGGGACTGCCCAATATCCTAAAAGAGCTGTCACCAAGGCGCAAAGCCACAGGGGAAAGGTCATAGAGATGCCTACCGATGGGAAGACACCTGCTTGCAGATCGAATAATATCGTCCCTAGGGAAAGCCCAACTGCCAGTAACGCTAGCAGGCTAGTTCCTGAGGGGTTGAACGACCGACCAGAAAATAATTTAGCGTCCACAAATTTTTCGTTCACTTCTCACACCAGAATTCAGAATTTCAGAATCCAGAATTTACTCTGACGCCTGAGTGCTGAATTCTTTTCGTCTGACTAATCTTCGTCTACATCGATGATTTCATCATCGTCTTCGAGATCATCGTAAACATCATCCGGTGCCATCAGATCGGAGATTTCTGCATCACCATCGCGGAAACTATCTTCAGCTTGAACATCCCGCGCCAACAAGCGTCCTGTGGATTCCAGCCAGTCCAGAATCGATGGTTCTTGTTGTAACGGAATCAGACCAGCCAGCTGGTGACGAGGTTCTTCACGCAGAGACGGGTTGTACATATTTGACATATTTGAGGATTTCGGATTGGGAGCTAACTAGACATATTGAGTTTACCACTCCCAGAAACGCGATCGCTGGCGTGGAGATTATTGCGTGTCAAGGGAGTTGTTATCAAACTTATCAACTGGTCGCTGATGCCATCTGCGTATTGAACAAAAGTTAAGCTGGGGGTAGAGAAGTCACCCAGAAGAGAGGTCTAGGAGGAAATGAGGAAAGCAGCACTGTTGGAAGCGATCGCTTCTCAAAATCGCGGACTGCTAGCAACCGAAACCGACAAAATAGCGATTCTCTCAGCGGTTGCCCGATTGGAAGACCTCAACCCTACTCCCCGTCCGGTTGAGGCAACTGACCTACTAGATGGAAATTGGCGACTACTTTACACCACCAGTCGCGGTTTATTAACCATTGACCAACTGCCATTTCTCAAACTTGGTCAAATCTATCAATGCATTCGAGCCAAAGACGCCAAAGTTTACAATATTGCTGAAGTTTATGGTTTACCCTATTTGGAAGGATTTATCAGCGTTGCTGCTCGGTTTGAACCAGTTTCTGAACGTCGTGTCTTGGTAAAATTTGAGCGTTCTATTTCTGGTTTACAGCGTCTCATTAACTATCAGTCGCCTTCAGAATTTATTCTGCAAATTGAAAGCGGTCAGCGACTTCCAGCTTTGGATTTTGGTATCGACAGCAGCAACCAGCAAGGTTGGCTGGATACTACTTATCTAGATGAAGATTTGCGAATAGGCAGAGGCAATGAAGGCAGCGTGTTTGTGTTAACAAAAGCTTAGGTTAATGGCTAGTGGCTAATGGTTAATGACTATTAGCCATTAGGAAGATAAATTCCTGCAAAATAGGGCGGGGTTAGTCTTTTTTTTACGAACCACTAAGAACGCGAAGGATGCCAAGGAAAAAAAAGAGGATTTGACGAATTAATTGGGATTACTACACATAAATAATATCCAGTTGTCTAAAAATCATTAGCCGTTAGCAATTAATCAGATGGAATCTACGCAAGAAGTTTTATTCCGCTTGTCCCAAGGACAATTAAATCTACTACAAACTTGTCCTCGAAAGTTTCAACAAATCTACTTAGATAAACTGAGTTCACCCACCAATCCAGAACAACTAGAACGGCAAAATTGGGGCAGTCGCTTTCACTTATTGATGCAGCAGCGAGAACTGGGATTGCCGGTAGAATCTTTGGTGCAAGAGGATGCCCAATTACATCGTTGGGTGACGGCATTGGTGGATGCAGCGCCAGAAATCTTGATATCCAATCCGAAAACCTTCCGCCAAAGCGAACATTGTTGCACGCTGAATTTTCAGGGATATTTATTGACAGTCATCTATGATTTGTTCATTGAAGACACCCAATCTGCTCAAATTTTGGATTGGAAAACTTATCCTCAACCAAAAAATCGGCGTTGGTTAGAAAAAGATTGGCAGACTCGCTTGTATCTTTATGTTCTGGCAGAGACTAGCGATTATCTGCCAGAACAGATTTCTATGACTTACTGGTTTGTCCAGTCTCAGCCTCAACCAGAAAGCCTCAAATTTACTTATAATGCCGCTCAACACAAGCAAACAAAAAGGGATTTAACAGAACTGTTGACGCAGCTAACCAATTATTTAGAACGTTATCAGCAAGGAGAAGATTTTCCTCAAGTTCCAGAAACCGCTAATCGTTGCCCTGATTGTAACTTTGCGGTTCGGTGTCAGCGCGATCGCAATTTATCAAATACTTCGCATCTTACCAGTGAAGAAAATTTCTCTCATCAAAATTGGCTACCTAGCTTAGCGAATATTCAGGAAGTTTCCCTGTAAACAAATAAAAAATCAAAATTTATGACAAATCCTGATAAAAACGAGCCTGCCTCTAACTACTCTTCTATCTATATCCGCGACCTTGAAATTGACGATCTTGCTCCGGTTTATCACTTGGGAGAAGCTGTATTTACGAGCAATTTGTACCCTTATTTATATCGCACCTGGGATGAATGGGAGGTGATTGGACTTTACAACACCGATCCAGAATACTGTCTGGTTGCTGAAATCGACGAACAACTGGCAGGGTTCATTTTGGGAACCGTTATCAGCAAAGCATCCTGGACTTATGGATACATTATTTGGCTGGGTGTGAATCCGAATTTTCAGCGTCGGGGCGTTGGGGACAAGCTCGTTGATAAGCTGGTAGAACGGATGATTGAAGATGGGGTGCGGTTCATGCTAGTGGATACCGATCCCGCGAATGTCCCAGCCGTGAAGTTTTTTAGCCGCAAAGGTTTTGGCAATACTCGCCAGCACATTTTCTTGTCGATGAATTTGAGCAAGCACGAGTATTATGGCAGGCTGATTGCATACGAGCGCGAAAAAGCTGAGAGGGCTGCTTATAAGCGATCGCGCCGCCGTCCTTCCACTCAAACCCAAGGAATTGCTAGCGAAGCAGCGACAAAAGTTATGGTGACTGACACTCCATCAACCCCTGTCGAACCTCCGAATTTCTCCGACCCCGAAAGTTAACCTTTTCTTTTTGACAAGAATTTTTCTTAACTACTGCTGCGGCTAAAGAAAATCGCCGCTAGGACTATCAAACCCAATAAGGCTAGGGGAACCCACAGATTGACAAGTTCGCTCATCTCAGTTGTTTTAATCTTGGCAATCAACTTAATTAATTAATATTTTTTATAAAAAATGGCTAAAATGTAAAGCGAAATTTATTTTTAAGGCAACCATGACATCAAAAGACACGGTGACATGGCTACAAGAGAGAACAGCGCTGGGTGTACTATCGGCAGAAGTATTAGAAGCGATCGCGCAACTTCTGGAAGAAAAAGTCGTACCAGCGCAAACGACCTTAGTGGCGGAGGAAACGCCCCCCGAAGGACTCTATATTCTCAAAGAAGGGCAACTAGAAGGCGATCGGGCTAACCAAACAGGTTTAGCCTGGGTGATTAGTTTTCTTCCCGGAGCCACCATTCACTTACAAGAGCTACTGTTAGACCAGCAGGCTCAAAGAACTATCAAGACACTCAGCGAATGCACGCTGTGGTTGATTCCCGCAGCGCAATTTCGCAAAATAGTCGCCCAATATCCCGAAATTACCCAAGCGTTCTCCCAGCAGTTAGCTCAAGAACTCGCTCAACTATCGTCTCAACTAAACTACGAACAAGAGCGTCAAACCGCCTTGCGCCCTTATCTAGTATCAAAGGCAAGACGCGGGGTGGTGGGAAAAAGCCGCTATGCAGTCCGGCTGCGCCAGCAAATCAAAGAGGCGGCTGAGGATCGGCGTCCAGTGTTGATTTTCGGGGAACCGGGACTAGAAAAAGACAATACCGCGGCTCTGGTTCACTTTGGTTCTTCCTATCGACGCGAACCGATTGTTAAAGTAGACTGTAGTGCGCTGCAAGCAAGTGGTGCAGAACTATTTGGTCGTGCTAGTGGCAAACCAGGGCTAATTGAATCCCTAGGGACAGGCACTTTAGTCCTCAACAACATTCAAGAACTTCCGCCAGAGTTAACGCCTAAGCTGGCTCAATTATTAGAAACCAATACGTACACCCCCCTCAGCCGTTCGGAAGATCCCCCCGCGCCCAGCCGCACGTGTCAAGCCCGGATTATGATGATTGCGGAAAAGCACCTGCCGACAATTGAGCGTCAAGTTGGTCATTTAATTAAAGTGCCGCCGCTGCGGGTGCGAAAAGCGGACATTGAAGACCAGGTAGAATACTACATTCGCCTGTTCTGTCGAGCCAAGGGCACTCGCAAACCCAAAGTCGCTCCAGAAGCTATACGCCGCTTACAAGCCTATGATTTCCCCGGCAACCTGAAAGAATTGCAAAGTCTCGTAGAACGGGCACTCGTTCAATGTGCCGGTGTGAATCTGCTCACCGAAGAAGTATTCTGGTCAGCCGAAACCCATAAAAAGCGATTTCGCGTCAATCTTTTAAATGCCTATCCCGACTTGCGGCGATTTCTCCGCAGTTCTTGGTGGCCCGACCGGATTAACTACGGCTTTACTTTGGGTGCTTTTGCGCTTGTCATCGCCCTCTTATTTTTGGGTCCCCAGCATCGCTCCGAAAATGTAGCTCTAAACCTATTTTGGGCGTGGTGGTGGCCTTTGGTATTGATCGGTTTTCCGTTTGTCGGACGCCTGTGGTGCTCTGTTTGTCCCTTCATGATTTATGGGGAAGTCACCCAAAAACTCTCTCAGTGGCTTTTTCCAGGGCGATCGCTGAAGCGTTGGCCCCGACAATCTGCCGAGAAGTGGGGCGGATGGTTTTTGTTCGGGCTATTTGTCCTTATTTACTTGTGGGAAGAACTCTGGGATTTAGAAGATACCGCCTATCTCTCCGCTTGTTTGCTGTTATTAATTACTGCTGGGGCAATGATTTTCTCCGCAATTTTTGAGCGGCGGTTTTGGTGTCGGTATCTCTGTCCAATTGGCGGGATGAATGGACTTTTTGCCAAGCTGTCAATGACTGAACTCAGAGCGCAACAGGGTACTTGTTCGGCGGAATGCACTACCTATCAATGCTACAAAGGTGGCCCTAAAAAAGGGGAAGGTTTAGAAACCAACGGGTGTCCGTTGTACTCTCACCCGGCTCAGTTGGAAGAGAACAAAGACTGCGTTTTGTGCATGACTTGTCTCAAAGCTTGTCCCCACCGTTCGGTCGAGTTAAATTTGCGCCCGCCAGGGATTGAATTGTGGACAACTCATGTGCCCCATAATTCGGAAGTGGCGCTGTTACTGTTGCTATTAGGAGGCGTCTATCTCCATCGATTGCCGGAATTGCAATCAACTTTGGGATTGCATCTGGATTTAACCCAGTTTTGGCAACATTTCGGATTTTCCCTAGTCGCTTTAATCGTCCCTGCGACTGTGCCGTTTTTAGCTTATAGCACCATCAAACTTTTGAAGGGTTCCGTAAAGCCTCGCTCGTTTATAGAGTTGGCTTATGGATATTTGCCGCTGGTGCTGGGGGCAAATTTAGCTCACTATTGGCGGCTGGGTTTAGGGGAAGCGGGACGCATTTTGCCGCTAACAATGGCAACTTTCGGTCTTAGCGGTGAAGGGTTGCCTGTGTTGGTCGCACACCCGGCTGTGATCGAGTTTTTGCAAGGCACAACGCTAATTTTCTCACTCCTGTTGACGATGCTATTAACCCAAAAAATCGCTCGTCAATCTTTCCGAGCGCTGTTGCCTCAACATCTGGGCGCGATCGCTCTATTTGTTAGTCTCTGGGCAATTATTGTGAGATAGTCGGCGCAGTAAATCACTCTTATAATTCCGATACCCGACTTCTCTAAGAAGTCGGGTATCTCACCTTGAGGACTCATTTAGGATTGCTATCTATAAAAGCTGCCACAAACTATGTAACTTGTAGTAATTTCAAAAACTTTTTTCTCCTATTCTCTGGTAATTGGTAACTCTAACCAATTACTTAACTCTTGCGCTAACCAATCAAGTTCTTCTGTTGTTAGATAGCCAAAGAAGCGGGTTTCGCTGTCTGTACTTAGCGATTGCCCGATGCGATAGCTAGAACTAGCGTCTGTATAATTGACTCCATCTGTAGCCCAAATTTTTAACTCTGGCGGTACCTCTGTAATGCCTGCTTCAGTATCGCGACGATAGAGGCGCTTCAGGTAAGTCAATTTATAGAGGTTACAGCGACTTGCCTGAAAAACCAGCCGCCGTATTTTCCACGCTATTTGAGTTACCTTTATTGACCGGCGATCGATATAGATGTAGGTATTGACATTCGCTGCGAAAAAATATTGCCACAGACCAGAAAGACCCATTCCTAAAAGAAATAAGCTGATCAAGATTAGTAACCCATTACCACTAAACAAAGAGCCAATTAACGCCATCAACGACAAAATCGTAAAACAGAAGATAAAGGAAATTGAACAACCCGCTCCTGCATTGGAAGTTTCTGGAGGTAGATATATCTCTAGAACTTCTGCATCCTTGAGAAGAGAAATTTTACTGTCATGAGGTTTTTGCAGGGTTAGAGGAGTTGATGTCACTGATGCAACAGATTGGAATTGGAGGAGGGAAGGTTGCTCCAAGGTAGCGAGAGCGGCTTGAGCTGAACTAAATCGCTGCTTGCGGTTGGGATGGGTCATTTGCTTGAGCCATTGCACAAAGCTGGGAGCCAGATGCGTCGAGGGTTCAAACTCAAGCAGCAAATCTTCTTGTAACAAATCGGCGGGATGTCTCCCTGTCACCAAGTAGATTAATGTTGCTCCCAAACTATAGAGATCGGAGGCTGGAAAAGCACGTCCGCTAAATTGTTCGGGTGGCATATAACCATAGGTTCCGACAATCGTCATCGTCCCGATTTCTCGAACAGCCGTTTGCACCGAACCAAAATCAACTAAGTAGATATCTCCAACTTGATGAGCAGAGCGATCGCTCGTTAATAAAATATTGCTTGGTTTAATATCCCGATGAATCACCGGAGGATTGCCAGAGTGCAAGTAGCTCAATACATTCAGTAATGCTTTCGCAATTTGTTTTACCTCTTCTTCGCTAAATGTCCGTCCGCGCTTAATCCATTCCTGCAAGGATGTTGCAGGAATATAAGTTTGCACGAGTACAAATCCCTGACGATCGGGTAAGTGCAATTCAAAGGAATCGAGATAGCGGGGAATTGCCGGATGCGATAAAGATTTGAGGGTTTCTGCTTCTCTCTCAAACAGTTTTAAATCCTCCCAACGGAAGTCACTGTTAAAAGTGAGAATCTTAAGTACAACAAGTTCCTGGGTTTGTAAATCCTGCGCTAATAAGGTACGCCGTCCAGAATTGTGCCCCAGTTGGCATTGAATGTGATAGCGATCGCGCAGTATCTGTTCTTCTCCTAGCATGGGAAATTATTGCTCCTGTGTGGTGATCAAGTTTTGCAGCAAGGCTATGTGAATTCCAAATGATGAGGATTCAACAAGGGTTTCATTTTTAACATTTCTGTTGTCTCTAAGGAGAATCGCGCCAAATTTACGGTTGTTGACCAACCTGTTTCTCTTCAAAATCCCTTTCATCAATTTGCCTCGTTCGGGCGCTTCCGTGAGGTACAGGATGTAGTGTCGCCCGATACTCCATCCACTCTACTCCCGCCTCTCTTTTAATTTCCTTAAAATCTAAGGGTTTGCTGAATTCCGAGAACGAAGGGTTCTGCAAAAACTTTTGTTTTTTTTGCTCCCAATCTATTCCCATACTGAACTTTAAGCGACAGTTACAAGGGCTAATATTTACAATGTTCGTTTCTCGATTAGCCTGAACGTACACAAAACGGCGCGTCTTCCCAGAGACGCTATCTACAAGTTTTACAGCCGCATCGCGGGTCGTTCCATTAATAATTTTTAGCTTCCCAAATCCCTGCAAATCTTGAGGTGGGATAATATCAGTGCCGTTTGGAAGAGAAACAGGAGGACGGTTTGGGCTTGGTTTCCGTGCAGACTTTAAGGAGACTGGTACGGTAGATAGCTGCGTTCCTGGAGGTTGCGTTCTAGGGAGATAAATCATCATACCTAATAAGCTGGCAATAGATACTGCTGCTAAAACAATGCGTCTGGTCAAAAAAATTGCTGAAAATTGGTTGTAATTCCTCAGAAGAGTAGACCGACTGGGGATAGTTTTTGAAGAAAATGATGCTAATTTGAGTTGTTCTATCTGAGGAGTTCGACCGCATTTAGAACAAGTCATTTTGTTGCCTAAAGCGCGACCTTTACTGACATAAAGCATTCCGCAATTGCAGTGCAGAATTTGCAACTTATTTTTCTGCATCGTTGGCTCCTTGGTTCTACCTTTCAACACCCAATAAACGATGAGTTGATGCTTCTCCGTTGAACACACAGCAATGCGAGTTTTATATACAAGGCTGTGCGCTCGCAGAATATATATCTTTGGAGCATCAGCACTTATGCAATAGATGAAGGACGCAACGAAGACAAAAATGTCGAAATCCTTGGGAATCGCAGGATAGGAGAGGTTTTACAAGATAGATACCCATGAAATACGTTTATAACGAACGTATAAAGATTTTTCTTCGACTCCGGACTCTGGACTATTTTCGAGACAGTCACTTCTCGCTGGAATAGCTAGCACTGTTTGTCATAAAGTGTCATTCAGATTTCTTGCAGGCGTTGCGCTGGAATGGAAGTAGCGTGAAGCTGACTCCGAAGGCGTTCCCGTTCCCCGTAATGCTCGCGCAGAACCCCAAGGGTAGCGATCGCCTAATTGCGATCGCAAAATATCTATTCTTCTCCTAGCATGGGGAATTACTACTCCTATCTGGCGTAGCAGGTTATGCAACTAGTTAATTCAGAGGAATTACTGGCCTTTCTATTGTTCCGGTAGCTGCTGTTTTAATTTATATGGATTAATTTTATATAAGTGCTTATGTAAAATAAATTACACATAATAAAAAGTAGAATAAGCTAAAACAAAAGTCAAGAAAACAAGAGACTTATGAGATTTATTAGAGATTTAAGCCGAGAAACTCA
>NZ_JAMPKD010000046.1:0-15853 GCF_039961915.1 Trichocoleus sp. DQ-A2
GTGAAATACCAGTGGCTTTCTGATTCCTTGATTGAGGAACTGAAACATCCTTCTATTCCCATGCAACTTGTGTAACTTGTACGCTATATCTAGCGCCTTTGCGTAAGTCCTGAACTCCAATTTCGATCGGCTTCTGGCTGCAATCGTTTAGCTGCGTCAATCACATCTTGCAGTTCTACTGGATCGCTCAAGGGGTCAGCATCAAGTGCCGTAACCCGATTGAATTCTTTCTGCCAGCGTCGTAGCTCTGCAATGTATGGCTCGCAAGGCACCCGCTTCAGATTATCCCCTTCTTCCACTAAATCGTAAATCCCGTTGTGCAGCCACTTTCCGGTATGCCAATCCGGCATATCAACAGCAGGGAATAAACAAATGCCATGCAAATCCATCCCAGAATTAACCGCTGCTAGAGACTCTTCTACTACGTCCTTTAGCCACTCATCTCTGCCTGCTTCCATCCCACTGGTTTCGCCAACGATCATCGGTCTGCGATAGCGTTCCCACACCCACCGCATTAGCTCGCAAAGCGGTTTGATGCGATCGTCGTGGGGTTCTAGCGCCTGATGGGGGCCATTTTCTCGGTATTCCATCTGACCGAAGGAATAGTGATTTGCCCCAACGATATCAAGAATTTCCGGGGAACCGCCGAGTTCAGGGTGTTCTTTCCCGTAGAGAATATCCCACGCCAAAAAGGTATCCACATAGGTTTCCACATGTGCTGCGTCGATCTGGTCCGGGCGATCGCGCGGTGCAACCACCTGAACCAAGGGATCGATGTGAACCATCCTAGAGGCAGGTTCTACCTCCCGAATCGCTTTCACCCCTGCGATCGCTGCCTTACACAACGCCAATCGCAAGCGAAAACGGTCTTCTTTTGTGGTTTTATAAGGAGCAACCCAACCCCACTCACCACCGCAGAACGAGAAAAACGTAATTTCATTAATCGGCGTGAAAAAATAGGGGCCACGCAAGCGGGGAATTACATACTCTGCTGCGGCGCGACAGTAACGGGCAAAGCGCTCGGTAAACTCCTCACTAAATGGATCGAGATCGTCTGGATATCCGTAGTGGCAGAGATCCCAGATGGGAACGATCTGCGTCTGCTGCATTGCTTTGATCGTGGTGTCAAGGCTAGAGAAGTCGTAGCAGCCATTACGATCGACTAGAGGCCAAGGAATCCCTTCTCGTGCCACATCAATTCCCAGCGATCGCAAGATGTTGTAATCTTCCTGCGCGTGGCAATCGTGCTGTGTCTCTTTAATTAGATTTCGCCGTTGCTTGTCCTTCCAGAGAAACGTCGAACACTCAAAGCCAGAGATGAAGAAGGTGGGGAAGATTCCAGGTCGTTGAGCCATGCGTTTGCTCTGTAAGTTAACTCGTCATGGTAGGCACTCTTGCTCATTTGAGACACTATCCAACGCGAGATAAATCCGTTGAGTTCTTTGAGAAGTATTTACAGCATTTCTAAGGAAACAGGTTTAGTGGGTGCTGGAAAGGCAGCATCTAAGGAAGCCAATTCATCAGCACTCAATTTCAAATTCAAGGCAGCATAATTCTGCTCTACATGGTCAATGCGGCTGGATTTGGGAATTACAATTACATTGTCTTGATGCAACAACCAGGCGATCGCTACTTGAGCCGCAATGACTCCTCGTTCTTGAGCGATCGTCTTGAGTGTTTGATTGTTCAGCAAACGCCCTTGCTCAATCGGGGAATATGCCATGATTGGAGTATCTCGTTGCCGACACCACGGCAGCAAGTTCCACTCAATCCCCCGTCGCATCAGGTTGTAGAGGACTTGATTGGTAGCAATTCCTTTCCCACCCTTCAACCCAAAGGCTTCTTCCATATCCTCGGCATCAAAATTACTCACCCCATAGCTGCGAATTTTGCCGGATTGTTGAAGCGTCGCCAATGCTTCCAGCGTCTCTGCCAGTGGCACAGAACCGCGCCAGTGCAGCAGGTAAAGGTCAAGATAGTCAGTTTTCAACCGCTGGAGACTTCTTTCGCAGGCAGCAATTGTCCCTCGTTTTGAGGCGTTATGAGGGTAGACCTTGCTAACGAGAAAAACTTCTGCACGACGATTTGCGATCGCCTGGGCGATTACTTCTTCTGCACCGCCTTCGCCATACATTTCGGCGGTGTCAATCAGAGTTAGACCCAGATCGAGTCCGTGGCGTAAGGCATCTATTTCGCTTTGGCGATTCCTAGCATTCTCCCCCATCTGCCAGGTGCCCATGCCAAGAACCGGAATTAATTGTCCAGAAGGTAGTTTAAGGGTTCGCATAGCAGTTTCCATCTATTCAAGCTATTGCCCTTGAGCGCTTTTTGGCTGACGCATGGGCATGGCATCAATTGTAGAGAAAAGCGCTGTTGTGGGAAACGCAATGAGCTTGTAGTTCTGCTTGCACTTGTTCTCATCGCAATGCGGCGATCGCCTTCTCTATCAACTGCTGGCAAGCTTCTAGTTGAGTCACATCAGTGGGAATTGCGATCGCCGTTATAGTGAAATACCGAAGATCAGAGCCGCGATCGCCTTTGGTCAGCTATTTCTGGAGTGCCTGTTGAAAGGTCTTGATGGCATCAACGTGATTCACCATATTGATGCAACGTAACAACAAATCCAGATCGATCCCTTTCATTTCCTCACTACTGGAAATTTTTTCGTAGTCCAGAGTGTTGCCCTCTCCCCGCAGGTGATAAATCTCTAGCACTCCGTCTTCCCAGAACCACACTTCAGGAATCTTCAGGCGCTTGTATACCTCTAGTTTGTTAATGCCGCCACTGGTAAACACCACTTCGATCGCCAGATCGGGACGCACTCGACCAGGGGTAAGTTTATAGAACCCATTTGACATCTCAACAAAAGACTTTCAGCCTCTTGTTGAGATGTCAAATGGGTTCTATAGGCATGGCAAAGCTTATCTCTGTACTACCCTCTTGTGCTGGGATGCTGTTTAGGCGATCGCTTCCTGACCCCTTGAAAATGACCTACAAGCATTTGACCTTGGTGTTCCTGCCTACCCCTTCCCGTGGCTCTCGTAGGTTGCTAGAACAGAATCCGGAAACTTCTCAACGTCTCCCCTCTATCAGGTTTCTGCGATGCGATCTCTTATAGCAGCAACGCTTCGCGATCACTTTCAGCCTCTACTCATCCCTACTCAATCTTCCAATTAGGCGTTAAACCCGAAGTAACTTGGCTATACATTTGCAAGACCGATGCAGAAATACGTCCTGAGAGTTTTGCGATCGCCCATAGCGCTCTTGTAAAATCATTTTCAATTGTTGAGAATTCGCCCAAGAAAAAGTTTATGGCAGATATGTCCGGTCAAGACCCCTCAGAAATCATAATGGCAACGGTTGATGAAGAACGAAAAGGCACAACTTTCAGCGGTCAGGTCATCCTTGGTATACATCCTGAGGGTGGGCAAGTCGTTTTATTTAGCGACTTTTTAATTGAAGATTATAAAGGCGAACTTACCGCTTATCTGGCAACAGATGGCGATATAACGAAAAGCATTGATTTGGGCGAACTCGATCATAAAAACCCCAGTTTTTGGCTGCCAATTCCGCCGGGAACGGATACATCACCCTACAATACAGTCGTGTTGAGCGACAAAAAAAGCAAGAAAAAAATCCTGACGATCAATCTATAAAATTTGTAACTTAGCTCGTAGTTCAGCCAAATTCGATTGCCCTCTTGTATAGAACCCATTTGAGAGCTATTCCTGAAACTAAAAGCCTTGCAGCTAGCTGGTTTTATCCCTGTTCTTGCAAAAAACAGTCGAGTTTAAGCAGGCTCTATCATTGATCGCAAAGTAACGGCTTACTTCAAAGCCTTGCACCCCAGCAAAAGATGTCAAATGGGTTCTATAGGATTCATCCGCCTCTCGCTTGACGGCTCCAGCTTCACTTTCTAGGATCATGGAGCCAGTTGGGGTGAAGTCAAACCCTGCTATAAGCAGGTAAAGCTCCACCAATGCACCGATCCTCTTCTTAACTGTTTCGTGGGGTTCCCCTGGCATCCGTCGAATCTCCAGTACTCCATCCAGGAAGGAAAGCCGATATCCTGGACGGTCTAACAATTGCTCGACTGCTTTGAACTCTCTCCAGGTCAATCCCTCAAACAGGAGGGGTTCTTCCTTTTGGGGTATTGCTATCGTTGCCGTGGTCATAAGAGTCTCTGGTCTGTTTCCTTTCTTAGGAGTGATGGGGTTTGGATGGCGATCGCTTTAACGTAACTTCTTTTATGGTATGGGGCTAGAAGGCATATAGCCGATTATTTGCCCTCTGCGATCGCTACTTCTTCCTCAGCCAATCGATAAGGAGTAATGGTTCTGCTAATTTCTAGCTTGCCTTTTGCAACTCCGCCAGATACCAGCGAACGACTTCGTCGCGCGAAGCGCTATCGCTTCCTTCTTCTTCATGCTTGGCAAAAATTCCCAATGCTTCCAGGCTTTCGAGACAGGTGAGAATAATTTGTTTTTGTCGAGATGCGCCTTTGAATTGAGCCGCAATTTGCTCCACTGTCCATTCGCCGCCTTGAGTGCGGAGCAAATCGCGCACCGCAGCGAGTTGATCTTTGAAGGCTTTGGGAAATTTTTGTTGTTCAACGGGGGCGCTCGCAGTTTCCTCTTGAACTTCAGCGCTACCTTCAATTACTTGCTGAATATGTACTTCACCGGGAGCCTGATATTCTGGACGCAACCAGCGAATCAACCCATTGCGTTCTTCTTCAGCGCGTTCTGCGTTTAAGGCGACCAATCGTTCCAAAATAATCTCATCCAAGTTCTGCATTGCTCCCCCCTCAATTCCCTCTTGAACAACGGAAGAAGCCGAACCATCCGCATTCTCCCCTCTTTTTAAGGAGGGTTGGGGGGGATCTAACAAATCGCTCCAGCCATACGCCTCAAACACTGCTAAATCCAACTCATCATGGATTTGCTTTAGCGTGGAAACCAGCGCTTTGTTGTTAAAATCCCGGTCTTTTTCGGTAAGTTCGACCCCTGCGCGGATTTTTTCCAGCAGGTTATACATAGCGGTGATGGTGACATCGGGATGCTGTGCCTGAACACGCTTGCGGTGGGCATCGAGACGTTCGCCCAGTTCGCGGATTTTTTGTTTGAGTTCGAGTGTGGGTTCTGGGAAGGGGAAGGGGTCGAAGCAACGAGTTTTGTTGTAACGCGGATCGTTGCCAAAACCTAACCTTCCGCCTGCTGCAAGTGCCCAAGTGACATGAATTTTGCTAGAGAGAACTCCTAAGAAATAAGCATCATCAAGAGCAATCGCAATCAACATATTGTCTGGAACAACATCATGAGCCAAAAATACAAACACACGATGCTTGGCAGTTTCAACTGTTGTAATGTAGCTGCTTAAACCCTTCAAAGCAGGTCTAAAGTTGGTGCGAGGCTCCCCAAAAATCCACCATTTCTCACGGTATATTGCACGATTGTTCTGATCTCTTTCCGGCTTAACTCTTTCACGTACCCACTGATAGACTTTAGGATATCTTTCAAAAACTTCTTTCTCGCTTAGACCATAAAGATCGATTACTAATGAATTTCTTGTAGATTGAAGCAAATCACGTCCATTTAGATAGGGATAAATCACTTCAGGCTCTAGATTGATTGCCTCTTTTTGCGTCACACAAAAACCCATTCCATGAAGCTTCATACCTGGGCAACATATACTAGCGTTACTTTTCAATGAAATAGTACTCGCAATGTTTGCTCCAGCCTTAAGATTACTAAAAATACTTCCTACATTCTTTACTATGACTTCAACTTGTTCCGCCGAATCTTCTGGTGTTTCTGCATCCACTTCTTGGACGACCTTTCCAAGCTGTGCAACTTGAATAATATTTGATGAATCCGCTTGTCCTACAGTCATTGCAATTCTGACCGCTGCGCCTTCATTTGTCCAGGGATGATCCGCGATCGCAAATATCAAGCGAATCGGATTCTTTTGATTTTGATGGAACTCAATAACTTTTCTTTGGCGAACTTGATGAATGCTATTTGTTGTGATGAAGCCGAACCGAGTAATGTAGTTGGCTCTGGCTAGTTCTGCTGCTTTGTGCCACCAGTACATCACATAATCACCTGTTTCAGGCACATCTGGATATATCTGGCGCAACACTTCTGTGTATCCATCGCCCAAGCGATCGCGCATTCTTGCATTTCCAACAAATGGTGGATTACTCACCACATAATCCGCCTCCTGCCACTCAGCCAATCGCGGATTAATATACCGATAGATCGGAATCCGATCGCTCGGATCGGGAACCATTTCCCCCGTCACCGGATGCTTCATCATCTGTCCGCCCCATCGTGTTCTCACCTTGCCTGTCTTCGGGTCAACATCCTCTTCCTTACCGTCATACGCCAGCACCGCATCCCGACATTCAATGTTTTTGTATTCGCGCAACACCGGCTCTACGGGAGGAATGTTGCCAAACCGTCTGAAGTGCCACTGCAAATAACCAATCCAGATGACCAAATCAGCGATCGCCGCCGCGCGGGGGTTAATCTCAATCCCCAAAAACTGCGATGGGTTCACCTGGGCAATATCCAACCGTAGCTGTGCCTGTCCCGTCACATCTTCCAGACGGCGCAACACCTCCGATTCCAGTTGCTTGATCAAATCCAGCGTCACATACAAGAAATTCCCTGACCCACACGCCGGATCGAGAATTCGCACCTGGCGTAACTCTGTCAGAAACCCTTCCAATGCTGCAACAGCTTTCTTCTTCTGGGCAGCAGTCGGCTCTTTTTCCACATCCCCCAAAATTTGCTTCACTTCCCCCTGCACCAGATCCCACTGTTCCCGCAACGGTTCCATTACCACCGGACGCACCAACCGCTCCACATACGATCTAGGGGTATAGTGTGCCCCCAGTTTGCTGCGTTCCTTTGAATCCAATGCCCGTTCCAGCAACGTGCCAAAAATCGCAGGCTCTACATCCTTCCATTCCCGCTTCGCTGCCGTTAGCAACACCCGAAGCTGATCTGCCGTCAACTCAAACGCCCTTGCCTCGGCAAATAATCCCCCATTAAACTTCAACAACCTGCCATAAAAGCCAAAGCTTGTCCCATCATTCATTGCCTGCCAAAGCGCTTCCACCTCCGGCTTAAAACTCTTAGGATTGGGCAACCATCGCGTCTCCAACGCCTCTGTGAATAAATGCTCCTTCAATAGCCCCACATCTTCGGCAAACATGGTGAAGATGCAGCGCATGAGGAAATGGGCAACCTCTTCCGGTTCATGCAGACCTTCTAACCGCTTTGATAATTCTGCCAAGTCTGCTGCTACTTCTCGCGTCACCTTCGCCGCAATCTTTTCAGGGTTGCGCTTTTGCGGATCGGTAAAGATGTCAACGAATAAATCAAAAATCTCTGGCTTTCGCAGAGCAGTCAGTCCAATATCCTGACGCGCCCCATATCCGCCATAGTCACCACTGAAGCCCATCCACAGCTCGAAGTGATCGCCAATATCACAGGTCAACAGAAATGGAGGTTTACTGGGTAAATTGCGCGTATAAGCGCTCGCCTGCACAAATGCTGCTTCCATTGCCTTGAGGTAAGTATTCGTGCCGCGTTTTGCCGTTCCTTTACCAGATTTTTCGCTGCCCTGCTTCGCCTCGATCAAAAAATGAGCGGCTTTGTAGAAGTCAATATAACCTGGTGTTTTCTTGCCACTGGGATGATAAATCGTGATGTCTTTATCAAAACAGTACGGATCGCCTGTCACACTACCCTTCACATCCGGACGCTTCACTCCCAGCGCATCACATAGTTCCGAAAAGAACATTTGATAGTTAGCACGTTCATTGCCACTAGAATTTTGCCAACGGGTAATAAACTGCTCAATTCGGGCTGCATCGGATGGAGTCATGAGTGGCTTGTTTTGGAGGTCAGGAAATTGGGGGACAGAATCCTATGAGGCGATTGTGAAATCATCTCCTCATGGTTAGTATTCCCACTTACACCCCCAACCTACAAACTCTCAACTTGGCTGTCGAGGTTTTATGAGAAAATCCACCCTCAAACCCTCACCTTCCGACCTCTGAACTCGAAACTGCGACTTTGCTCAAGGTTTTGCGCGAGAGGAGGAGGAAGTAGCGAAGGCTCTGGCAGGATTACCTGTTGTCGGTTAGGGTTCTGGAAAGCTGATTTCTTGCCGCCCTCAGTTGTGTTTGTCTTATGCTCAGTATCCCTCTGCAACTGCCTGACGCAGATATCATCTTCTACCCGTCTCTGCTAGATGAGGAGGAAAGCGATCGCTTGCTCACACAACTGACTGAAACAATCGACTGGCGACAAGACTGGATTAGCATCTACGGGCGCTCAATGCCTCAACCCAGGCTAACGGCTTGGTATAGTAATCCCGGTATATCCTACACTTACTCTGGCATCACGATGCACCCCTCTCCCTGGACACGCACGCTACTTGACCTCAAGGCAAAGGCTGAAGCCGTTTCTGGTGTGGTGTTCAACAGCGTGTTGCTCAATCTCTACCGAGATGGCAATGACAGTATGGGCTGGCACAGCGATGATGAACCGGAGCTAGGACACAATCCAGTCATTGGTTCTCTGAGTTTGGGAGGAACGCGGCGGTTCATGCTGCGGCATCGAGCCGAGAAAGGCTTGAAGCATCAACTGGAGTTAACTTCTGGTAGTTTCTTGTTGATGCAAGGGACAACGCAGCACTACTGGCAGCATCAAATTCCTAAAACTAAACGTCCGGTTCCTCCCCGGATTAATTTGACCTTTCGAGTCATTGGCTGATCAACAAGCATAAGCCTCACTGATTCACTTGGACAGGTTGATGCTGAATTTCAGTTGTTGCGGGAAACGCGATGACCTTGTAGTTCTGCTGGCAGGAGAAGGGGCAATCAGTAAGCTGAAACGGCGATCGCGTACAGCCCTTTGGGCATGAAAACAGCGAAGCGAGGCTAACGCCTCGCGCTGACTTGTCAGTTCGCCTAACTAGCGAACTTGACACTGATTGAGCTTGGTAAACAAAGCAGGCACGTAGTCGTAATAGCGATCGCTAGCAAGATAAATGGCATCCGTGGTACAACTGCCACAACCAGGTTCGCTGAGCATGTCACTCAATAAGTTAGAGGAAATTCCTCCCCAAGGAAACTGTCCGATTGGTGCCGTAGCAGTAGAGTTCAGTTCTGAATCCAACCGCCATTTGGTTCCAGCTAACACTACCCCAAAAGGATTCTTTTCCGGTAATGGTTGGGATCTGTACCATCCCACTGCCTGCCCGAACTTCTCAACTCGTGCTTTCGGATTTTTCGTCTGGGAGGCAGTTTGCTGCCAGATGCGCTTTTGAGCGCTGTACCCAAAGCGTCCCTTACTAGCTTGCGACCAGAGGGTATCTATGGTACGAAAGTCTTCGCAGGGAAGACTATTGAGCAGAGTTTTGCTGCCGTAGAGTAAGTCTGCACCCTGTCCTTGGAGTTTCTGCAATCGCTGGAAGATGGCGCGAGTCTCCACATCCGCACCCCGCCAGTCACCGGCGGCTAAAAGGCTTTTGAGGCGGCTGTAGTTGATGCGCCATTTATTAGGAGAAGTGCTAGCGATCGCATCGAAAGTAAAGCTTTTAACGATGTCCTGATATACCTGCCGGATGGAATCGTTCTTTTGCAGGTAAGCGCCTTGTAGCCGAAATACATAGCGACCATCGGCGCTGCTTAACAGCACGTTATCAGACTCGTAGAGTCCAGTCGAAGTGTAAGCGATCGCTTTCTGTCCAGCAACGGTGAGGGGACGATCGTCATTTTGGCTGAGTTCGCCTTTCCAACTGGTTAGGGGCAACCGCTTGGAGTTGTCGTAAACAGTGATGCTGACGATCGGAGGAGTTTCAGGTAAATTTTCCCGGTTCAAAAAATCTTTCTGCTGCCAGACTTCTAGGACTTCCAGCGGGGGACTTGGCTTCGTTGATTGAGTCGTTTCCGTAGGCGTGATGACATAGCCACGCGGGGAAACGAAGCGAAACCCAAAGCGATCGCTCAGGTAAAAGACATCCCGACTTTGGACGGTTGAGGAGTTGGCAGCAGGTTTGGCAGCAATTGCTACAGGTGCGGGAGATTGAGTGGAGGATGTTGGAAGATTGGTGCTACAGCCAATAGCCAGAAATGTCAGTAGTCCAACTGCAATAGAGCGCTTCATATCGCTAGCTTAAGTATTCTTTAATCTTGATGTCGTCTCCAGTCTGGCAAGTTTGCGATTGAATCGGTTGCTTTGTTTCAGTTTGAGATACAAAAGCGATCACTTTGTATATTCGCGCTGGCGATCGCGCCTGAAAATTACACATAGCGATTGGGAAGCAGTGCGATCGCACTACTACGTGCAGCGAAAAATTAGCAAAGATGCGATTACTCTGTTGAAGAATGTTAGCGAGTTCTTACTGACAACTTGCAATAGACAAGATATTTTAGTTCTTGCTCCAGATCTGAGACTACTTCAACCCATTCTGGTGTTCCGAATTCTAGTATGGGCGATCGCACACCATTAGATATCCTCTCAACTATATCCCCACCAAGGACTTGCAAGCTAACGGTTGCGTTCAGCCGCGGCAGATAATACCGAAGTCACCATCAGCGGCTTTTGTCCGACCCCTGCAACAATTGTTAGATGTCGTGGGTGCGATGTAGTGCAACTCGCCTATCAGAAGTATCCTTATTCTAAGACGACAAAAGCGACA
Organism: Trichocoleus sp. DQ-A2; assembly: GCF_039961915.1. Taxonomy (NCBI): domain Bacteria; kingdom Bacillati; phylum Cyanobacteriota; class Cyanophyceae; order Leptolyngbyales; family Trichocoleusaceae; genus Trichocoleus; species Trichocoleus sp. DQ-A2. The sequence continues at coordinate 10,720 of NZ_JAMPKD010000046.1, forward strand.
GTTGCGACGCGAACATCTTAGCGATACAATAACGACAAAAGCGACTTATGCGACATAAGCGACAGGAGCAAGAGAAGAATGGTGGGGACAACGGACAGTTTTTAACCACTAATGAAATAGCAGAGATTCTTCGGGTGCATCAGAGAACGGTGCAGCGATGGATCTCATCTAATCGGCTTAAAGCGACAAAGGTTGGACCAAAAATTTTGAGAGTCCGTAAGCAGGATCTCGACGAATTTCTCGAAAGTCAAGAGAAAGATAACCAGGAACAAGCAGAAAGTTAGATGGCAACAGGGATACCGAGCAAACTCAAACGCAATGGCACTTCCAGAAATGGTAATGGAAGTTCCTTCAGATTAGAGTATGAGGGGAAAGTGACAATTGAAGAAATTCTTAACATCTCTCCAGCACAGTTGCATTGTGTTGTCAGTGTAGAAAAACAGCCTAAGAATCGATTGATTTACGGTGAAAATTTAAGGGTTATTAAAGCTTTATTAGATGATGTTAATATTGCTGGAAAGATTAAGTTAATTTACATCGATCCGCCGTATGCTACAGGTGCTGGCTTTCAATCCAGGAAACAGAACCATGCTTATCATGATTTGATAAATGGGGCTGATTATTTAGAATTTCTGCGTCAAAGGTTAATTCTGCTTAGAGAACTACTGGCTAATGATGGCTCTATTTATGTCCATTTAGATGAGAATATGGCTTTCCCCGTCAAAGTTTTGATGGACGAAATTTTTGGAGCTAGGAATTTCCGAAATTGGATAACAAGGAAGAAATGCAATCCTAAGAACTATACGCGGAACCAGTATGGAAATATTTCAGACTACATTTTGTTCTATACAAAAAGCGAAAGCTATATATGGAATCAAGCATTTGAATCTTGGACAGACACTACAGCTAAAAAAGAATACCAGTATATAGAAGAAGAAACTGGAAGACGTTATAAAAAGGTTCCTATTCATGCTCCCGGAACAAGGAATGGTGCTACTGGTCAGCCGTGGAGAGGAATGCTTCCACCTCCTGGTAAACACTGGCAGTATACGCCTGAAACCCTAGATGAAATGGATTTGAGAGGCGAGATTTATTGGTCTTCGACAGGAAATCCTAGACGAAAAGTGTATCTTGATAATAGCAAAGGTATCCCAGTTCAGGATATTTGGCTTAATTTCAAAGATGCCCATAATCAAAACATCAAGATCACAGGCTATCCAACTGAAAAAAATTCAGAAATACTTAAACGTATTATTCTTGCCTCTTCTAATAAAGGAGATATAGTGCTAGATGCTTTTTCTGGAAGTGGTACGACAGTTGCAGTTGCAGAAGAACTAGAAAGACAATGGGTAGCTATAGATAATTCTCTGCTTGCGATAGAGACTACGGTTCATCGCTTAGCTAAAGGTACTGAACCAATGGGCGATTTTGTTAACAAAAATGGAACTCAGATGAAACAAGAACCCCTGTTAGGCACCAGTAGGGTGTTACGTAGTGGAGTTGATATATATTTTGAGATTTCGTCAGATATACAGAGTATTCCAGAAGCTTCAATCCAGGAGTGGAACAGTAAGCTCAACTTTCAAGCCAATCTTTGGTGAATCGCTCATCCAGCATTTTGAGAGTACATACCATTACTCTTCTTCTGCCATAGCTTTCTAAAGCAGCGTAGTCATTCCACATAGAACCGAGCGTAAGTCCCGGACCGTCGTTTAGAAAAAATACTTTTAGAGGTAATTCATACGTATCGGCATATCTGAGAATATCGGTCACTTTATCTCTGTTTCCACCTGTACGATCGTCTTCTTGCGCTCCACCACGATCTGAATCGTAGCGAGCGAATCCTATAACCAGTGGCATTTTATCATTACGAGAAATGAGAATGTCTGCTGGTGTTTTTGCTTCCCAATCCTTCAAAACTTCATCAAGCATCACATCCCTTCCAGCACGTACCGGACCTTGAATCAAATACTCTGAACCAAAACTCTTCTCAAACCAGAGGAAAAACGCTTCGGTTAGTTCGTATCCCTTCTGTCCACGGCTTTTATACTCCATAAGAATAGCCATGAGTGCTTCGTCAGGGTTTGGACGACTTGCCAAGTTTGCTCTAACTTGCTCTATGTCTCTAAATCTATGTCCATAGTCTTCAATGATACTGGGAATCTTCCTCTTGACCTTCAGCATCTCAACAGAGGTGTCCGGCGATACATATTTACGGAAAACCCGCAGCAACTGAGTTCGAGAGGGATTTGGTTTCGCTGCAATGCTTGTAAGCAAGTCAGCAGAACTGCTAGCCATACCAGCTAACTCTGCAAACTGCTCTATGACACTGCCGTAAAAAGTTTTCGCTTCATCAAGGTAGTCTGGGTAGAACTCTGAGTCGATGAAAGTAATGTATTGAGAGGCTCTGTTTTTATAGTCACCAAACAAGATCAATAGACACCTCCTTAATAGCTGTTGTACCTACTAATTTTAATGAGGTGTTCCTACAACGGAGTAAAGCATCTTGTTTTTTAAGCATAGTCTGCGATGCTTCGCTCTATTTCTAGGCTCGCTCGCTTCCATTTGCTGAGAACTTTCTTTGAACATTTGGGAGCTCGCATTCTTGATGAAGGGAGAGCGATCATATTCACCCAAAACTAAGCAAGTGCGATCGCGCCTGACAATTACAAATATTGGTTGAGAAGAAGAGCGATCGCAGTGATACCTACGCGCAGCGTTGTTTTACCCATCAGCTCAAAGCAGTGTCTCACCGGCAACCTTGCCCTAACTTAAGCCTAAACACAAATAGATAACCTTCATAGTGCCATAGTGCTGTGTGCCCTAGTGCTGTCCGCACCGATACAACTCAGAAGACGAAAAGCAAACTTAAGCCGCCTTTGCTGCCGACACTCGGATGAGCTTCGTTGTTGTGCAACACTTACAAGCCTATGAGACTGGTAAACCAATTTGCGTGAACCAAGTGTACTTGTCTATGTAGCCACGCTGGAAACGAATTTTGCCATCAATGACCTGAAAGAAGCCACACCCGCGTAGTGTAAAACTCTTGCCGGTTGGTGGGTTGCCGCCAAGCTCACCCAAGAATGTACCGCCACCGCTCCACTCAATGATGACCCACTCACCATCCTCGAAGATATTTTCAGGATGCGTGTAGTTGTCTGGAAAGGCATTGAAGAAGGTGATGAAACTCTCAAGCAGTACCTTGCGCCCTTGAAGTGGGGCACCAAAAGCAACTTGATGGTTGATGGCATCATCGTGATAAAGCTCGATGAGTGCGTAAGGATCGCGAGCGTTATAGGCAGCAACCCAGTCGTGTAGAACTTCTTTGGGCGATTTCATATCGCTAATCATACCAAAGACAATTGCGACCAAATATTATTTGGCTGCACAACGGTGATGCTAAGTGCTGGCAAACAACCGCAATGCTGCCAAATGAATCACATAAATATTGTTAGTGGGTGATTGACAACTGAGCAGGTATATAAAACTTGTCATTGTCGAATCCGATATATCGCGATAGATTAGTTTTATAATTAAACGATATATCGCGATAACTCACAAACACAAGGAGCAAAGTATGTTCAGACACAGACAATTTCATCCCAGTTTTTTCGTACCAGCATGGGCAGGAGAAGGACAAGGACTTAGCAATCAATTCTTTATGAGTGGGCGACATGGACGCAGAGGTTCGTCGGGTGGCGGATGGGGAGATGAGCCTCGCACTCGTCGCGGTGACATTAAGTTCATTCTGCTTGGGCTTCTATCTGAGCGTCCCCAGCATGGTTATGAATTAATGAAAGAGCTGGAAGCACGTCGCGGTGGCTTTCGCCGCCCTAGTCCAGGCTCTGTCTATCCAACGCTTCAGATGCTGGAAGAAGGCGGTTATTTGACCAGTGAGGAAGTCGATGGCAAGCGGGTTTATACGATTACCGAGAGTGGCAGACAATTCTTGAGCGATCGCAACCAGCACTCTCATTCAAGAAACGCTCACGACAGTTTTACGGAAAATAAGCCTTCTGGATTGATTGAGTTGCGCCATACTTTAACCCAGTTGAATGATGCTGTCACCCAAGTTGCTCGAAGTGGCAATGTGGAGCAAGGCAATCGAGTACGCGATCTGCTTGTTCAGGTAAAGCGTGAGATTTACAAGCTGCTTGCAGAGCAGTAAGCGGGAGGTTGTTATGTTAGAGGTAACGAACTGCCCAACTTGCGGTGCTGTCTGTCGTATTCTGGGTCAAGACGCTGAGGGTTTACCACACATGAGAGCCTTTCAAAACACTGATGCACAGCAGAAAATTGAACAGTTGAAGAAATCTCTACACCATCTTCGGGAAACGCTTCACCAGGAACGGGCGACTGCAAAAGCCAAGATTCTCGCTCTAGAAGCGGAACTCTCAAACTTGCGAAAACCGATTGGCGTTGATTGAGGCAAGTTGCTGTAAGCATTCAAAACCAAGCTATCAGAGCTTGTATTATATTGTAGTATGTTGGATAAAGCTTGCAGAGTTAACTGGAGTTCATGTGGGAATGCAAATTGAACCATACGAGCCTCGCCACCTTGATGCTGTTATTCGTCTTTCGCTTCGGGCGTGGACTCCAGTCTTTGATTCGATTCAGAACGCGATGAACGCTGATGTGTACCAGGCATTTTATCCCAATCACTGGCGCGTGAGTCAGCAAAAAGCGGTCGAGGATGTCTGCGCGACGGAAGACACGGGTGTATGGATTGCGATCGATGCAGGTTCTACTGTTGGCTTTGTAGCCGTGAAACTCCACTCAGAGGACAGCATGGGTGAAATCTACATGGTTGCTGTCGATCCGGACTTTCAAGGTCGCGGCATTGGTAGTGCGCTGATAGAATTCGCTCTGGCTTGGATGAAAGATGCTGGGATGTCTATTGCTATGGTTGAGACTGGGGGCGATCCCGGTCATGCCCCAGCCCGTCACACCTATGAAAAGGTGGGCTTCGAGCTATTCCCAGTTGCCAGATACTTTAAGAAGCTTTAAGTGCAGTTGTTAAATAAGTGCTTATGTAAAATAAATTACACATAATAAAAAGTAGAATAAGCTAAAACAAAAGTCAAGAAAACAAGAGACTTATGAGATTTATTAGAGATTTAAGCCGAGAAACTCA
>NZ_JAMPKD010000047.1:0-15330 GCF_039961915.1 Trichocoleus sp. DQ-A2
TTGTGTTTACTTGGCTTTCAAACTATTATTTTTTCTAGGTTCGGTGCGCTTCGGTGTCGCTTCACTTTCGCTTGCTCTCCCGACCGCTTTATTAATGTAGCAACCACGAACCGTTTCTGTCAACTGTTTTGAAAAACTTTTTTGGAAAACTCTCAAAAGCTCCAAGGGCGCAGCTTTTGGGCTAAGTTGGTTGGGCAAGCTTTTAGAAAAATTAGGGGAAAACTGAAGTGGTGAGTCCCAGGGCTGTTCTACCTCCCTCGATCGTATTAGACCCACTCCTGCACTCCTGGTTGTTGGAAGATGTCGGTCGCGGCGATCGCTCGAGTCAAAGTACGCGATGCAGATGGGAGGAGCGATGAACCACCGGATGGAACTAGATGATGCTGTAATGATTAAGGATAATCACATTGCTGTAGCTGGAGGAATTGGCGAGGCGATCGCTCGTATCCGTAGGTAGATGGTGAATAAAGTGGCGACCTTGACTGACCTCCACTTTGATATTGGATCTTCCTGGCTACTCAATCGTTAGAAAAAGCGGCTTCTTTTGATGAGCGACCAGCGCATTACTAAGGAGGGGCTAGTTCTGAATTAAGGCTCAAGAACACCGCCGCTAAGAACTGAACGGAGGAAGTGTTGAGCCGATTGCAAGCCCTGACTCATTAGAAGTGGAATCGTGGTACCCAAATGATGCAAACTCAACAAACCCACACGTAGCTCTCAAAGTAAGCGTTTTGATAGCAAAAGTAGCAGATTAAGAAGTAGCAGATGAAGACAATGCGGGGGAAAGCCACGGATGAATAAGAGTTTCTGCTTTAACCCTGTTGACCGCACTGTACGGCGACTTGAGTAAAATTGTCAAAATTGAACAAACTCCCAAGAAGCGGGAGAGCATTGTGAAGAGCTTAGCTTACCCCATCCTTCTTCAGATCTTTTGTCCGAATGTCTGTTAGGATGAGTTTCTGCCAGTACATTCCGGTCTGTTGCTGGCGCATTGGAAAAAAGCTCATTTAAGCCATCCAACTGAACCACAAATTTCCTGCTCTTAGACTGGCCCCAGGCACTTGATTTGGGATAGGGGCATTACTAGGAGCGATCGCATCCATGACATTTCGTAACCTCGGTCTTTCAACGGACCTGCTTCGTGCTGTGGCTGACTCTGGCTATACTGAGCCAACCCCCATTCAGCAGCAAGCAATTCCCGCCATCCTGAAAGGGCAAGACATTTTCGCTAGCGCCCAAACTGGAACGGGCAAGACTGCTGGCTTTACCCTGCCTTTACTGCAACTCCTGGGTACTACCAACGCCAACCAGGTGCATCGCAGACCTCGTGCCCTCATCCTCACCCCTACGCGCGAACTGGCAGATCAGGTCAAAGATAGCGTCAAAACTTATGGAAAATACCTGTCGCTGCGAGCAGCAGCCATCTATGGCGGCGTGGGAATTAAGCCGCAAGTTCAAACGCTGCATCGGGGAGTTGATATTGTAGTCGCTACGCCCGGTCGCTTGCTCGACCACGTTGGGCAAAAGACGGTCGATCTCTCGAAGATAGAGATACTGGTGCTGGATGAATGCGATCGCATGTTAGATATGGGCTTTATCCGCGACATCCGCAAAATTTTGGCAGTGCTACCTGCATCGCGGCAAACGCTGATGTTTTCTGCCACCTTCTCTAAACCGATTCAGCAGCTTGCCAGCACCCTACTAAAGTCTCCGACCCAGATCGAAGTAGCTCCCCGCAATACCGCCGCACAGCAGGTAGAGCAGGTGGTGCATCCGGTCGATCGAAATCGCAAGCGAGAACTGCTTTCTCATATGATTGGGTTCCACAATTGGCAACAGGTGCTAGTCTTCACGCGGACGAAACATGGAGCCAACCGTCTAGCTGAGCAACTTGCTCAAGATGGGTTGAAAAGCACTGCAATTCATGGCAACAAAAGTCAGGCAGCCCGTACCCGTGCTTTGCAAGACTTTAAGCAAGGAAAAGTGCGAGTATTAGTTGCCACCGATGTAGCATCACGGGGTCTAGATATCGATCAGCTGCCCCACGTAGTCAACTTTGAACTCCCTAACGTACCAGAAGATTACGTGCATCGCATTGGTCGCACAGGTCGCGCTGGTAATGAAGGAAGAGCGGTTTCCCTCGTCAGCGAAGATGAATACTCATTCCTCAAAGACATCGAACGATTGCTCAATCAAACCCTTGTGAAAGACGTGATTCCAGGCTACGAGCCAACTGCCCCAGTCCGGAAAGTGGTAGACCAAGCGAAAGGTCAGCGCGCAAATCAAGGGCGCAGTAACCGAGCAAAGTCCCAGGCACCATCCGCACCTACCCGCAGCAAAAAGCCCAGCGCACCAGGACGCACTCGAAAAAGTCTGCACACTGCTTAAATTTCTGGCGATTGCCGCCTAGTTAAGGCGAGATACCCGGCTTTTTTAAAAAGTTGGGTATTTTTGTTAAGGGCTGACAATGTGGTTGGCAAGGGGTGCGGTGCGACATACAGGTTTGCGATCGCTATTTGGCAATCGCTGTCAGTTAGTCATCAATGATAATTATGGGTGAATGGGGAGTTACGGTTGAAGAAGCTACCCCAGCAATCGATGGAAAAACACCAATGACCGTTACCATTCCCATTCGTGCCATTGAACTCACTCCCGGTAGCATGATTAGCATTCATAACTTGTCTTGGCAGGACTTTGAACAGATTCTTACGGAACTGGGAGAAAAGCGCAGCACCCGCATTGCATACTACCAAGGAACGCTGGAAATCATGTCCCCTTTGGCATTGCACGAACGCCCCCATCGCATCATTGGTGATATTGTCAAAGCTATCTTAGATGCTCAAGGGCGGGACTGGGAAGATTTTGGCTCAACTACTCTGAAGCAACCAGAAATTGCCGGAGTCGAACCCGATACTTGCTTTTACATCCAGAATGCCAGTCGTGTCCGGGGTTGCACCAATATGGATTTAGCGGTTTATCCACCCCCCGATCTCGCCATTGAGTCTGATGTTACTTCAAAGACTACCTTGAACGCCTACGAAGCGCTGCGCGTTCCGGAAGTGTGGATATATCAGAATCGCCAACTCAAGATTTACATTCTACAAAATGGTGGCTACGTCGAATCATCCATCAGTGCTATCTTTCCCGATTTGGCCATTACCGAAATGATTCCCCAACTGGTGCAAAAAGCCATTGAGGATGGAACCAGTCGGATGCTGCGCGAACTTAAAATACAACTGAGTCAATAACTGGAAAGATTGGAATAAAACTGGATATGAACACGCATCTGTGAAAATATCCCACCCTCAGCAAGTGTGACCTATCCGCTGCCTGGGTATAATACTACGAGCGCACCGAGAAGAAGGCAATCGCGCGATCACTGCCCTTGATGAGGACGACGATAGTTACCCCTCTACTCCAATGAAAACTTTCCAATGGATATCGTGATAGAACTCTGTAGGCTTGGATAAAAATATAAGTTTCTGCTACAACTAAGGAACCCGTGTTTAGCGAAACTTTGCCTAAAAATAACGTAGACTTTTTGAGATAATTTTTTGTTGATTTTTATTTATGGAAGAAACAGTTCACGACATCTTTTTCAAAGACTTTACCGTAGTAACAGCAACTATATCCGCAGCAGATTCTCTTCCTGAAACGTCAGGTATTTAGGCCTTCTATCATGCGTTCGATTTTTCAGAGAATAACTTATCTGAGCATATAGATAGTCGCATAAAAAATACTGTATTTAAAACAAAGTTTTTTGAGGAAGATAATAAAAGTAAGTTCATTGTCGATACTTGTGGAGAGTCAGTTGGTTTGTCTCCAAAAATGGATCGATTTATCAAAGCTGTCTCTCAGCCTAAAGAACGAAGAATCTTAAAAAGCTTTCTAATCTCATGTAGCATTCTCCAACGCCCAGATTACATTGGCACTGCAAACAACTTAAGAGATAGATTTTTTCAGCATTTAGAGCGAGACGATGGTTTTTTTTCAAAGTATGGAAACTCAAGACCCAATGATGAATTTTTATTCGTTTGTTTTCCTTGCCCAAAAAATATTTCTAGAGAGCTAGAAAGCTTGTTAATTCAACTATGCCAACCCAAGTTTAATACACAGAGGAGTTAGAAAATGGAATTAGATGATCAGTCTCCAGAGACGATTGAATATAAGGCAATCAGTGGTAAGTTTGGTGAGGTAAGGTACTTCATAACAACTCTTGATCAAAGTGATGCCGTTGAAAACATTCAATTTGCTGATGAAATTCAAAATAGTTGGAGCTTCTCTGAACGAGTTCAGAGGAAACTAGATACAAACCGAGCGAATACAGAAATATTTTCTTACCTAGCGCAGGGTGGAATTCGCTTTTTTAATTCAATTGTAGTCGTGCTTTTGCCCAACTCGAATGACCAAAGAGAGTTTTGGGACTTCTCTACAGTTAGTAGTCAGGGAAAAATTGTCGAAAAATGGGTCAATTTAAAGCTATATAAAAACGTAGCTAGAATTGTAATTGACGGTCAACATAGGCTCCTTTCATTAAAGAGATATTGGAAAGCCCATACTGGAAAGGAGCCTTTAACTCCTCAACAAATAAAAGAAAATTTTAGTTGCTCAGAAAGCTTTGACATCCCAGTCGTTTATTTAGTGTTTGGCGATCTTGGCAGAGTTGGTCATGCAGACTCAAGCGAAACTGTAAGAGATGAGATAATCAAATCAACTCGCAATATCTTTACAGTTATAAACAAGACTGCGAAATCAATCTATAAACAAACTCAACTATTGCTTGATGACAGTAAAATATCAGCATTGATTCCTAGAAAGCTTTTAGAGGAAAGAGTGCTTGAAGAGAGATTCATTAGATGGTCTTCCACATCAACAAGCTTGACCCAATCAGAACCTTACCTAACGACTCTAGATTTGGTTAGCCAATGTACGATTGAACTATTAAAAGATTATCAGAAGGAAGCTTTAAAGAAATCATTCAATTCACCAACTGAGCGTAATACGGCTCTGGAGACTTATTATGAGTCTCATCCTAGACTTCCTGAAATAGGCACAAAAGCATTGCTTAAGTGGTTTTTCACTGAACTTCAGCCATTTAAGGATTGGGTATCACAAATTAACCATGTAGGTATAAATATTCCTACTCAACCAGATCAACCTGAATTAAATCAAAATCAAAAAGCAAGTGTAAAGAAATTACGAGATACCAGTATTTTGTATACTATTTTTGGACAAAAAATTCTTTTTCCATCTGTGTCAAGGTTCTTGCTTAGGATAAGAGCAGAATACCGCATTCCAGCGATTCTTGATGCTATCTCGCTTAGTATTACTAAAATGGATGAAGCTGACTTTTTCAGACGCGATAAACCTCATTGGGCTTATGTTTTAGTGCAGCCAAATGCAAAACTAAACATGATAACTAAAGGCTCTGGATATGAGAGATGTATAGAGCTTATCAGAATGATATTGTTTGAGTCCTCTGAGGGCGTGGGGGAGTTGATAAAACGTACTAAAGAAGAGGTTAGCAATGAAGTTGACTGGAATAAAACTTTGATTTCAAATTGGAGAAAACAATTTCATGTGATATTACCTGAAGTTGAATTAATTGATGAGCAGATAAAAGAATCTTCTGAATCAGATGACTCCTTTGCTGAAGTTCGCGATTTGCTTGATTCTTCTGAAGAGGACGAAGAGGAATCTGGTGAAATTGAAGATAACGAGGATATTTTTAAAGAAACTGAAGAAGTAAAAGATTAAGCTGTGCAACTACATAAAAACATTATTGCTCAGAAAGCTTGTCAACAAAAAGCCTAACAAGCTGGTGTTTTGAGAGGAGTAGGTGCTTGTCATCTTCTCAGGGTAGGACGAGGTGCAACAGGCAATCTGTTTGTGTTTCGTCGTGAGTGAGTTGTGCGTTTTGAGCGATCGCATTCTATCAACTCTGCAATTATGGAGAATGCGATCGCTCACAAGTAAAATCCGCTCGTTCAAGTCATCTGAAGCCCAATATCGAACGTACCCGCGTAGCCTTGTGCATCTTTGGTTAGCTGAAGCATCAGTTCTTCACCACCATCTTGAAAAATGCCGTCTCCATCGTTCCTCTGGGTGCGCTGTCCCTTAGCCGCGTAGGGAGACTGTGCGTGGACTCGATCCGTGAGAGCATCGTCGAAGTAAAGCTGCGACGTAAACTCAGAACCGCGCCCAGACGCAGAATCGGTGCGAATCTTGAAGTGAATGTGAACCGTTCTGCCTGGATACCAGCCAGGGTAAATCGTCACAAACTCCGCAGCCCCATTGGCATTCGTCACCTGATAGCCGCGCAGGAACTTTTGCCCTTGCGTATCCCCGTTAAAGTCTCGAACATCGGAATACACGCCCAGCGCGTCGCAATGCCAAACGTCTACAGTTGCGCCCCTCAAAGGCGTACAGGATCTACCATTAATCCCAGAGATACGAAACACCAAACGCAACGGTACTCCCGGCTTTACCGCACCGTTCGAGGGATCTGAGCGGATATCAGAACGGTTAAGCTTCTCATCCACGAAATATGGCCCTTCCGTTTGTTGGGGTTTTACCACGCAAGTCGGAGTCTGCGCGATCGCTTTCCGAGTCGGTGTCTGAGTTAATGTACCTATTGGCTTTGCTGAGATTGACTGTCCGCGCCAGCATCCACCAATAAGCGATACGGCGGCTGTTCCCCCGATGAAGCCAAGCACTTCTCGCCGCTTCAGCATGGAGGCTACGGGAATTCTTTTTGCACGGTCTTTTTTCATTTCATCTGCTCCCAATAGAATTATCGCAATTTACCTGGGCGGTTGAAACCGCTTCTACACACACAAAACCCGCCTGCGCGGGTTTCAAAACCCTTTAAGTAAGTGTAGAGACGCGAAATTTCACGTCTCTACAGTCCGCGCAGGCGGACTTGGTTTGTTTAGCCGCGATTTCTAATCGCCAGGGCTTATTGTGACTGGCTTGGTCGCATCCATGAACAGGTTGCTAAGTTGGCTTGAGCTTATTGCTGAGGAGGAGGAGGTACGTCTGGTTGGTTGCCATCTTGAGGAGGACGGGGCGGAATTCCCAGCGCATTCACCAGTTGCTCTTCCGTCACGCCGAGTTTTGCTGCCGCTGCCTTGAAGTCAGGTCGGGGTGGGCGTTGTCCCGGTTCGGGCGGCGTTGTCGGTGGGTTGGCAGGTACTCCCAGTGCTGCCTTTAAATTGGCTTCTGTTACGCCCAGCTTCTGCGCTGCGGCTGCAAAATCGGGACGGGGCGGACGGGGCGGAACTCCCAACGCATTTACCAATTGTTGTTCGGTAATGCCGAGTTTTGCCGCCGCTGCCTTAAAGTCGGGACGAGGTGGGCGTTGTCCTGGTGTAGGATTCGCTGGCACTCCCAGTGCTTCTTTCAACTTAGCTTCTGAAATGCCCAATTTCTGAGCCGCTGCGGCAAAATCTGGTCCTCGTCTGCGTCCCTGTCCCTGCTGTTGTTGATTGGGCTGGGATGAGTTTTGGGCTTGTCGGTTAGGCGATTGAGCGATCGCCTGATTCAGAGTCACACATCCAAACGTCCCAACTAGAACAGGAATTGCGATCGCTGCTAACAGTCGGCGGGTATTTATCACAAGCTTTCTCCTTCGGTTGAATCTCGAAACGTGTCTATAAATTCAATTAAGCTCAACCAAAATTACAGCTTGCCCTTCCTCTAAATTACAGTTTTGTAATCTGAGCTAGTGAAGGCGAGATCCCCGACTTTTCTAAAAAGTCAGGGATCTGAACCGCAGGCGATCGCGTAAACTCCACAAAAGTAACCTCAAACACACAACAGCCATACTTCCTTGGAAAGACGCGATCGCACAGATGTCTTCCTAGGATGAGTAAGAGTTGCGATCGCATTCGCGCAGACTGTCTGCTAGCGAAAAAGAAGCAAGCCACGGCTTTCCAAGCGTGGTGCAGTCCTATAGGAGTTTAAATGGTTATGAACAGTTCGTCGAACCGGCCTCTGGCTGTCGTGACGGGTGCCTCCAAGGGCATTGGTTACGAGCTTGCCAAACAGTTCGCCCAAAACGGCTTTGATCTCCTTGTGACAGCCACCGGATCGAGTATCGATGAAGCCGCTCAAACCTTTGAGGGATTGGGTGCCAAGGTCGAGACGGTACAGGCCGATCTTGCTACTTATGACGGTGTTGAGACTCTCTACAACCAGATTAAGGCGACTGGCAGATCGGTAGATGCGATCGCGATAAATGCAGGGGTCGGTGTCGGCGGTGATTTCGCCCGCGAGACTGATCTGAAGGACGAGCTGAATCTCATCAACCTGAACGTCGTTTCATCTGTGCATCTAGCCAAACGGGTAGTGAAAGATATGGTCGAGCGTGGTAAGGGTCGAATCCTCTTCACTTCGTCAATTGCTGCCATCATGCCAGGACCATTTGAAGCAGTCTACGCGGCTTCCAAAGCATTTGTACACTCCTTCTCGGAAGCGCTACGCAACGAGTTGAAGGATACAGGCGTCACTGTTACCTCACTCATGCCTGGACCAACCGATACCAACTTCTTCCATAGTGCGGGAATGGACGACACCACGGTGGGTACAAAACAGAACGATGACCCGGCTGAAGTCGCCAAACAGGGTTTCGATGCCTTAATGGCAGGCAAGGATCACATCATCGCCGGTTCGCTCCTGACGAAGATTCAGGGCAATGTAAGCAAGGTTTTGCCTGATACCCTCAAGGCTGAACTGCATCGTCAGATGACTGAGTCTGAGTCGGCTAACAAGTAATGCACGCAGTGCCTTCCCGATCATCTGTTGTATATAAAGGTGTTTTGGCAGGCATTCTCATACCGACCGGAGCAAATGCAAGCGTCGAGTGAGGTGCAGACATCGATACCCGTAGGCAAAAAGTAGTTTAAAGCAGAACACTTATGCACATTCATCATCTCAATTGTGGCTGTATGTGTCCGGTCGGTGGGGCGCTCTTCGATGGCTTCAGTCGCGGTCTGACGGCTCGCCTCGTCTGTCACTGTCTGCTTGTCGAGACAAACCAGGGGCTTGTTCTAATCGATACTGGCTTTGGTCTGCGCGATGTTAACTCGCCTTACGCGCGACTCAGCCCGTTTTTTATTCATTTCAATGGTATCCAGTTCGATCGCAAGTACACGGCGATCGCTCAGGTCGAGCAACTAGGATTTTCCGCACGGGACGTGCGCCATATCGTGCTTACCCACCTCGATTTCGATCATGCTGGTGGGCTGGAAGATTTCCCTGAAGCAACCGTACACGTAATGCAGACTGAAATTGACGCAGCGCAGGATCGACACGGCTTCATTACCAAAGGGCGCTATCGTCCAGAGCAGTGGGACGAGGTAAAACGCTGGAAGTTCTATTCGCCAGGGGGCGAACCCTGGTTTGGCTTCCAGGCAGTCCGCGATCTTGAGGGACTACCGCCAGAGATTCTCCTAGTTCCGCTTGCGGGTCACACACGGGGTCATGCTGGCATTGCCATCCAGACAGCAGAGGGTTGGCTGCTGAATGCAGGCGATGCCTACTTTTACCGACACGAAATGGACTCCTCCGAGCCACGCTGCACGCCGGGAATGCGGTTCTACCAATGGATGATGGAGGTAGATCGTGAGGCGAGGCTCCACAATCAAGATCGGCTACGTGCATTATCGCGCGATCGCAATAATGACGTGCGCCTCTTCTGTAGTCACGATGCTATGGAGTTCAAAGCGTTCGCCGACCAGTCCAGCGACTCCCAGAACTTGAAAATTCATCATTCATGAAGTCTACGTCAATCAGATTGATTGAAGAAGCAGGAATTAAGAGCGATCGCGCTGAACAGCAGGAGGCTATGCTCAGTTAGTCCCCGATCTGATGTTTAAGGTCAAGTCCAAAACTGACTTCTTATTTAAGTTGCGTCAGAAGTCTCAGGAATCTCTAGCTCTATGAACGCAGGTTAGGGTTTTAGTTGACTTGCGATTGGTTTATATGAAAATAAGAAAATGTTAGGCCTCCTATCAAAAAAGGGTTAGCGATTGAAAAGCCAATCGAGTAACTCTTTGTCGAATAGCTCTGGCTCTTCAAAGTGAGGCGCATGGCTGCTCTTCTCAAATATGCGGATAGTAAGATTACTAAACTTGTCTCTTACTCCTTCCCACATATAGGGTGGTGGAACGAGGTAATCGTAGCGACCAAGTGCAAGCAATACAGGTGCTTGCAACTTATCTAAGTTCTCAGTAATATCTATATCCCGAAAAACCTCGCCCCAGACATAATCAAACATAGCCATATTGACTTCTATACCTTCCCAAAGTTTTGTCGCGTCATAGTTGTAGTCAAACCAACTTTTGGGTCCCATGAGAAGGCAATAGGTAATAAAAGCTTTCTCAGGCGCAGCAGATATTTCTTGAGGCAACCTGGTCAGGTTTTTAGCAAGAGCTGCTTTACGCTCAGGACAAACAGAATCATTCAGATATCGTTCCGCCGCAAGATGCCCTTCACGCGAGTAATTTGGTCCTACACACATCATTACCACATGAGACACATTGGCAGGATATTTCTTGGCATACTCCAGCGCCATAAATCCATGACCTGAATGACCAATAACAATAATCTTGCCAAATCCTAGCTCTTTCCTAACCAGTTCAATATCATCAACCAGTGAGTTTAACTGGAACAAAGAGGTGTCTTTACAATTATAAGGAGGTGAGAAACCTCGATGATCGACAAAGACCAATTTTAGACTGCTACGAAGATTGTTAGAAAACGTTCTAGAGTAATACAGTGAACTTCCAATCACGATGGTAGGAGTGCCGTCACCCTCAACAATATACTGAAGCTTAAAACCGCTTGAATACACATAGCCTGTTAAAGACATATTGTTCCTTCTCCAGATTTCATCTGCTTAATCATAAATACAGAGACCACCGCCATACAGTCTAGGATTTACTATGATTCGTTCAAGTAGTTTCGACATTTTAAGTAATCGCTTAATTAAATGTTAATACTAGGATAAAGTACGCTTTTGCAGCGTACTGGGTTCAGGAATAGATTGACATAGACGCAAGACTTACATCCTCGTACAGTTGCGATCGCGTCTTCACAGCACCATCCAATCGTTTAGCAAATTTGAAGCCATTAGCACCAGAAGTCTTAGCTATTTTAGCTACAGTAGCAAAAGGACAAGCTACGGTAGTCAGTGCGTAAAAATAGAGGTCAGCAATGTCCAATTACTACCATTGAACGATCGTGCTGTATCAACTCATAAATCCTCGTCCTTCCTTAGTATAATTTTAGGAGAGGCGAGTTGGATTTGTGTCATAGACACGCAGACAGACTTGTAGGGAATTTTTACTACCCGATCCTACAAAGTGCCTGACTCTAGTTGCTCCAAGTATATGAAATCAGGAGCCTTTACTCCGGCTTCAGCTCTGATTCTAATGAGTTTAGGAGATTCAAAAAAACGCTTGGCATCGTCTATCGATGTCCACAATGAGAAATGCACCACTTTGTTGGGATCGCTTTCATACTTTAAGACCTGATACGACCTCTCTCCAGCTTCCCTTCTTATGTCGGATGCATTGTCAAAAACCTTCTTCCACGACTCGTAGTCTTCAACTTCATGGATAATTAACACGTATTGCATAATTTATCTAGCTAGTAGTGTTTCTTTATTAACCTAACCGATGCTTGGGACATTGGTGTTGGTAGTAGTGGATCGCGAGCCGAGGCTCCATGATCAAGATCGGCTACGTGCATGATCAGGCGATCGCAGTAATAACGTGCGCCTCTTTTGCAGTCACGATGCTATGGAGTTAAAAGCGATCGCCGACCAATCCAGCGACCCTCAGAACTTGAAAATTCATCATTCATGAAGTCTGCGTCAGTCAGATTGATTGAAGAAGCAGGAATTAAGAGCTAGAGCGATCGCGGCAAGCAACAGGAGACTATGCTCAATACTAGCCCCTTAGACTTTACATAACTAACCGACGATTGCCATACCATTGACTCAAATCATGCTCAATTCCTTCAAGGATTGCGATCGCATCCATCATTGATTTTGCATCAGCCGCTAATAAAGCAAAGGCTGACTCAACCCGTTGTTGATAGTTCTGTGGACAGAGGGTAAAGCTGTTGGCAACTGCCACCGCACCTTTCTCATTCAATAGGTATTCTTCATTGAGTGCAAATAATACCTGATTCATACAAGCTACGCTACGGAAACAGCAACCTGCTGCATAGGCAACATCTCCGCGTGCAATTGCCTTTTGTGCAATGAACAGTGAAAAACTAATTTCCCAGGCAAAGGTATTAATAGTTGCTTGTTTAAGCTGAATAGGATAAGGGGTTGTCTTTGCCTTTAAAGCATCTAAAACGTTATACGGATCGTGGAGTGGCAGACAAATTGCAACTTCACCCATATAAATAGAGGACACAAAGCCGTGTGGATGCCCTGGTTGGTAATCAATAGTAATTTGCCCAGCATGGCAATCATTAATGACACGATTAACCTGAGCCACATCACGATAGAGAAAATCTACAGATACTCCTTCTATCTTTAGCCAACCACCGCCATTAATCCATTTCCCCCATCCACCAATTGGGGTGATTAAATTTGCGCGATGATTGTCGTCAAGTTCAGAGGCGAGGTGATTTAGAGCAGTCACATCAAGCGGCTTCTCTGGGTTGTAATAAATTCCTAGATCCACATCTGACTTCTGTGTATGATTGCCTCGTGCCCTTGAACCCCCTAGAGCGATCGCTGCAATTCCCTGAATTGACTGTAAACGTTCAACAACACGGTGGATAAACTGAGGCAACTGCTGATTCATATTGACTCCATTTTTACCACCAATTCAAAACCATTTCACATGAGATGCTAACAGACAAGCTTCAAATAACACCCTCACTCATAACATAAGCTGCACAACTATTAGTAGTACCGCATTCGCTATCAAACAGCACCCGCTTCAACTATATTTTTCCTCTAGATAAATCCATAGAGGATTGTGTTGAATAGTCTGTATGTAGCTGAATCGAACCGATTAGGCTTTGAGTCCAAGGAGAGCGATCGCGCCGAACAACAGAAAACTATGCTTAGTTAGTCCCTGATTTGATGTTTGATGTCAAGTCCAAAACTGACTCCTTGCCTAAGCTGCGTCAGAAGATTCAGGAATTTTTAGCTATAGGAACACAGATTGGGGTTTTAGTTGACCCCCGAAGTCGGACGATGGAGGTTTATTGTCCGGGTGTGGAGAAAGAGATTTTGCTGGATGCGGATGTGCTGACGGTGTCGGAATTGCTACCGGGATGGCAGTTGGCAGTGGCTGAAATTTGGGCACCAGAGTTTGATGAGGCGAGGGGAGGGCGATAAGCACTCATCGGCATAGCTACTGGAGGGTTGTGTTCTATCAGAATGGATTAACTATTAAGTACGAAACCCGGAGATCAAAGACTTATGCTTAAAGACTCCTTAATTATTAGTGCATCCCCTGAGGTTATGGGCGGCACCCCAGTTTTTACTGGTACTAGAGTTCCTGTGCAGACTTTTGGACTATCTCAAAGCTGGAGAATCGATTGACAATTTTTTAGATGGATTTCCTACTGTGACTAGAGAGCAGGTTATCGCCTTACTGGACAGCGCATTTTGACTGCTTAACTAGATAACAGGAACACTTAAATCATAAACATCTTGAATATTCTTAATTCGGAAACTGGCATTAAACTTTTTCTTAAACTGACTTTGTAGTTGCTGTATAATTGTTGTCTGTTTGGGAACACGGGTGGACACCACGAAACATAGTTTATTTGCTTTTTGCGAATTGCTTGAAAGTAGGTTAATAGTTGATTCGAGCTGCTTGACCGCATGTAAAACATCACTTCCTTTCAGCTCTATATATATTTCCACTTCACTAGGAGGAACAAGTGCATAGTCACAACGTAAAGTCTCATTGTCCTTGATAGCGCAACCATCAACTTTAATTTCCAGTACTTTGTCTTGATTTGGATTTAGAAAAGTTATTTTACTTTTGTTTTCCTCTAATACAATTTTTGGATCAGTTCTATATCGCTCACACTCTGGAAAACTTCTCATAGGTATTTAGGCTAAACTTAGAAGTTTATCAAACTCGATAGCCAGTTCATCAGAGACAGAATCGATAACTTTTGCATCAATCAATCCCGTATCGGAACATATAATACTGCTACATTTACCATTTGCCAGTACATAAGCTGACAAGTCAGAAGTGGTTAATGCTTTATATCTAGGTACTATCTTTTCTAGTTGATGTGAAATATCTTGACTAGACTCTTCATAGAGAATACCAGCCTGAAGCAAGTTGTTAAGTGCTGTCAAGACGTATGGACTGTGGGTAGTTATGAAGAATTGAAGTTTTTCCTTGCGATAATTAAACACAGTAGCTATCAACTCGATAACATTACGCTGTGCACTTGGAAATAGATGCGCTTCAGGTTCCTCTATATACACTGTTTGTCCAGAACGAGGTGCAACCATAAAAGGTAAGGCAGCGAGCATAATTGTAAGAGGCAATGTCTCTTGTTGTCCAGAAGACGAGTTTGCAACATTAATGCGTCTTCCATCTGCAACCTCTAGAAAATCCTTCCCTTTTTCGTGTACATGTTTACCACATAAGGATTTTTCTATTAACCTATTGATCTCATCATGCATTTCTCTCACATCTTTTTCTTCAAGTCTATTTCTAAATCTGAGACGTGCACTTTTTATATTTTCATATGTGGAACCAAACGCTCTTAAAAATGGATCTAATGCATTATTACTAGAGAGAAAAGAGAATATATTGCTTTGAAGATTGGCAAAGAAGGAACGACCCGCAGGAATAAAGAGTTGATTAAAAGCTGCCTCTTTACAAAGGGAGCTACTCAAAGAGTCTATCAACTTATCTCTTAAAAATTGCCTAGTCAAGTACAACCTATCAAGGCGCTCATAATTTGCGTTTTTGTCAGAACTTTTCTCTTTTGCTTTCCTTAATAAACTTCGTAATCCTGTTATTTCTTTCTTGAAAAACTCTGAATAATTGAGTAAAATTTTACCCTTGAAATCCTGCTTCCTGCTAATCTCTATGAATACATCTGAGATTTCGTATTTTATAAAAAAATCGTAATTTCCCCATGAATCTGGAGGAAAGTATTCTTCGAATTTCTTAGAATAAGTGCTTAAGCAAAATTAATTACATATTCGGTTCCGACTTTTTTTAGCACATTTTTGACATACTTTACTAAACTTTTCCAGTCCCGATAAGCCTCTATCTCTATCCATTCATATTTCATAAACTTCCATAAGATTTCAATTAAGTT
>NZ_JAMPKD010000048.1:2500-10214 GCF_039961915.1 Trichocoleus sp. DQ-A2
TTCAATCGAGCTTCCATTGCTTGTAAGCTTACGGTTTCACGTTCTATTTCACTCCCCTTCCGGGGTTCTTTTCACCTTTCCCTCGCGGTACTGGTTCACTATTGGTCACACAGTAGTATTTAGCCTTACCGAGTGGTCTCGGCTGATTCACACGGGATTTCACGTGCCCCGTGCTACTCGGGATTCAGCTAGGGCTTTTGAAGCTTTCGACTACAGGACTTTTACCTTCTCTGGTGCAGTTTTCAGTTGCTTTGTCTAACTTCTCGAGTCCCACGTTGCTGTCCCACTACCCCACCAAGCATGCTTGATGGTTTAGGCTCTTCCCGTTTCGCTCACCACTACTCAGGGAATCTCTTTTGATTTCTTTTCCTCCAGCTACTAAGATGTTTCAGTTCACTGGGTTGGCTCTTTACTGCCTATGGATTCAGCAGTTAGTTCTTTGGGGTTGCCCCATTCGGATATCTCCGGCTCATTGCTTGCTTCCAGCTCCCCGGAGCGTTTCGTCGGTCGCCACGTCCTTCATCGCCTCTGTGTGCCGAGGGATCCACCATAAGCTCTTTGTAGCTTGACCACATTCTCTTGCTTGGATGATACGGACGCCTTCTTCGATTGGACGTCTCGTTTTTTCCTGCTTTTTAACGTTACTATGCAGTTTTCAAGGTTCTTTGGCTGGAATTAGAGTCCAGCAGTCTCTCTGAGGCTTTTTGAGTTTCAGAGCCAATGCTGACTTCTTTTTCCGGTTTTCGGTTTTGACTTGCTCGGGTTATAGATATGCCCCTCAACCGGGCTTCCCAACTCAAGCTTTACTCTCTTAATTGTCAAGCAATCAGCTTGACTTTAGGTGGGCCATCCTGGACTCGAACCAGGGACCTCACCCTTATCAGGGGTGCGCTCTAACCACCTGAGCTAATAGCCCATGAACCGGAACCGTAATAGTTTGAAAGCTTTTGATGACACGACCTCGACGACCTGGGATGACCTTCTGTGACCGACTTCATCGGTGTTCAGAGGTTCGGTCTCCCTTAAAAGGAGGTGATCCAGCCACACCTTCCGGTACGGCTACCTTGTTACGACTTCACCCCAGTCATCAGCCCTGCCTTCGGCGTCCCCCTCCTTTGCAGGTTAGGGTAACGACTTCGGGCGTGGCCAACTCCCATGGTGTGACGGGCGGTGTGTACAAGGCCCGGGAACGGATTCACCGCCGTATGCTGACCGGCGATTACTAGCGATTCCGCCTTCACGCAGGCGAGTTGCAGCCTGCGATCTGAACTGAGCCACGGTTTATGGGATTTGCTTGTCATTGCTAACTTGCTGCCCTTTGTCCGTAGCATTGTAGTACGTGTGTAGCCCAGGACGTAAGGGGCATGCTGACTTGACGTCATCCCCACCTTCCTCCGGTTTGTCACCGGCAGTCTCCCTAAAGTGCCCAACTTAATGATGGCAACTAAGGACGAGGGTTGCGCTCGTTGCGGGACTTAACCCAACATCTCACGACACGAGCTGACGACAGCCATGCACCACCTGTGTTCCGGTTCCCGAAGGCACCCTTCTGTTTCCAGAAGGTTCCGGACATGTCAAGTCCTGGTAAGGTTCTTCGCGTTGCATCGAATTAAACCACATACTCCACCGCTTGTGCGGGCCCCCGTCAATTCCTTTGAGTTTCACACTTGCGTGCGTACTCCCCAGGCGGGATACTTAACGCGTTAGCTACGGCGCGGCCCGGGTCGATACAGGCCACACCTAGTATCCATCGTTTACGGCTAGGACTACTGGGGTATCTAATCCCATTCGCTCCCCTAGCTTTCGTCCCTCAGTGTCAGTTGCAGTCCAGCAGAGCGCTTTCGCCACCGGTGTTCTTCCCAATCTCTACGCATTTCACCGCTACACTGGGAATTCCCTCTACCCCTACTGCACTCTAGCCGTTCAGTTTCCACCGCCTTTCCAGGGTTAAGCCCCGGTCTTTAACGGCAGACTTGAACAGCCACCTACGGACGCTTTACGCCCAATTATTCCGGATAACGCTTGCATCCTCCGTATTACCGCGGCTGCTGGCACGGAGTTAGCCGATGCTGATTCCTCAGGTACCGTCATTTTTTTCTTCCCTGAGAAAAGGGGTTTACAATCCAAGAACCTTCCTCCCCCACGCGGTCTTGCTCCGTCAGGCTTTCGCCCATTGCGGAAAATTCCCCACTGCTGCCTCCCGTAGGAGTCTGGGCCGTGTCTCAGTCCCAGTGTGGCTGATCGTCCTCTCAGACCAGCTACCGATCGTCGCCTTGGTAAGCTTTTACCTTACCAACTAGCTAATCGGACGCGAGCTCATCTTCAGGCTATAAATATTTCACCTCTCGGCACATCCGGTCTTAGCAGTCGTTTCCAACTGTTATCCCCGTCCTGAAGGCAGATTCTCACGCGTTACTCACCCGTCCGCCACTAGAATCCGAAGATTCCCGTTCGACTTGCATGTGTTAAGCAGACCGCCAGCGTTCATCCTGAGCCAGGATCAAACTCTCCATTGTGTTAAGTGAGTTTTTTTGGCTATTGGAAACTATAAGTTTCCTACCGACTTCGTCTTGGTGATTGAAGTTTCCTCCAATTCACCTGATTTTTTTGACGAGGTACTTGTGTTTACTTGGCTTTCAAACTATTATTTTTTCTAGGTTCGGTGCGCTTCGGTGTCGCTTCACTTTCGCTTGCTCTCCCGACCGCTTTATTAATGTAGCAACCACGAACCGTTTCTGTCAACTGTTTTGAAAAACTTTTTTGGAAAACTCTCAAAAGCTCCAGCCGAGCAGCTTTTGGGCTAAGTTGGTTGGGCAAGCTTTTAGAAAAATTAGGGGAAAACTGAAGTGGTGAGTCCCAGGGCTGTTCTACCTCCCTCGATCGTATTAGACCCGCTCCTGCACTCCTGGTTGTTGGAAGATGTCGGTCGCGGCGATCGCTCGAGTCAAGGTTTGTTAGGCAACAAGGTACGTGTGGGGCAAGCTGAGTGGACTGCTAAGGAGGCAGGAGTCATTACCGGATTGCCGATAGCTAGTCGGATATTCCAACTGTTGAACGATAGAGTCAGTTTTGTTGCTGTTGTCGCTGAGGGGGAACAGTGCCAGCGAGGACAGTTGGTTGCTCGCGTTGATGGCTCGCTAGAGGCGCTGCTGCTCGGAGAACGAGTTGCTTTAAACCTAGCTATGCGTTTGAGTGGGATTGCTACACTCACCCGTAAGTATGTTGAGCAAATTGCGGATTTGCCAGCTCAATTGGTGGATACTCGCAAAACGACTCCGGGGCTGAGAATTTTAGAAAAGTACGCGACACAGGTGGGGGGAGCGATGAACCACCGAATGGGGTTAGATGATGCTGTGATGATCAAGGATAATCACATTGCTGTGGCTGGAGGGATTGCCAAGGCGATCGCTCGTATCCGCTCCCAAATGCCCTATCCATTGACTATAGAAGTAGAAACCGAAACCCTGGCTCAAGTGAAAGAAGCCTTACAGCACGGTGCTGATATCATCATGCTGGACAATATGCCGCTGGAGATGATGCGGCAGGCAGTGCAGATAATTCGCCATAGCAATAACCGGATCAAAATTGAAGCATCGGGCAACGTTACTCTAGAAACTATTCGTGCTGTGGCTGAAACTGGCGTAGACTACATCTCCAGTAGCGCCCCGATTACTCGCTCAACATGGCTCGATTTGAGTATGAACATAGACGTTAGTACGATGGAGGAGAGAAGTACGCTGCCTGAGGTTTCGGCAAAACCCAATGAACTCTACCCTTGAACAACTTAAAAATAGATTTGAGCAGGCTTTAGTTGCCGCTTTCGGCAGTGACTATGCTGGGGTAGACCCAATGTTAGTGCCTGCTAGCAATGCCAAGTTTGGCGATTATCAGTCTAATGTGGCAATGTCTTTAACTAAAAAGTTGAGTCAGCCACCACGAGCGATCGCCCAAAAAATCGTTGAGTATATAGATGTCACCGATTTCTGTCGTCCGCCAGAAATTGCGGGTCCTGGTTTTATCAATCTCACCCTGAAACCAGAATATTTGGAAGCGCAGCTAAGTGCTATTCAGGCAGACTCCCGATTGGGTGTCAGCAAGGCAAAACATCCCCAACGGGTAGTGGTGGATTTTTCTAGCCCTAATATTGCTAAAGAGATGCACGTTGGGCACTTGCGTTCAACGATCATTGGAGATTGCATTGCCCGAACTTTGGAATTTCAAAATCACGATGTCTTGCGCTTAAACCATGTGGGCGACTGGGGAACCCAGTTTGGAATGCTAATCGCCTACTTAAGAGAAGTTTGTCCAGAGGCTTTGACGACTGCTAATGCTATAGATTTGGGCGATTTAGTTGCTTTTTACCGCAAAGCAAAACAGCGGTTTGATGAGGATGAGAAGTTTCAAGAAACGGCCCGACAAGAAGTTGTCAAGTTGCAAGCGGGTGACGAAGAGTCTCGGCGGGCATGGCAGCTGCTGTGCGAACAGTCCCGGCGCGAGTTTCAGATTATCTACGATCGGCTTGATGTGCATCTAACAGAACGAGGGGAATCTTTCTATAACCCATTGCTAGCGGGAGTAGTGGAAGACCTCGACCAGTTGGGCTTGCTCGTGGAAAACAATGGGGCTAAATGCGTATTTCTGGAAGGGTTTACTAACAAAGAAGGTGAACCTTTGCCCATGATTGTCCAAAAGTCTGATGGAGGCTATAACTACGCCACTACTGATTTGGCAGCCTTACGCTACCGGATTGAACAAGATCGAGCTGAGCGGATAATCTACGTTACAGATGCTGGACAAGCAAATCACTTTACTCAGGTGTTTCAGGTAGCGCAACGAGCTGGCTGGATTCCAGATAATGTACAGTTGGTTCACGTCCCCTTTGGTTTGGTGTTGGGAGAAGGTGGCAAGAAGCTGAAAACGCGCTCTGGCGAAACGGTGCGGTTGCGGGATTTGCTAGATGAAGCGATCACATCTGCCCGTGAAGACTTGGAAGCAAGGCTCAAAGAAGAAGGGCGCGAGGAAACAGAAGAATTCATTGCCCACGTTGCTGAGGTAGTTGGCATTAGTTGTGTCAAGTATGCCGACTTGAGCCAAAACCGGAACAGCAACTATATCTTCAACTCTAAGAAGATGGTAGCTCGCGAGGGCAACACAGCAACTTACTTACTCTATGCCTATGTACGAGTACAGGGAATTAGCCGCAAAGGCGATATTGACTTTGAGCAGTTGGGAATGAATGCCAAAATTCTGTTGCAGGAAGAAACAGAATTAGTGTTAGCGAAGCATTTACTACAACTGAGCGAAGTTCTCAGTGACGTTGAGCAAGATTTACTACCCAATCGCCTTTGTCAATATCTATTTGAACTGAGCCAAAAGTTTAATCAGTTCTATGACCAGTGTCAGGTGCTTAAAGCTGAGGAACCCGTGCGGACATCTCGGTTGGTTTTGTGCAATGTAACAGCGCGAACTTTGAAATTAGGATTATCCCTACTTGGCATTTCTGTGCTAGAGCGTATGTAGGCAGGGTGGAAGCGATCGCTTATGCTTCTAATCAGTCAAACCAAACAATTGTCAACAATCTAGGATATCAGTGCTGCTGTTGAACAATTCGTTGCTGATATTCCTGTTCGGTCATTATCTCTTGCGTGCTTTGTAAACGATCCGCAAACACGATGCCATCCAGGTGATCGGATTCGTGTTGAAAAATGCGGGCAACAAAATCTGTGAACTGTTGACGATGCAATTTACCATCCCGACTGGTGTATTCCACGTCAATCGCGTGATATCTGGGAACCAACCCTCGAATTCCTGGAATGCTGAGGCACCCTTCCCAGCCTTTCACTACCTCATCAGAGTGAGCAATGATGCGAGGATTTATTATAGCGGTTGGTTCCATCTCAGGAGCGGTGGGATATCGAGGATTCGGACGAGATGCGACGATGAACAAGCGATAAGATTGAGCTACTTGGGGTGCTGCAATGCCAACACCGCTTGCTTGAACAACGGTTGTAATTAGCTCATCAATCAGCTTTTGGATCTGTCCAGAGTGGACATTTTCAATAATTTGAGCTTGTTGGCGCAGGATGGGATTTCCCAGTTGAGTAATTGGCAGGATTTCAGCCATAGTTGAGACTGGTTTAAAAGAGCGATCGCTCTTCACAAGAATGGATAATACTATTCTGCACAAAGCCGTAGAGGTGAGGCGTGGATATTTCTCTTGAACAGCTCT
Source organism: Trichocoleus sp. DQ-A2 (assembly GCF_039961915.1). Lineage (NCBI taxonomy): Bacteria > Bacillati > Cyanobacteriota > Cyanophyceae > Leptolyngbyales > Trichocoleusaceae > Trichocoleus > Trichocoleus sp. DQ-A2. Next base: position 8,730 of record NZ_JAMPKD010000048.1, read on the forward strand.
GGAGCCAAGTGCTAGAGCGTCTACAGCTACAACTGAGCCGTCCTACCTTTGAAACGTGGATCAAAACTGCCAGCGCTCAAGAGCTGGAAAATAACTGCTTGGTGATTTGCACGCCTAACCCGTTTGCCCGGAATTGGTTGCAGAAATATTACATCAAAACAATTGCTGATGTCGTACAAGATATTCTGGGACAGCCGGTGGAAATTCACATCACGGTTGCCAAAGGAAATGAAATCTCTAGCGCTGATGATGCCGAAATTTCCTGGTCGCTGCCTATAGAAACCAGTGTCCCCGAAATTTCCCCTAACCAGCGACCCAGACCGACCGAATTAAATCCTAAATACGTTTTTTCACGCTTTGTTGTCGGCTCTAATAATCGGATGGCTCATGCAGCTTCTTTAGCTGTGGCAGAATCTCCAGGACGTGAGTTTAATCCATTATTTTTGTGTGGGGGTGTTGGACTAGGAAAAACTCACTTAATGCAAGCAATTGGGCATTACCGTTTGGAAATTCACCCAGATTCAAAAATATTTTATGTTTCTACTGAGCAGTTTACAAACGACTTGATTGCAGCAATTCGTAAAGATAGTATGCAACGGTTTAGAGAACATTATCGAGCTGCCGATGTACTGTTGGTGGATGATATTCAATTTTTAGAAGGAAAGGAATATACTCAAGAAGAATTCTTTCATACTTTTAATACTTTACATGAAGCTGGAAAGCAAGTAGTAATCGCTTCTGACCGCCCTCCTAATCAGATTCCTCGCCTGCAAGAACGCCTTTGTTCCCGCTTTTCTATGGGATTAATTGCCGATATCCAGCGCCCAGACTTAGAAACACGGATGGCAATTTTACAAAAAAAGGCAGAATATGAAAATATGCGATTACCGAGAGATGTTATTGAATATATAGCGACTAACTATACTTCAAATATTCGAGAATTGGAGGGCGCTTTAATTCGGGCTGTGGCTTATATTTCAATTTCCGGTTTGTCTATGACTGTCGAAAACATTGCCCCAGTTTTAAATCCGCCTGCTGAAAAAGTAGCGGTTTCTCCAGAGGCGGTAATCATAGCGATCGCAGAAACTTTTGATCTTCGCATTGAAGATTTAAAAAGTAATTCTCGCCGTCGAGAAATTAGCTGGGCGCGACAAATTGGTATGTATTTAATGCGTCAGCACACAGATTTGAGTTTACCCAGGATTGGTGAGGAATTTGGGGGTAAAGATCACACCACAGTAATGTATAGCTGCGAGAAAATTACTCAATTAAAGGATAGCGATCCTGATGTAGCTAGAACGCTACGCCAACTTAGCGATCGCATCAATTTTGCTAGCAGAAGCCAAAATAAATCCTGATACTCCTCTCACAGCTAGGGCGTGTCATCAATTAGGTCTGCAACGGGCTTAAAATCGATAACTGGATTCTATTAAGTCACACAACAGGAGTGCTATCATGACACGTCGCTATGCCTTACGGGATGAC
>NZ_JAMPKD010000049.1:0-8617 GCF_039961915.1 Trichocoleus sp. DQ-A2
ATCTTTACTGAGTTTGTCAAGTTCTTTTTCGGCAACATGACCAAAAGGCGGGTGCCCCAGATCGTGTGCTAGCGCGGCAGATTCGACCACGTCAGGGTCTAAGCCACCACACTTATCTCTTAAGCCTGGATTTGAAGATGTATCTTGAATCAGTTTTTCAGCAAGTCGTCTCGCAATTTGTGCAACTTTCAGTGAATGGGTTAGACGATTATGGAAAATACTTCCTTCGCTAGCACTGGCAACTTGAGTAACTTGCGATAGCCTACGGAAGTAAGTAGAGTAAAGCAGACGATCTCGATCTATTTGAAATGGTGTTCTTTGATCGCCTGCTTTATTATCGGCGTGCTGACGGGACTCTCTGGAAGAAGCCTGCATATTTTTTTTAAAACTAACTATCTAGCTTTAATTGACCAATTGTTAGTAAAACGAGCGTTACCTTCTTCAACCATCTTCCAGATTGCTTCCTTAGCAATTCGTTTTGGGTCAGAAATTTCGCTCAACTGCAACAAGTCAATTACATCATACAAGCTCATGGAACACTCGTCGGATTGAAGCTTTTTAAGCAGAATAGCTTCAGCTTTCTTTAAATCGGAATCTATTGCTAACATACGCACTTTGACTGATTACTATAAATCACACTTGACATCTCTTTACGGACGGGTTGATTGTATTGTAAGTGAATTCACTCAGTATTCCGCCTGTATATTAGAAAACGTAAATTTGTTAAGAAAGGTTATACAGATAACCGAACTAAAAATAGACAGTTGCTGTGCTTGATAGAGTGAACCGACTTCTTCGACGCAACGTGAGCGCAAGGCTGCTACCGCGAAAATTTCGCCCTTACAAATTCGCCCCCTTGACCGACTGTTTGGATAAGTCCCCGTAGATACTTGCCGCATCTCTTACGGGGCTTGCCGTTGATACGTTCAGGTTAGTGGGGCGGCTTGCCATGCCAGAGATATTCTCGTTGAGCTTCCGAAGTTCTTCTACGATGTCTTTATTGCCAACCTTGGCAGAAGCCATCGTCGCTTGTACTCGCAGCGGGTTAACATCTCTAAGCTGACCCGCTAGCTGAGCGATGTCACCCATCCCGTTTTGCTGCAACATCATCGAGAAGAAGGGGTTGTCCTTCATCGACATGGCTGCTGTTAGCAGGTTGGACTTGCGATCGCCGACGCCCTCAAATGACTGCTTAAAGGCGTCCTTGGCTTGCCGATTTTTCTCCCATTTCTCAGAGCCAACCCGGAACACAAGTCCGCCCCCGCCTCTCGCTCCAGCTTCGGCTGCTGCATTTTCGGCTAGCCGCTTGGAAGCCTTCTCCGCCCGTTCCAGTTGAGCTGCATTTTGACGGGCTGCGTCCGATGCGCCAAACTGCGATCGCTCCATCTGCTGCTGAACGCTGAGCGTTTTTCGGGCGTTGTCGAATAGTTCCGCCTGCTGGTTAAGACTACCCTCTTGTAGGGCAAGATTATCCCTGGATAATCCCAACCCTTCTTGAGCGATTTTAAGCTTGGAATCGGCGTCTGCCAAAGCTCTATCCTTCTGTCTAGGGTCTTCAATTCGCTCTGCCTTCTTCCTTTCGCCTTCAGCTGCTTGGACTGCGGCACGAGCTTCCAAATCGGCTTTCTTGGCTGCAAAGTAAGCTTGCCGCGCTTGCATATCCGTGCGTCGCAAATCAATTTCTAGCATCATTCGAGCGTGTTGCTGTTCGGCTTTAATTGCTTCAGCTTTAGCCGTTGCGATTTGACTTTCCAGCGCTTGACGCCTATCTAGAATTGCTAGCTCAAATTCAGCTAGCTTGGCTTTTGCCTGTTCTCCAGCGCTGCCCGATTCTTTGGATTGAGCCACGAGCGATCGCAACTGTTCGGGATTGATGGCGACGCCAGCCGCGCGAATTTGGCTGACCATCACATCTCTGAGGTTAGCCGTGGCTTTACTGGCGAGGGACTTGCCTGCGTTGTTGAGCAGTCCCTCTTCGCTCAAGAGTCGTCCAAATAATTCCTCAGCTTTTTTAAGCTGCTCTAGGGGCGCTTCTAAGGACGCAATTTTGGCATCGGATAAAGCTTTAGATAAATTTTGGCGCGACTCTAAAACGGTTTTTAGCTGTTCGTCCGACTTGATTAACAAGTCGTTTTGCTTAGACTGCAAATCTAACTGTCGAGTCTGTTCCTCACTGATGCGACTAGCAGTGCGAATCCGATCTTCAGCACCGGCGATCGCTTCTTCTCTGATTCTTTTTTGAGCAGAAATCTGGAAGTCAAGTGCCTGAATCGCCTGCTGGTTTAACTGGGACTCAAGCTGCCTGCGCTCGGACACAGAAATATTCTGCTTCAGTTTTTCACGGGTAAGCGCCGATTCGGCTTCTAGCGATCGCGCGAGACGGTTTAATGAAATGACTTATTTCTCTTCTTGCAACTCTTTAAGATAATAATTCCTGAATATACGGAACGCACTCATAGGGCGAACTTTTAGCAAAATTATTGATAAATCTAATGGTAGGAACGCCTATGTCCGCTAGCATCGCCATTTGACGATTATCTTTATTAATGTTTTCGTCATTTAACCAGTGCTGATTCCCATCAACTTCAACAACACAAAGTTTTCCAGTTTCCAGGTTCAAGCACACAATATCAGCGGTGTAATAGGGTTCTATCTGAACTTGGTGGCAAGGATAGATTCCGGAGGTTTTAGAAAGTGCATTAAAAAGCTGATCTTCCCCTGGACCTATAAAGCCTTGAGCGCGTGTGATTTGTATTTCTTCTTGAGAATGCACTCTCCATGATTTCTGCTTCCAAACTTCGTTAATAGCAACCTTTGTTAATTGCTTCTGCTCTTTTTGCTTAAGAAGGTGCGCTTCCTTGTCCTTTTCCCACTTAGGCAAACGCACTGTCTGATAATCATTTAGATGCTTTTTATATATTTCAAATCTTCTTTGGTTTTTTATGCTTGCTTCTTTTCTCGCCTTTTTGTAATTAGGAAATTTGTATATGAAAGCCCATGCCCAAATTCCCATCAATCCAAAAAAAGCCAAAACATTAATTCTAGGAATTAAAAGGAAAAAGCACAAAGCTACGGTTAACCAAATAGGCTTCCAGTCTTCAACTTTAATCAATTCAGGTTTTTCGGGAGGACTCGGCTCTCTTAAATACCCATCGGTAAAACTTAGTTGTTGAATATGCCCTTGGTTGGGAGTTGTGCATTGATAGATACGGGCAGGGCAGTATTCGTCGCGCAGGTTCCCTTGAGTCATTACATCAGTACATGGCGGGACAATTTTAGGATTCCCAATACTTAGGCTATATATTGCGATCACCTTCATTCCTACCGCGAAAATTTCGGCCTTACAAATTCGCGCCCCTCATCCCTGATTACCCCATCGCTCCTTATGGCTAATCTAGAGGCGGGTTTTTTGGTGATTGGGGAGGGAGCGATCTATTGGTTTGGCATCGATATCCACGACGACATTAACTCTCGCCCCCAAGTCGCTGCTCTATTAGTTCCTGGGGCGTTATCCCCAATTCTTTCGCCTGAGCCGCCAGTTGCTCGTAAGATGAGCGTGTTCGCGATATAAATTGCTTCTTATATTGATGAGCCTAGTGTTATTTTAAGAGTTCTTTGATAGCTATCTGTTTTTATAAGATTTCTGGTATTTAGGATGCATCATACACAGCGAGCAACTAGCTATCAATGGCACAGATGACTTTGAGAAGGCAGGGTAGTTACAACTAAATTACTGGTCCCGAAGGCTCAGTGCGATAGCTTAAGTGTTCCAGATGGAATTCAACGGTTTCACGCATATCGCGGAGTGTGAATTCCATTTCAGAAACCGCTTCGCACTTGCGTAAAATCACATTGCCGCAATCCTTTGTCTTATCTAAAAGCCTTGGAAATTCTGTTTTCAAGCTTTGTGCAATATTTTCAGACATTTGGCGGTAATCATCTTTATCAGTGATATAAACAATGTTGAGCGAGAGTTCATACGGTTCTTCGGGAGGAAGTTCCTCTTCGGGGTCATAGGAAAGACGGAAAGACAATATTCCAGAAGAATTTTTCTTACCTTTCTTCTCAATGTATGCGAAAACTTCACGAAGCCTATCAACGAGGCTGTTCGGTAGAGCATGGCGACGATATCTAGCAGCTAACCAACTTTGAAGAATTTGCCGAGAATCAGTGAGTTTATAAGTATCATCAGGCTGAACTGCCTCAAGCTTATCCTTCTGTACTATCAATCTTTTTGAGGAGAGCAGTTCGAGGGAAACAAGTTTTTCACCGTCTGTGTAATCTAAGTGTAAAACGCGCGGATTTTTCCCATGCGTGTAATTCCCATTGCTTTGCTCCAAGATACGAGCAAAGATGAATTCTACAGCAGGTTCAGCATCCAGATTGTCATTGGCGATATCGCAATCATGAGATATTGCTATAGCTAGAACAGTATCAGGCATATCGGTCAAGCCTACTGCCTGAAAGTCTTTCCGAGCCAGCACGCTACCCTGTCGCCATCTGGTGTTTCGGGACCAAGGCATTTCTAACACTAACTCCTCTCATAGATAGCCACAGAAGATTCACCTAACACATCGTCGAGCGATCTCAAGTGTTTGCCAACACTCTTAGGTTCACGACGGGTCTGAGCTTCCTTATCGGCTATTGCCTTGATAGTAGCTAAAGCCTCTACAGGGTCTTCATCTGTTCTGAGTATATCGAGCAAGGAACGTCCGTTTAAAATTGGACGATTTACCAACTTATCTAGACGGATGATGTTTGCTTGATGAAATTTATCAGCGGCGCGGGACAATTGCTGAATACGTATTACTGCTTCTCCCTTTGGCTCTTGTCCTGCCAACCAAGCATAGACTGTAGGACGAGTGACCCCTAGAACAGAGGCTAAATCAGACATACTTATAGCAAATACATCACGGATGTTAGCAACATGCTCAGCAGGCGATCTTGTATCAATCTGCTTTGCCCTACAAGGTTCGACATGTATACGTGGATCGTAATATTGATTTAGTACCTTAGGCGTACCATGTGGCGTCATAACACCACCAGTACCTGATGTCCAAATCCATATGGGGGCGCGAATTACCCTAGCTTGATGAGGACTATTAGTTTTTATAGGATAAAGAGGAGTTTTGGGATATGGCTTTGTCATTTTCTTAAGCCCACTTTTCTCTAGCGTAGTCAGTTACCGCAACCTTGAAAGCATTCGTGATGATGTCATGTGCTTTCTGAAGTTGATCTTCAACTTCTATGAGATTAAACTCGTTTCGCTTAGCAACAAAATAGTCAGTATCCAACACAGCATTCCGACCATTAATTTCTGCAAATCGGGCTTGTAGTTCGAGCTGTAACGGAAACAAGTCAGGTGATAAAGCTAATGCCCCATCTGTAATAACTGCTCTAGCAACTAAGTTGCCATCCTCAATAGCTGTGACCGTTTCGGTAAAGCTATGGCTTAGACGACCCTCTAGATTTGCAGAAAAGCCAAGCAGAGATGGGTTCAAATATTGTTGTAGGGTATCGTTACCTATCGGAGTAACAGCATCAAGATAACGCATTCCAATCCGTTCAACATAAGCCAAGTCAACAATTTCGTGAACTAGCTTTAAACCAGAGAGGGTCTTTTCCAAGAAATCTGCAAAGGTATCGTACGTAGTAGTGTGAAAAACCAAGGCATTTGAGAGTAACCAATATCCTTCAGTGCGTTTAGTATTCGTAAAGCTCCAGCGCATATGCTGCGTAGGCTGAACGTCAGGTTCTGCTTCATCTAGTCGGCGAATTGTGAGTTCAAATTGATTTTCGGCTCGGAAATCAGGGAACCCGCTTCGGCGCAGGCGCTCCTGCAAACGGGCAACATAATCCGACATTTGGGCAATTGGGTTAAATTGAACCTGAGCCAGTGTATAGAACACGGGCGCAAGAGTCATTCTCGACGGCGCTGTTGTCATATACCCCGCAAGGATTTCATAGTTCTACTTTACACCTCATTTTACACTTTTATAACCTTAGATTTAGATAAATAAAATTTTGGTTTGGAATAACGGTTAAGAACGATGGACTTCATCAAAAATAATCAGGTCAAAAAAAGCTGGGATAAATTGTTGATAAAATCGCGCCAAAGTTTGCATTCCGCTGACGGTCTTTAATGTTGGCAACTTGCCTTGCGATCGCCTTCACCCCTTGCCCCTGATTTCCTCTTCAATTAAGCGAATGATTCCGTACTTGCGATCGCCTTTACCCCTCGCTCCTGATTTCTTCCCCAAAATCCCATAAAGTAAGCTGAATGAAAGTTTTATTCCAGGGTTGCGCGAATCGGGATTTTCTCTTGCGTTCGTTTGGGAGTCTGGGCGTATCAAGGTTTGAGGTTGGTTGAGGCGGAGTAGGGGGAATAAATCCCCCCGCCCCGCGCGATCGGTTGCCATATTCAGGCAACGGTGCTGATTGCTCAGCTTCCGCCTGCGCCGAGAGCATTTCGCCCCCCTTCAGCGGCATGAGTTCCCACCCCCAAGGGCGGTACTTTCCCGAACTCAGGAAACTTGAATTAAGCAGATGGTTCCGTGAAGCGTTGGTGTCTGCTTGCTGTGTAATCCCGAAAGCTTTGCAAATGGGATTAACACAGATAAATTCTGACTGGCTGCGGCGATTCCCCTTGGAGCCACAGCGGTGACAATTCTGACTGGAATGCGGTGCATGGGTGCGCTCTGCTTCTCTTCCCCATACTTTCGCCTTGGTTTCAATTTTGGCTCTCAAGTCACCAATCGCCACATCCAGTAAGCTGCGATTTAAGCCAGCTTTCGCTTTAGCCCCATTCCGCTCGTGCCCTTTGCCGTCTTCTTTTAGTACAGCTTTAGGGCGGCGAGTCATGTTTTGTAGCTTCGTGTCTTCAATTGCCAATGCCCCATACTCCCGCACCAATTTTGTGCTGAGTTTGTGGTTAAAGGCGTTACGAGTGCGGCGAATTTTCTCGTGTTGCAGCGCAATAAATCGCTTGGTTTTTTTAGCGCTGCTGCTGTCTTTCTGCTGTCGCGCTAGCTTCCGCTGCAACCTGCGAAGGCGCTTTGTTTTGCTGTTTAGTAGTCTGGGATTCGGGACTAATCGCCCTTGGTCGGTGGCGATCACTGCTGTCACGCCTGGGTCAATCCCCACAGCTTTATCGTTTGCTGGCAGCGTGACTTCTTCTGAAGGCACGCACACCTGAAGATAATATCCAGAAGGTTCTTTAAGAATTCTGGCACTGCCATATTCTTCGGTCATGAAGCGCTTGAAAAAGCCTTTGACGTACAGCTTACCTAGCTTGGGAAAGTGGACATGACCGTTATCGCCACCCGGTATTCTTTTGGGGTTTAGCTCTTTATATTTGCCGCCGGCATTGAGGTTGACGAGCGATTTTAATTTATCGTATTTACCCTTAAACTTTGGCTTCCTGCCGGGATGTTTAGGGTTGGCGTAAGCTTTCCAAGACTTGTTTAAAGCGTCATTTACACCACTTTTGAACTTACATGGAACGTCTTGCAGCCATTCAGGAATGCGATGGCTCCTGAAAAACTCGCACTGTGCGAATTTCTTCGGATTTTCAATGTCTCGGCAGGTGCGGATCTCGCAGAATTTATGCCCTGCTTTGGTTTTTCTGACTCCTATTCCTACTAATTTGCCATCCTTCCACTTGAGTTTCAGGCTCTCTGGGATAGGGCGATCTACCTTCTTCCTCCAGCGCCGCTGTTGTGCCTCTAGGCGAATCTCCAACCCCCGGTTCCAAACCCACTTTAGTTGCTCCAGCCACAGATCGATTGTTTGTGACTGGGCGACGGTTGGGTAGATTTTGAATTCGAGGGTCTTCATGGGCGATCGCTCTCTTCATCTGGCACATATCTCAAAAAGTCTCCCGGCTGCGCGGCATAAGTCCGGCAAATTGCATCCTGAGCTTCCTTGGAAGGGTAAGCAGCACGCTTCCGGAACAGGCGGTAAGCCGTAGCTTGAGCCAGTCCTGTATCTTTCCAAAATTGGTAAGGCGTTTCTACTCCTCTGCCCTTCAAAAAATCCTCAAGCGTATTAATCATCGCCATGCAGTAGCTCCATCAACATTAATCTACTCTCACTCAGTGGCAACTGTCAACAGTTGACAGTTGCCACTGAGTGAGAGTAGTATTTAAAAAGCTAGCCGCTCCGGTTCCCAAGTTTTCTCAGGACTAGAACCAAAAGCGGCTTCCACCAATTAACCGAAGTCAAAAGGTACTTTAATGATCTCACAACAATTGCTCCAAGCGATCGCCCCCATCACCAAAGCGATCGCACCCACCGCACCCGCCACCAGATCGCCTCTCTCCATCGACGAGAAAATCACCATCGCTAAAGTCCTGTCTTGGGACACTTACCAGGAAGTCCATCCAGAAGAAATCATCACCATCTGGATGAAAGAGGATATCCTCTGGACGCTCCTTTCCGGCAACCGCGCTATCCCCATCCACAAGGACACCTTCAAGAGCATTCGGGACGCCCAACGCCAGTCCGAGCCGCAAGAAGAGCTGAACGAATACATCGCTCTTCAAGCGCAAGAAGTCGCGCCAGAGATTGAAATCGACCGCAACGAAGCGGGGATTTATCGCGTTTGGCTGGGGTTAAA
>NZ_JAMPKD010000050.1:0-4843 GCF_039961915.1 Trichocoleus sp. DQ-A2
CGGACAGCGATGTCTTTCCGTTTTATGGAGTGGGTGAACGCTAATCGAGATGTATTCTCAGCCTATAAAGCTGCTTTGGGTTTTATTTGGGCTTGAAATCTGTTTAAGTCCCGATAAGCCACTCCCATCGGTGTAAAAATGCGACCTTCCACACCAGCAAGGGCAAAAATTGGCGAGAAAACCACCACAGTAATTAAAGTTGCACCAAATAGAGAATCGCGTACTTCCTGACAACCTTCAAAGACAACTTCTAATGGTGACTTTGGTTTCCCTGCCAGCTTATTTTCTCGTAAGCTACGGTAGACATTTTCAGCGTCCACAATGGCATCATCAACGGCTGAACCAATCGCAACTGCCAAGCCTCCCAGAGTCATCGTATTCAGACCATATCCCAGCCAATTTAACGCTAGCAATCCTAACAACAAAGACAAGGGAAGTGCAGTGAGACTCACGACAAGCGTGCGCCAATTCATCAAAAACGGGACAAGAATAAAAGCAACAATAATACTGCCTTCAACGAGTGCTTCCCGAACATTTTCAATCGAGGCGTCGATAAAGTCTTCTTGACGGAAAGTAACCGTCATTTTTACATCCGGAGGCAAACTCGATTTCACCTCTTTCATTGCCGCCTCAATGGCACGAGTGACCGTGGGAGTATCGGCTTGTGGCTGTTTGTTAATCATGACCACAATTGCCTTTTTGCCATTCAAACTGCCATCGCCCCGCTTGAGTGCGGCACCAATTTTGACATCAGCGACCTCGCCTAATCGAATCGGTGTTCCATTTCGAGCGGTAATCGCTGATTGTCGCAAGTCTTCAATGGACTCAATCCGCCCAACACCCCGAATTAATAGCTCTTGGTCAGGGTTAATGAGAAATCCACCCGGAGCGTTAACATTGGCTTTTTCTGCGGCTTCAGTCACGTCCTGTAAAGACACATCAAACGCTTTTAGTTTCGCTGGATCGACTAATATTTGATACTGGCGAATATCACCCCCATAAGCGATTACCTGCGAGACGCCAGGAACCGCTAAAAGGCGGTTTGTCACCTGCCAATCTACGATACGCCTGACCTCCATCAAGTCAGTGCTAGGTGAAGATGCTTGTTGCCTGTTACCTTCTTCAACAGTGAAAGCATATTGCAATACAGTGCCGATTGGAGAACTAATCGGAGAAATTTGTGGCGAATCAACACTTTCTGGCAGCTTTTCTTGCGCTTGCTGCAATCGCTCTGTCACTAACTGTCGGGCTTGATAAATATCAGTTTCCCAATTGAAGATAACTTTCACAACTGAAAGCCCCACCGCTGAAGCAGACCGTACTGTTGTGACGCCGGGAGTCCCATTAATAGCACTTTCAATCGGTAAAGTAACCAGAGATTCTACTTCTTCTGGAGCTAATCCGGGGGCTTCAGTTTGAATTTCGACTTGGGGTGGAGCAAAGCTGGGAAATACATCCACTGGCATTTGTGACGCCACGCGAAATATCCAAACTGTCACCAGCATGGCGGCAAGGACAACTAGCCAGCGTTGTTTAATAGACCACTTGATAAGCGCACTAAGCATAGTTAAAGGCAAAAGACAAAAGAAAGAGAATTATTGACTTTTTACTTTTTCCTGTTTGCTTGCCGAGTCATTAACAATTTCTGATTCGTGGGGTAAAGGTATTGAAGGCAACGCCTCTAAGGTTTTAGGCACCCGGCGCGACTGAGTGCGGCGTCCTAACCAAAAGGCAACGAATGCGATCGCTCCCCCGGCTGGCAAAACCCACAACCAAGGAAGTGAGTTTTGAATGGCAGAAACCCGATTAATCGCGTCTGAGTTTGGAATTAAAGGCTGTTTCTCTTCGCTTTTGCCTTCTGAGCTGCCGCCGCGTAAGGATTGGGCATACAGTTGAATTGCGCCTTGGGTGACAATGCGATCGCCCTCAAACAAACTTCCCTTGACTTCAACTACATCCCCCACAGTTCGTCCCAAGGTGACTTCAACTGGCTCAAAGGCGGTACCATTTTGCACGTAAACTCGCTGCCTGCCATTGGTTTCCACCACGGCTGAAGTCGGAATGACTAAGATAGGCGCGGGAGTTTGGTTGGTTAACACTTCCAATTCTGCAAACATCCCCGGCTTCAACTGTCCGCCAGGGTTATCCAGTTCAGCTTTGACTGGCACGACTCGCGTTTCCCCTTCTACAACCGAGCCAATCACCGCAATCTTGCCTGTGAAGGTGCGATTCGGCAAGCTGGCAACCTTCACCCTAACTCGTTGCCCAATTTTTACCTGATTTAAATCTTTTTCGTAGATACTCGCCGTAGCCCACACCCGATTATTATTCAGGATGGTCATCAGCTTTGCCCCCGCCTCCTCCACCGATTGACCGAGGGTAATTTCCCGGTCGGCAACGGTGCCAGAAATGGGAGCTGTTACCGTCACCAACCCTTTGTCATTGGCGCGGGTTCCCAGTTGTTGCAGCCGCGTCTGATAAGCGGTATTACTCAGGCGAATCCGGGAATTTGCCACTTTTACAGCTGATTTGGCGCGTTTGAGTTGCGCTTCGGCTTCCAGCACTTCCCGACGGCTGGTTGCTTTGGTCAATTGCGTTTTGGCTTCTGCCAGGTGAGCAAGAGACTCCAGCATTTGGCGACGTGGCAACGCTCCTGCACGCTCCAACTCGCGATCGCGTTCATACTGTTCTTGAGCGACTGCTAGTTCAGTGCGAGCTTGCTGAATGTCTGAGGCGGCTATCTGCGAGTATTGCTGATAATTTTCTTGAGCTAGCTTTAAATCTGCTTGCGCCTGTTGCAGATCCGCTTCGGCTTCGGCTCGTTTTTCCTGGGAACCTACGCGCAGTTCTACTAAGTCGGGTGCGGCGATGACAGCGATGACTTTGCCTGCTTGCACCACGGCACCGGGTTCCACGAGAAGCTCAACGATTTTCCCCGGAGTGGGTGATGTCACTTCCGCTTTTTGGCTGGGCAACGTTTCAATTTGACCCGTGGTTTTAATGCCAAAACCCAGCCGTTGTTGAGAGACTGGTTTTACCTCGATTCCCATCCGTTTTGCTGTTTGGGCATCTACTTGAATCCCTTGGGGAGTTCCCTGGCTAGCTTCGGTTTCTCCATGAAACTCATCCCCATGTCCAGCATGGGCGAGAACCGAGGTTGGTGCAGCCAGTAGGAGTAGGCTCAGGAGTGTCCCAAATAAGCGATCGCGTGCCTTAGATGGCTTGGAAGCAAAAAAAAGCATAACTAAGGGGTTCCTTGCGTTTGGATGGGATAGCGAGGTTTTCTTCCAGCCCTCTAGCAAGGGCACTTACCTACTGCCGAAATAGCCAGTGAGGCTGACCGCAACAGCGTTAAACCACCATCTAGATATTAAGTTTGCACAAAAGAATGAAATTAGGATGAAATCAGGAACCCCACCCCAACCCTCCCCGTTCACGGGAAGGGAGAAATCCTGGCCTAGGTGGCTATCGGTGCTGTTTTGTCACCCCTTCCTGCTTTCAATTAATCTGAATTACTTTTTGTACCAAGCTTGTCGCCACTGCTGCATTTTCTCAATTTCTGCTTTTTGTGAAGTGATAATTTGTTGGGACAATTGTTTAATTTCGGGTCGCTTCGACTTATTCAGTGCATCTTCAGCCATTGTTAAAGCACCTTCATGGTGAGCAATCATCCCAATGATAAAGCGCAGATCGAACTCAGCATCGGCAGCGCCCATATCCCCAGACATCATCATGCTTTGGCGTTGTTGTTCTGACATGGGGACTACGGATTTGTCTGCACCTCCGTAAGCAACCGGCTGTTTGTTGGCTTGGGGATACCATGCCTGTCGCCACTGTGTCATCTGATTAATTTCTTTGTTTTGGTCTTGGATGATATTGTCAGCTAACTGCTTGATTTCAGGGCGTTTAGATTTCTGTTGGGCTTCTTTTGCCATCATCACCGCACCTTGATGATGTACGCTCATCGCGTCAATAAATCGCAGCTCGTAGTTAGCATCGGCTGGCCCTAAATCCATTGCCATGCTATGATTCATGCCGCTTCCGTGTCCCCTGTGTTCCATGTGTTCCATGCCGCCAGCATCTGATGGGGAGGCGGTTGGGGCTTGGGCTTGGTTTTGAGAGCCACTAGAACAAGCTGTCAGAAATCCGCCAGTCATGGAGGCGATCGCTACCAGGGTGACAGCCAAAAAACCATTTTTAAAAGAATTAATTTGCATAGATAGGGGCATCAATTTATTTAACTATCCTCGCTCCTGATCTGTAAGTTAGTTCAAGAAAGCAGTAGGTATTTCTCAGTGTTTTACAAAAAAATGAAATTAGGATGAAATCCTGATAGGTCATTCGGAAGAAATTTAAAGCATTTAATTAGATAGACGCGATCGCACCTTCCTCATTCTTAAGGTTAACGCCAACAAAAGTACCTTTAATGACGGTTAACTTAAACCAAAATCGAATTAGCCAAAAAATGCAGCAGTGTATTTAATGATGCAAGGGCAGTCTGATTGTAAACGTGCTGCCTTTGCCCAGTTCGCTATGAACGTCGATGCTGCCGTTGTGGGCAGTAGCGATCGCTTTGGCAATTGACAAGCCCAATCCAGAACCGCCTGTGTGTCGAGAGCGATCGCTATTTATCCGATAAAAGCGGTCAAAAATCCGCGTCTGTTCTGGGGGTGCAATGCCAACGCCAGTATCTTTTAAGTGCTTAAGCAAAATTAATTACATATTCGGTTCCGACTTTTTTTAGCACATTTTTGACATACTTTACTAAACTTTTCCAGTCCCGATAAGCCTCTATCTCTATCCATTCATATTTCATAAACTTCCATAAGATTTCAATTAAGTT
>NZ_JAMPKD010000051.1:0-3230 GCF_039961915.1 Trichocoleus sp. DQ-A2
GGGAACCGATGCCAGTCGTTATTATCAACTCTGTTGACCTAACAGCTTGATTTGGCGTAGCTTGCCGTTGACTCCTCTTTCAAAAAATCTCTTTGACTCTACCCAGAACCTGCAGAATGTAGGTAAAAAGACTATCTATCCTGACCTCTCAAACCATTTATCAACTGAAATACCAATGGCTTTCTGAGTACTTGATTGAGGAACTCAAACACCCCTCTATTCCCGTGCGGCTTGTTTGACCTTTACTCTATATCTAGTGTCTTTGCGTAAGTCCTGAACTGTTAGGCGGCTTCTCGCTGTAATTCCCACCTCCAAACCAAACCGTCCTCTGGGTCTACCACCTCACCGATACACTCAAATCCACACTTCGCAAGTACCCGCATCGAAGCGTTGTTCTCCGCCCATGTGTGGGCACGAACTAGACGGACTTGCCCACTGCGGAACGCAAAATTGACCAGCGCCCTAGCTGCCTCCGTGGCATACCCGCGCCCTTGATACTCCGGGTCTACTCCGTAAGCAATCTCAACGACTCCTCCTTGGTCTGGCTGGGGGACCCTTGTACGCGCAGCTCCCGATGACGGCACTGCTAGCCCGCTCCACTAAGGAGAATCCATGCGTCCACGGGTCTGCCGCTGTCGAGGCGCAAACCCGCGCCAGCCAATCGGGTGAGATTTCCGCCTTATCAGCAGGACTCAGGGACTCGACCCAGGCGAGGATTTCCTCAGTCGATTGGAGAATCAGCTTGAGACTCTCCGTTTGAATTACCACTTCACTCATAAAATCGGGCGATCGCATTCAGTTGAAAGATAGAATGCGATCGCGGAATGTTCTGGTGCAGCATGGTTGTTAGGCAGTGCTATTAATATGCGCGACCATCTTTGTGCGTTAAAGCCCATTCCCTATTCGGCAATTGTGTGGCTTTGAGATCGTCATTTGGGAATTCCACCTCATCTCCCTGGGTGCGATCGCCAACCTCAAGATAGGTTACGTTTTCTTCAGATCGATTAATCAGTTGATGGGCGATACCCGTGCCTGCCTTAAATCCGTAGCAGTCACCGGGATGCAAAACGAATTCCTCTTCGCCGAGTACCAGCGTTGGACTGCCTTCCAATACCAGGATAAATTCTTCTTGCTTTGAGTGGCTGTGAGCAAGAGCAGAAATTGCACCGGGTGAGAGATGGGTCAAATTAACTCCAAAATGAGTCAACCCAAAATAGTCACCCAGTTTTCGCTTTTGTCGTCCCTGAACAAGGGAAGCATAAGGTTCTGGGTATATTGTCTTACCGCTCGGTGCTGAAATCGATTCAGATGAAATTGGCGATTGCTTCATAACTCACCCTTCCTTGTTATGTTAATGGCGTAACAAGCCCAAGCTTGCTTTACTTTTCCCGTATCGTCAAACCATAGCACTTCAGTTACTATGCCCGGATACCCTCGGTAATACAGCGTGATGCTATCTACACAATGCTCATTTATCCACCCGTTATTTCCCTGGGCTTGCTATTAGATACCCCACGTATTATCCCAGCCATCGCACTCTTGAATCAGTTGATGTACCGCAGCATCTGTGGTTGAAAATGTACCGCAATTAGTTCTTTTTGTTCCAGATGCCGCATGACCCACATCTTGATACAACACAAACTGACCGTTCTTAGAGTGAATAGACAGCGCGATCGCAACGCCATTTGTATACTGTTTCCACAAGCTAATAAATGAAGCTCCTTGTGGTATCAGATTTACATCTTCGACATCACAAATCCATTGCCGTTGTTGCAATTCTGTCCACCTATGTTCCTCTATCATTACATTCCATGCTCTTATCGTATTTGAGTTGTACTATTGCCTAAACAAACACTAATTGAGCCAAAACTCTACTAGACACGGATTCTAAACCACGACCTACAAGAACGAACGGGCGATCGTATTAAGTTGAAGGATACAATGCGATGCCTTCGGTACATAGAAACGTGTTCGCGAACTTAGATTTCAAACTATGAATCTAGCAGTTACACTTCACTCTCTAAGCATTGGTAGTGCCTGCAATCTCTAGAAGTTCCAATTATAACCTCCAATGATTAGCCTTTATTTGTTTACAACCCGTAGCTTATGTCACATACATAGCGATCTAACAGATCGAGCCAGCGGGCTAATACCTTAGCATTTCTCCTAAGCGGTTTTGGTCAATCTGCTGGACCCGAATGTTAGTCTGCTGTTTAGAGCAAATTCTACGAACTAACTTGAGGAGATAGTTGCCACACTTTAGAGTACTCTTTGATGACCTGGCGACCTTGCTTAGAAAGAAATTTAGTTGCAGCTTGAGTAGCAATCTTCGCTGTATCTCGACGGCGCGGAAACTCCCCCTCTTCGCTATGGTAAGCCTTTGCCAAATAAACCATTGAGTTTGTTACATAGTGTTTATTTATGAGATGAAAATTGCAACCTAGTAACATGGCTAAAATAGCAAGATTTGCTGATGTTTCATTCTCAATATCCTCAAATTTTGTTGTTACCTGATATGAATAAATAGTTGCATGAGATACTTGACATAAAACTGCCCAAAGATTCTTAAGCTCAGTAATTTCTGGTGTCATTATCTTCTTTAGGATTGCATTGGAGAAGTAAATCGTCTCTCCTGCTATCCATTTCGATATGAGACTGTCACTCTGCCGTAGAGATGCAAATTTTGCGATCATTAATGCTTCATAAACTGAACGTAATAATACCCGACCAGAACCGGGTAAACCATCTATTGTTAAAATCAGTGTTGAGTAAAGCGCAATTTCATTTTTAATTACTGCTGATACGATTGGCGTTTCTGCATCAGTATGTTGAGTGAGATGGCGTTGTCCTAAAAGACCATAAAACAACTTAGTATATTGATACTGTGCATCCATACATTCCTTTAGTGTTAATAAGTGTTCAGAAAACTTTTCTTGAGTGAGACATTGATTCCGTTGACGTTCTCTCTCCAATTCGTTGAATCGCATACAGGATTATCATGTTAAATGCTAGCCTATACTAACTATTTATAACTGACCAATCAATCTGAATATCCAAAGTTATAGAACCAAGTAAACTTTGATAAGTGCTTAAGCAAAATTAATTACATATTCGGTTCCGACTTTTTTTAGCACATTTTTGACATACTTTACTAAACTTTTCCAGTCCCGATAAGCCTCTATCTCTATCCATTCATATTTCATAAACTTCCATAAGATTTCAATTAAGTT